>JAZUOC010000213.1:0-4171 GCA_045604465.1 Acutalibacteraceae bacterium
CTATAAATCAGCAGTAACAGCTCCGACCTGTACAGAGAAAGGTTATACCCCCTACACCTGTACAGTATGCGATGATACATACACAGCCGACGAGGTTGCAGCTCTTGGCCATAATTATGACGAAGGAACTACAGTAGCACCTACATGTACAGAAGACGGTTACACCACCTACACCTGTACGGTATGCGATGATTCATACGTGGACAACGTAATCAAAGCATTAGGCCACAGCTACGATGCAGTAGTGACAGCACCCACCTGTACGAGAAACGGTTATACCACCTACACCTGTACAGTATGCGATCATTCCCATGTGGATGAAGCTGAAAATACCAAGCTTCCGCATGTCGATGAAGACGGCGATGTATTCTGTGACGATTGCGGAACCGAGCTTGAGCGTTGTCTTCTTTGCAGTAAGGCATCTCACGGTAATGACAGAATTGCATGGCTCTTCTGCTTCGTAACATTCCTTATTGACTTTATCACATTGATATTCAGGACTATATTCTAAAAAAAATGTACCGTTCTTTAACAGGACGGTACATTTTTTATGTCGGTTATTTACCTTTGATTGCTGTGTAGGAGTGGGCAAGATAAGCTTTATGCTACGGATGAAATGTGATTCACGGGCAAGATAAGAGGGGTGGGCGAGCAGAGAGGTTACGGCTGATTAATCTGACGAAGAAAGGGAAAGCTTGTAATTATTTTTGTAAGAGGTTGCGGGTTTCCGGGGAAATAAAAAAACGTGTTTTACAGTTAAGTAAGACACGTTTTACATTATAATAGGAACGGTTGTTAGCGAAACTTCAATATTCATTATTCATTCTAAATCCGTTCTTGTATCAATGAATATTGAAAAAATGAATAATACAATGTTCAATCCGCCCACTTTCGTGAACGGATTGAACTTTGGTGAGGATGAGTGGGCTCGAACCACCGACCCCTTGCATGTCAAGCAAGTACTCTGACCAACTGAGCTACACCCTCATATCTGTTAAATTTTTAACGCTCAAATATAATATCACATCAATCTCGATTTGTCAATTGATTTTTGTATTATTGTTGACTTTGATTTTGTTAAGGATTATAATAACGAAAAGGAATTTTTTTAGGTATTAAATTAAAAGGTAGGGCGGAAGATATGGCTTTTAAAAACGGTGCCGTAGAATTCTACGATCTTATTCCTACGGGTGAAGTCTGTGATTTTTGTACGGATATTCCCTTTGAAGAGTACCTTTATAAAGAAGACGTAAAAGGCACGGTTTATGATATAAGAGATTTCGGAGCAGGGGAAAACATCGGTTTTGAAGCTAATACCGCGGCAATTAATTCTGCGATCAATAAGGCCGGCGAAAAGGGCGGTACTGTCCTGGTGCCCGAGGGTACCTTTCTGTGCTCTGCAGTTGTTTTAAAAAGTAATGTGACTCTTTTTATCAAGGGAACTCTTAAATGTGTAGACTATGAAACGAATAAAAAAGCCGGTGAAAAGCTCGGCAGGGGAGAAAAGTATTATGTACACAGTCGCTGCCGGAAAGGCTTTATCTATGCCGAAAACGCTGAAAATATAACTATATGCGGTGGCGGAAGGATCGACGGAAGCGGTGCGTCCTACTGTAAAGAGGCTAAAAAACCGCAGAAGCTTCTGCCGCTTGAGAAATTTCACCTTAAAACATACATTATAGAATTCAGAAGCAGAATCCGATTTGAAAAAGAAAACAGTGAAAGGGTAAATCTTATTGAGCTTTGCAGCTGCAGAAATGTGGATATACATAATGTGGAGCTTTACGAATCAGCCTGCTGGACCTGTAACATTTTCGAAAGCGATAATATACATATAGAGAATGTTATCATTAACAGTAATTATCACGTGGCTAACAGCGACGGCTTTGACCTGAGCTGCTGTAAAAATGCCACAGTACGGCACTGCTTTATTGCTACAGGTGATGATGCTCTTTGTATCAAGGCTGACGGTGAAATGGATATCGAGAATATACTGATAGAAGACTGTAAGGCTATGAGTCTTGCCAACTGCTTTAAAATCGGTACCACGGTTTACCGTAATGTAAAAAATGTTACGGTGAGAAACTGCGAATTCTTTTCTGACGGCACCACAGGCGGATATTCGGGAATTTCCATTCAGTCTGACTGTGGCGGTAAGGTAGAAAATATTCTCGTCGAAAACATAAAAATGAACGGCATTACTTCAGCTTTTCTTGTCTGGCTCGGAAATCGCAGACAAATCGAGCCGGGAGAAATGAAAAATATAACACTCAGAAATATTACTGCTGAAAATGTCTCTCTGCCTTCAGCCGTGACAGGAGTGGTGCATCGAGGAAGGCTTTATCCGGTCGAGGATGTGAAGCTGGAAAATATCGATGTAACCTACCGTGACAGTGACGAAGAAATATACATCCGTGAAGGCGGCGTGGGCTATGAGGCTATGGAAGAATATCCCGAAATTACCCGTATATGCAGTATTTACACCAATTCTCACGAGGAGTCGCCATATTGGGAGCTGCCTGTTTACGGTCTTTATGTCAGAGACACGGAAAATATTTCGATCGAAGGCTTTAAATGTAAACCGAGAGCTTGTAATGAAAGACCTGAAAATAACCTTTAAGCAAGGATATTTTTACTTGCTTTATCTTTAATTTTCTGTTATGATAATAAAAGCTGATATGAAGGGAAAAGAAAATATGAAAGAAACGAAATTTTATCTTATCACAGACCCACATTACTTTGCCTCCTGTTTAGGCTGCAGCGGTGCGGAGTATGACGATTTTATGCACTACGAGCAGAAATGCTTCGCTGAGACTGAGTGCATAAATAAAAGCGTTATCGAGTATCTGAAAAAGGCTGATGAGGCTGATACGGTGCTTATCGCAGGCGACCTGGTATTTAACGGTGAAAGAAAAAGCCATGAGGAATTCTCTGCACTTTTAAGGTCGCTTCGTGACAGCGGCAAGAAAATCTTTGTGGTTACTGCTGACCACGACTGGGGTAATCCGTTTGCCTTCGGTGAAAAGGGAAGATACAGCCCCGAGGGTATAGACCGTGATGAGCTTTTCGATATATATGCAGATTTCGGCTTCGGCTCTGCTATAGTAAGTGACAGGAAGCACCTTTCCTATGTGGCGCAGATTAGCGAGAATGTTCGCCTTTTAGCTCTAAATGCTGACTATAAAGAGGACGGACAGTATAATTTCGATGATGAACAGCTCCAATGGATTGACGAACAGGCTAAAAAAGCGAAAGAAGACGGACAGACTATGTTTGCTATGCTTCACTATCCTGTTTTACCCGGTCAGCCAATTTTCTCTGTAATCAAGCCTGCTACTATCCGTAAGCCCTTTGATTTTGCCGCTTTTCTTGCCGACAGGGGAGTACATCTCATCTTCACAGGCCACATGCATAATCAGAGCATAAACGAATACATAACCGAAAAGGGTAATAAATTTTACGATGTCTGCACAGGTGCCATAATCGCTGACCCTGCTTTCATCCGTCTTGTGACCTTTAAGGATGAAAAGACCGTGGATATTAAGAGCATACCTACGCCCGACTTCGATTTTGACACTAAGGGCAAGGACTGCAAGCAGTATCTTTCCGATATGTTCGCGAATATGATAGTAAATGTCCTTACGGATATGGCTTATGACACGCCGAGAATGATGGGTAAATTCCATATCGAGGATAAGGGTGTTACTAAAAAGCTTCTCGGCATGGTGGGCAAGATAATCTGTAAGATTAAAGTAGGAACTCTTGCCCGTATTCTCTTCATTAAATGTGACAAGAGCATCAGAAGGATAACTCTTTTAGATTATGCCGCAGAGCTTGTAAGAAATATCTTTGAGGGTAATCAGTATTATAAAGAGGGGACAGCCAAGGGCGATCTGCTTCTCGGTTTCCTTAAAAGAATCCGTTTCGTTCTTAAGAAAATCGAGCTTAAGGATAAAAAGGGTGAGAAGCTCGACCTTTATGAGGTGCTTAAAAATACAGCAGGTAATTATGATATAGATGATTATAATGCGACGCTGATATTAAAATAAAAGAAAGGCGGGATGACTCATCCCGCCGCAGACTGTCGAAAAAGTCCAGTAATAACTGGGCTTTTTATCATATTTATGGTATAATAAATATGGTGATGAAAATGTTAGAAGAAAAAAGAACA
>JAZUOC010000214.1:0-9978 GCA_045604465.1 Acutalibacteraceae bacterium
TGGGAATTTGATTGAGGTAACTATGAAAATGAAAAAACTATCAATCTTTTGTACATTAATAATACAACTTTAGTGTTATTTTTGCAATAGTTTGCCTGTTTTGTTTACTTTTGATTAACAAATATTTTAAGTTTCGTTTTAAGTTTCCCTTTCTGAAGCAGAAAACAAGCGTATCCGAAGCAAAATTTACCCTGCATATTTTTTCACACCGCGAAAAATTATTTCGTAAGAACTCCGCCGTCGCTGTAAAGGAGAAGCAGAATGTTTTCCTCTTTTCCGCTCTGCGCATTAATATACACTAAAACCTCCTGTCCCTCCGGACTCTTACAGTGAAACTCATAGCAGAGTGCTTCCTTGCCCGTTTCCAGAGGGATGTAAGCCGTATCTGAGGACATCACCGAAAGAAAGGGTGAAAGTTTTTTTCTGCACTCTTTAAGGGAAAGTATATTTTTTTCTGCTTTTCTTTCCCTATGGTTCATCAGATAACCTCTGCTGTCCAGGGCCACTGCCATACCTGTCTCCAGAGAAATACTGACCTTCACCAGGTCGGAGTAGCATATTATGCCGTCCTTTTCATAGGCATAATTCACCGTACATATCCCGTCATAGGTGCTGTAATAGGTCTCCCTCATATTTTCGGAAAAGCCTGTTTTTTTCAGATACTCCTTACCTCGTTTTATGGCTTCATCGGTACTGATTGACACCTCTCCCACGAAAACAGGATCCGTCATATAGCAGAGCATACCGCCTTTTTTGGTAATGCCCACGGTCCTGTCGCCGTAAGAAAAGCAGTAAAGTTCTACAACACCTTCCGTGTCAGCCTCTTTTTTCAGACCGCCTGCCTCACATCCGAGATACTCTGCTGCCTTTTTTCTTGCCTCATCCGCAGTGATTTCGTCACCGCTGAGACCGAGTGCTTTTTTATTCAGCACCGCATCAGCGAAGGGTCCGTCATATAAAAGTGTAGGGTAATCTCCCATAGTCTGCTGTATATCCGTAAATGAATCCGTAAAGCTTACGCCCTCATTTTCCGCAGAGGAAAGCAGATTGTTTACCTGACGCGTAAACGCCACTCTTCCCGAATAATAGTCGCTGCTGAGCTGCTCAAAGGAATCCGAAAGGTGCTTCGAATAGTCATAAAGAGCCTTAAGCTTTTTTCTCTCATCAACACTCAGAGAAGACTTTCTCCCACGTG
Organism: Acutalibacteraceae bacterium; assembly: GCA_045604465.1. Classification (GTDB taxonomy): domain Bacteria; phylum Bacillota; class Clostridia; order Oscillospirales; family Acutalibacteraceae; genus UBA6857. The sequence goes on from JAZUOC010000214.1 coordinate 1,196, forward strand.
AAAGATAAAGTGCGTAATCGCCTGCCTGCGACAGAAATTTATATATCTCGTCAGTTATAATCGTCTCATCGGTTATGCCCGAAAGACTCACCTTAGCCACTGCCGCCTGTCTCGCCAGATCGTTACCGTTTTTATGAAGCATCTCTGCAGTGGATGTACAGAGGCTTTTACTCAGACTCACGGTCATACTGTCCAGGTTTTCACACAGCTCCGAAAGGTATTTCTGCCTCTGTACCTCATTTTCTCTTTCGAGACCTTTGATCCTCGCGGAATTCATAGCCGTAAGAATAAAAAGTGCCAGACACATAGCCGACAGAATCCATATTATCTTGTTTCTCAAATTGATTTTTTTATTATCCATTTTTTCTCTCCTCTGAAACGTTATTAGTATTTTATAAAAGTATTTTACGAAAATTTTACAAAAATATCCCTTTATTTAGACAATGTACCATTGAATATTTTTCGCTGATATAGTATAATAAATAAGATTATGATGAGGAGGTATGTCCTATGGAAGCTTATCTGGATAACAGTGCCACCACAAAGGTGTGCGAAAAAGCAAAAATGAATATGATTTATGCTCTGGAAAGCTGCTGGGGTAATCCTTCCTCTCTCCACGAAAAGGGCATCGAAGCCGACTCTCTCCTTCTTAAGGCAAGAGAAACCGTGGCTAAGGCTCTTTCCTGCGAAAAGGACGAAATCTTTTTTACAAGCGGAGGAACTGAAGGCAATAACTTAGCTGTTTTCGGTGCCGCTTACGCAAACAGAAGAAAAGGTAACAGAGTTATCACCTCTGCCGTAGAGCATCCCAGTGTGCAGAAGGCCTTCGACCGACTGGAAAAGGATGGCTTCGAGGTTATCCGCATCGGTACCGACACAGAGGGAAAGCTTGACTTTTCCGCACTGTCCGATGCCGTAAATGAAAAAACCGTTCTCGTAAGCATAATGGCCGTAAACAATGAGGTCGGTGCCATTCAGCCTATAGGCGAAATCGCAGCGCTGATAAAGAGAAAAGGCTCTCCTGCTCTTTTTCACATCGATGCCGTACAGGCATTCGGTAAAATTCCCCTCAATGTAAAAAAACTCGGAGCAGACCTTATGACCGTCAGCTCCCATAAAATTCACGGACCCAAGGGTGTAGGCGCACTCTTCATAAAAAAAGGCACTAAGCTCACTCCCGTGGCAGTAGGCGGCGGACAGGAAAAGGACATCCGTCCCGGCACTGAGCCTATGCCTGCCATCGCTGGCTTTATGGGTGCGGTGGAGGAGCTTACCGTAAATTCTTCTCTCATCAGAATCACCGGTTTGCGTGACGGCTTTTTAAATAAGCTTTCAGTAAGAGAGGGTATAGTAATAAACAGTCCCGCAGATGCTCTCCCCTATATCGTAAACATTTCCCTTCCCGGCTACAGAAGCGAAACCCTTCTGAACTTCCTTTCCGACAGCGGAATTTATGTTTCCTCGGGCTCAGCCTGTGCCAAGGGACACAAAAGCCACGTGCTTACAGCTATGAAGCTTCCCGACAGTCTCATTGACTCGTCCTTAAGAATAAGCCTCTCCCGCTTCACTACAAAGGAAGAGCTCGATTTCTTCCTTCTGACGCTCGATAAGGCTATGAAAGTAATTATGAAAAAATAAGAGGTAGCAAATGAAAGAAGTATTACTCATCAAAAACGGAGAGCTCGCCCTCAAGGGTCTCAACAGAAGCACCTTCGAGGATGTTCTCGTAAAAAATATGAAGCGCAGACTTTTAAAGTCGGCAGGCAAATTCACCTTCCTTAAATCCCAGTCGACCATCGTGGCAGAGCCTGTGGACGAGGATGTGGATTTCGATGCAGCCGTAGAAACCGTAAAGAAGGTTTTCGGTATCGTCGCTTTTTCGAAGGCGGCAGTAACTGAAAAAGACCTTCAGTGTATGAAGGACACGGCTCTTTCCTATCTCGGAGATGACCTCAGAAGCGTTAAAACCTTTAAGGTAAATGCGAAAAGAAGCGACAAGCGTTTTCCTCTCACCTCTCCCGAAATCTGCCGTGAAGTAGGCGCACATCTTCTCAGAAACATCCCTTCACTTAAGGTAGATGTTCATAATCCCGATATTACCGTAACCGTAGAGGTAAGAGATAAAAATGTCTTTATCCACGGCAACCAGATAAAAGGTGCAGGCGGTATGCCCGTCGGCACTGCCGGCAGAGTTGCCCTTCTCGTTTCAGGCGGTATAGACAGTCCCGTAGCAGGCTGGATGATGGCCAAAAGAGGACTCCAGCTGTCTGCCGTACATTTTGCCGCTCCTCCCTACACCAGTAAGAGAGCCGAAATGAAGGTGCGCGACCTCGTTTCCATCGTGGCTAAATACAGCGGCAGAGTAAACTTCGCCGTAGTAAACTTCACTGAAATACAGGAAGCCATCAAGGAGCACTGTCCCGAAGAGCTCTTTACCATCATTATGAGACGAATGATGATGAAAATTTCCGTCCGTCTGGCTGAGAGAGATAACTGCGGCGCACTCGTAACAGGTGAAAGCCTCGGTCAGGTAGCTTCCCAGACACTCGGTGCTATTGCCTGTACGGATGCAGCTGTGAATATGCCCGTTTTCCGTCCCCTTATCGGTATGGATAAAAACGAAATTATAGACATCTCCCGTGCTATCGGAGCTTTCGAAACCTCTATCCTTCCCTACGAGGACTGCTGTACGGTATTTACTCCGAAGCATCCGAGAACGCGACCGACCATCGAGCTTATCGAAAAGGCTGAAAGCGTATTCGATTTCAGCGAAATGATCGAAAGAGCTATCGAAACCACGAGATTTGAATTTGTGGACTGATTTAAAAATAATTCTGTATTTCAGAAAGAGGTGATTCTTCTGAACTGTGAAATTATAAGTGTAGGCACTGAAATTCTTTTAGGCGATATTCTTAACACGAACGCACGCTTCCTTTCAGAAGAGCTCGCCGCCCTCGGTATCTCTGTTATGTATCAATCCACCGTAGGTGATAACGAGGAAAGGCTTAAGGCCTGTCTTGACCACGCTTTTTCCAGAGCGGATACGGTTATCCTTACGGGCGGACTCGGTCCCACTCCCGACGACCTCACCAAGGAGATCTGTGCCGATTACTTCGGTAAGAGGCTCATTATGCAGGAGGATATACTCAGTGAAATCAAGGCCTACTTTTCAGCCAAGGGTCTCACGATGCCCGAAACCAACGCAAAGCAGGCTCTCGTTCCCGAGGGAAGCACGGTTCTTCCCAATAAAAACGGAACTGCTCCCGGCTTCATTATGGAAAAGGATGACAGAAAAATCATTATTCTTCCCGGTCCCCCCAGAGAAATGGAGCCTATGTTCACTCAGCAGGTTATCCCTTATCTCAGAAAATTCACTCATTCAGTTATAAAATCCCATACGGTCCGCACCTTCGGCATCGGTGAAAGTGCCATGAGCGAAAAGGTAGCCGACCTTCTGGAAAATGAAAATCCCACCGTAGCACCCTACGCCAAGGACGGCGAGGCACTCCTCAGAGTCACGGCTAAAGCAGAAAACGAAGAAGAAGCCGACAGGCTCGTTTTCCCTGTGCTCGAGGATATAAAATCGAGACTCGGCTCCTGTATTTACGGCATTGATGCCGAAAGCATAGAAGCAGCTACAGTTTCTCTTATGAAAGAAAAGAAAGTCACTGCAGCCTTCGCCGAAAGCTGTACGTCAGGACTCTGTGCCAAAAGAATCACCGACATCAGCGGTGCCTCAGAGGTTTTCCACTGCGGAGTGGTTTCCTATTCAAACGGAATAAAAGAAAAGCTTTTAGGCGTAAGTGCCGATGACCTTGACCGCTTCGGTGCTGTCAGCGACATCGTAGCCGCTCAGATGGCTTTAGGAGTAAAAAGGCTCTCGGGAGCCGATTACGGAGTAGCCGTCACAGGTATGGCAGGTCCCACCAGCGACGATCCCGAAAAAGAGGTCGGACTTATCTATGTCGCCGTTACTGACGGTGAAAGCCTTTACCTGAAAGAATTTCACGGCAGAAAAAGCGGTAACTGCAGAGATTATAACAGGTTTGTCTCTGCCTCAAACGCTATCAATCAATTAAGACTTTGCATTTTAAACAGCCCTGAATTAAGGTCAGAGGGCAATATAACGGAATTTATAAATTCTTATCCGAGGAATTGAACTAACTATGAAAAACATTTACAATGACAAAGATATGTCTAAGGATATGAAGCCTTCAGACATACCCGAGGGCGCGGACATAAGCTCCGATATTCCTTCCGGACAGCCGCCCCTGCAGCAGCCCGTCTACATTCAGCCGGGCCCCTACGGCCAGCCCGTATACTATGTCCCTGTAGGACAGATACCCTATACTCAGCCCGGCTATCCTCCTCAGCAGGCACCCCTTACTCAGGAACAGCTCAATGCTATTTTTCAGCAGTACGCCGTCCCTCAGTATCCTCAGCCCTTTCAGCAGACACAGGACACACCTCAGACCGATTCGGGTATGAGAGTCCTTTATCAGAGTGAAGACTTTGATAAGCCGTCAGAGCCCGAAGAGGATTACACCGATTACGTCGAAGAGGAAATCACAGAAGAGGAAATACAGATCACTTCTGCAGTGAAAAATACGGCTCCTCAGAAGCCTATTCCCGTAAAAGCTCCCCTTACCGAAGACATAGAAATCGAAGAGGAAACCGTAAATCTTCCTCATAAGCCTGCAGCGAAGAAAAACTCCTTTAAGGTAGAGGAAATGGAAATGAGCACCTATGAGCTTAATTCCATCCTCTTAAGACAGAATAAAAGCTCTTTTTCCTATCAGCGTCCCACCCCCAAAAAAAGCAGGGATGTCCCCCTCGGCTTCGGTGACGGCTTCGAAATAGAGGACACTGCCGACGAGGTGCTGACCGACATAAGCTCGGAAAAAGATGAACCGAAAGAAAAAAAGATGAAGAAAAAGCTTTCACGCTTTGAAATTATACGCCGTATCGTTCTCGGTACAGCCATTGTCGCTATCGTGATTTCTTCGGCTATGCTTCTTAATGAGCTGCGCCTTTCAAAGGAAAACGACAGGCTGGAGGAGGGTGTTTCCGATCTTATCATTACCGAGCCCTCCACCGTCGCGACAGAAGAAACCACGGAAAAAAGCGATAAAAATACAGACAAAACCATCACCTCTCAGGACACTGAAAAGCAGTGGGCACAGATACAAAAAGAATACCCCGATGTGATTTTCCCCGTAGGACTTCAGCTAAAATACGCCCGTCTCTATGCCACCAACAAAGAGTTTGTCGGCTATCTCGAAGCCAAGGGCGTGAACATCAGCCTTCCCATAGTACAGGCTCAGAATGACTCCAAGTACCTGAACAAGAATTTCTACGGTAACAGCACCAAATACGGCTGTCCCTTCGTTACACATGTAAATAATATAGTCGAGCTTGATCAGAATACTATCATATTCGGTCACCACATGAATAACGGAACTATTTTCGGCGCTCTCGATGCCTATAAGAAAATCGACGGCTTCAAGGCCGCACCCGTAATCACCTTCAACACTCTTTATAAGGATTATTCGTGGAAGGTTATAGCAGCCTTCGTTACCAACGCCTATGAGAAGGATGATAACGGTTATGTATTCAGATATTACTTCACATCTCTCAGCACACAGGATCGCTTTGCCGCTTATCTGAATGAGCTGAGTCAGCGCTCTCTCTATGACACAGGTGTGGATGTTCTTCCCACGGACAAGCTTCTCACCCTTTCCACCTGCTCACACGAATTCACCGATGCCCGCTTCGTCGTAGTGGCCAGACTCGTAAGACCCGGTGAAAGCACCGATGTGGACGTTTCCAAGGCAACGGTAAACCCAAGCCCCAGATATCCTCAGGCATTTTACGATAAGAAGAAGCTTGATAATCCTTATGCGAATGCAAGTCGCTGGGAAGTCGGTTAAGACTGATAACAAACCTATTATTGGGAGGTTAAAAATATAATGATACGTTTATACACACTGAAGGACATTTCTGCCTTTTCTTCTGACTCCATTTATAAAATCTGTCTCGCGCTGGATAAATTCGGCCTGTCAGAAGAAACCATCGAGGACTTCGAAAGCTACGGCGAAATGTTCGAAGAGGTAATGTCATCCCTCGAAGCAGGTAAGCACATTATCGTCGCTGCAGAGCACACAGATTTCGTCAAGGCAAAAAAGGACCTTATTTCAAAGCTTATTCTCGAAAGCATTTCCTCTCCCGAGATCGCTGATTTCATCACCCTCAATGCAGGCGATGATGTTTCCGAAATAGACGTGGACGGTCACTGTCTCATTCCGGAAAACAGCGTAATCCATCTTACTGCCGACGGTCTTTACAGCGGTTTTACCTGTGATGCACTTTCGGGAAGACTGACCTTTATCCCCCTGGACTTTATGCGTCTGGACGATGTTCTCGCCAGCGTAACGGAAAACGAAAATAAAATTCTCACCTTAGCCCATATGCAGAGCAGCAATCCCTTCTCCGATTTAGCCGGCGAAGAGATAGAGATGCCTGACTATGACATCACACCCGCTGCGGAAAAGCTCGTTTCTTCCCTTCTCAGACTCGAAAAGAAGGTAGCACTCACCACCGGTGAGGCTGCTATGTGGATTTATAATCTTTACGATAAAATCGACGGTCTGACAGAAACGGTAAATTTCGTGGAAATAACCGACCCCGAAGAAGAGAGCGAAGACGAACAGGAAGCTGATTTCGAGGAAGCTCTTCAGAATAAGGACGAGGATGCGGAAATTCCGAAGGAAAGCGAATCCATGAAGGTTATACGCCACGCGAGAGAGGCAATGTATAACACAGACTGCGATTTCGGCGCATCCATCTCTCCCGTTTACTCTTCAGAAAGCGAAAACGGACAGACCTCCTACTATGCTTATGTGGCTGTGGTAGACAGAAGCACCGCAAAGGCAAAGAAAATAAACACCGTAAACCCCGACGATATTCCCCACATCCTTCCCCACGCAGTAACCATTCTCGCTGATGTGGTATGCCAGAAGGCAGAGGTAATCAATACATCCATAGCAAAAATAGATTACAGTGAGGAAAAGGACGAGGAAGAAAAGCAGGAGGCTCCCACACCGGCAGCAAAGGACGGTGTCTTCACCCTTACCAAGGGTATGCTTATCTTTGCGGCAGCGGTAATGGTTTTCGCTATAGTAAGCCCCATGCTTATGACCTACCTTATGTTAAAGCCTCAGACCACTACCACCACCCCTCCCGACATCAATGTAAACAATCCCGCATATTATCAGTCCACTGCCGCACCCACTACGACACAGAATCCCTTCCTTAACACCACCAAGTCTCCGGAAATGCTCAATAACGGTGTTACCGAGCAGGTAGCTCCCGAGGTTTCCGCCACAACCACCACGGCAGCCGTAAAATCCGACAAAGGTGTGTTCACCTTCTATGTTTTCGGCTACGGTCACGGTGTGGGCATGAGCCAGATAGGTGCAAACTACCTGGCAACACAGGGCTGGAATGCATGGCAGATTCTCGCTCACTACTACTACGATGCGGGCGAAAACACCAGAATAGTTTCCGGTGATGCTTATCCCGCTAAAATCAAATACGCAGGAACAGAATATAACACCAGAGATTTCATCGCCTCCGCTCTCGAATCGGAAATGGGCGGCTCCTTCCAGATAGAAGCTCTGAAGGCACAGGCTGTCGCCATCTATACCTTCGCCAAATATAACGGCTTCAATCTCGGTGCAGATGCCACAGCCTTCGGTAAGACTCCCTCCCAGACCGTTTATTCGGTAGTCGATGACGTTATGGCAGGCGGCTACTACATCGCCAACGGCTCCGATGTGGCGGTAACTCCCTTCCATGCCATGAGTGCAGGTGTTACCACCTCCTACTATAATGTATGGGGCAAGGGTATCGGTGCATCGGTTCCTTACCTCAGCGGCGGAAGAAAGAGCTACGGCGACTATCTTGACCCGGATTTCAAATCCACATACACCATCTCAAGCGACGATCTTAAAAAGCTCGTAAAGGAAAACGCCAATATAGAGCTTTCAGGTGATCCCTCTACATGGCTGGGTATAATCACCCACGACAGTGCTGTAAGAGACGACATCGGTTACGTTTCCTCCATCAATGTAGGCGGCACCATTATGACCGGTAACGATTTCCGTATCAAGGTAATGGGCGGCAGAATCCGTTCACACTGCTTCGCCTTCACCTACACACCTGACGCTTAATCTTGACAATCGTAAAATAACAGAGTATACTTTATCTGTTAATGTATAAACAAAATAAATCCAAATAAAGGAGTAGACAATTATGGCATTAGTAACAACCAAAAAAATGTTTGAGGATGCATACAAAGGCGGCTACGCTATCGGTGCATTCAACGTAAACAACATGGAAATCATCCAGGGTATCACCAGAGCTGCTAAAAAGCACAACTCTCCCGTTATTCTTCAGGTTTCCGCAGGTGCAAGAAAATACGCTTCCCACGGCTACCTCGTAGCTATGGTTAAGGCTGCTGCAGAAGAAACAGGTCTTCCCATCGCTCTCCATCTCGACCACGGTCCCGACTTTGAAACATGTAAGGCTTGCATTGACGGTGGCTTCACATCAGTTATGATCGACGGCTCACACCTTCCCTACGAAGAAAACGTAGCTCTTACAAAGCAGGTTGTTGACTACGCTCATGCACACAGCTGTGTTGTTGAAGGCGAACTCGGTCAGCTCGCAGGCATCGAGGACGACGTTAACGTAAGCGAAGAAGATGCTAACTTCACAGATCC
>JAZUOC010000215.1:0-9275 GCA_045604465.1 Acutalibacteraceae bacterium
CAAAAACCTTTCTCACCTGCTCAAGTTTAAATCCTCTGCGAACATCAAAAAGATCTGCTTTTTGTAAGACGAGCATTGTAAGATTTGTGCAAACTACGCTTGTTGTTATCTGTAAAGGTTTTAACAGCATTTCAGGTATATGTGCACCTTTCTCTATTGCTTCAAATAAAAGTTCAATCACAATATTAGTTACCGTAATGCCGAATAAGTTAAAAACAGAATCTGCTTTTTGAGCAGGTGTTGTGCCCGGAGTGGCAATGATTTTAACTGAATCAACAACAGACATAACAAGACTTTTCAATACTCTCATCATCTTTTTTACAGTAGCCTTAACTATACCTATTACAATATCCATAAAGGTTTTTATAAACTTTTTCAAACTGTTTTCTGCAATATTTTTGAAGATTTCTTTCAAATGGCTATAAACATAGTTTCCAATCCGCTTGCCTGCAGCAGAAAGCTTTTCAATTGCATTATCAAGTGTAATCTTTTTTTCTTTTATGATTTCTCTCAACTCATAAATGATTGGAGGTGCTGAATAGTAAATCATTTGCCCCGCTATAATCTTGCCTATACTTGACTTGGTATGGCTTAAAGCATCACTTGCAACTTTATTGTAATCTGTATTTTTCAGAATAACTTTACTCTCTACATTTTGGGAATGTCGCAGATTATTTTCAAGCTGCTTTTTCACCGATTTGGGGACCTTTCCATCTTCGTTAAGGTATCCTTTTTTTATAAGTTCACTTTTAGTATCTGCTTTTTCAACATTTTCCCATCTTTTACAAACGGCATCTGCCAACTGTTCAGGTGTTGCCCTGTGAGTTATATCGTTACCGTTGGCATCAAAAACTTTAACATCACCTTTTGAACCATTTGCAATCTTATCCATCATAGCAAAATTGTCTGGGGAATTGTAAAATGCCTTTAATGCTGCTTTGCCCTCATCCGATATGTATTTCGCATTATACTTAGCTGTACCCACAGCCTGAACATGATCAACCTCTTGTCTTCTTGAAACATTACCGTTTTTATCGGTAATATACTCTCCTTCTTTTCCTGTGTATTCATCGGTTATGCTTCCGTCCGGATTTTGAACCGCTTTCACATAATCTCTTTTTCCTTTTTGAATTAAACTGCTATCCTCATATCTTTTATCATACTTTTGTTTTTCTTCATTCCATACTTCAACTTTATTAAACAACTTTTCCTGACTTGCATCCAAATCATTATTTATTTTATCAAGCGTTGAAGACATCACATCATTATAATTGTAAACCGACTTTTGTATTTCTGAACCGTCTTTCAAAGGGTCATATTCATCTTCGTATTTGAATTTTAAGATGCGGACAGCTAACTGATCAACAGTTATATTATAATCAGATGTATCAAAAAAATTTCTTATTATCTCACCAGCCAGATCTCTGCCACAATTCGAAACAAACTGACTTCCCAAATCGTCGGACAATATAACATCAGTTTTTTCTTTAATTTGCCTAAGCATACTCATATATTTAACATCACGATATTCCGACAACATTTGCCTTACATGTATTGCTTCTTTTAAATTTATACTATTTTCAGTCATTTTTTCACCCCTTATTTAAATACTGTTGTACTCTCTAATTTATTTTTTTCGTTTTTTATACAGATAATTTTTTCATTAAAAGCCTTACGTTCAGCTTTGGAAACATGGCCATCTTTTACTATATTAGTTAAAATTTGCTCTTTAAATAAAGCTACAATCAGGTTGTAATAATCACAAGTATTTTTAATAAATAAAAAATGTTCATTATATCTGGTGTTTTCAAATTCTCTAATATCTGTAGGTAAAACTATACCCTGCAAATGTTCTCCGTTATCAATTTTTTGAGCAACTGCATCAGCATATAAAAAAGCTTTAATGCCGCCGAGTTCAGGAATTATAGTTTCACTGATAGAATCTCTGACAGTAACTATTATATTTCTGTATATAACAGCTATTTCATATGCCGTTTCAAAAAATTTTATTAAGTCTTTTGCTTTTTCCAGATTTTTTTTGTTTGCTTCTTTTGCAGATTCATATTCAAATAAAAGTTTTTCATAATCTTCTTTGGTTTTACCTCTTTTATGAATACCCAGTCCAACTATCATAGGAGCAAAAACCGGATTAAATGTACATAAACTACCAATTGCTAAAGTTGCTGCTCCACCAATCAGATGCCCTGCATTAAAAATAGTCGTTGCCTTTGCATAACCACGTTTCACTACATCATTGTTATAAAAATCTTTTACTCCTTGAGTTTCTTCTGTAACAAAATCAAAAACTGTAATCTTTTCTCCAATATCACCAAAGTTCTTTAAAAATCTGTACAGTAATTTAATTTCATTACGCATCTGCACTCTTTCAATATTTATAATAGGAATTTCATCATTATATTTTCTGCATACCTCTTCTGCAACAGCTTTTAATCTGTTCAACTCGTTTTGCCACTTCGTGTTATAACTCTCTATTTCGAAAGTTAATTCTTCACATTTTTTCTCATAATTTGTAAAAAGATCCATACTCACACCCCATACATCTTTTTTAATTTCATTCCGTTTTTAAAGCAATCTACTATACTTCCATTAACAACATTAAATTCGTACTTTCTCTCATCAGTAGAAAAAATTGTAATCTTAAACTCATCTTCATTACCTGAAACTGAGCAACTTCCTATAGGCAAAAAAACGTTTTCACAAATTTCTTTTACTTCAAAATTTTCCTCGATATTTTCTTCATTGTTTGTTTTCTTTTTCATAACTATTTCCTCCGAAAATATTATTTAACAATTAAAAAAATGAGAACTCATTTTTTAAATATAACTTCTTTTAATAGCTCTTCCCCCTCATCCTTATACTCCGGACAAGTACCAACATGCACGCCACCGCACTTCTTGCAATACCGTGGTGCTCCATCATATTTGCCACTACCGACGCCAATATAAAACAACCCTCTTGCGATTTTCACTGCACCTTTAATAAAACTCATCTCTTATCCTCCTCTATCAGCTCTACATTCTCTCCCTGACTCCTCAGCCACATATCAACACCGTCACCGAAGACTTCTGCTGATATGATATAACCTGCTTCGTCCTGACTGATTATTTTGGCTGTAGGAAGCTTATCAAGAACTGCTTCAACGGACTGACCTTTGTATCTGAATTTAATTCTACGCAGAAGACCACCGTACATAAACTGTATACGCTTACGGAATTCACCTTCCTCAAATCGTTCTGCATAAGGCACCGTAAATCTTTCTTCAAGAATACGGAGATTCTGTATTCTGTCTAAACGGTAAATAGTCGGAAAAAGGTCATCTTTATTATCAAAATCCTTACGGGTTTCCTTGTCTTTGATAAAAGCAGTAAGGTAGAAATAGTACTCTGAAAAAAGCAGTCCGACAGGTTCAAGAATTCTGGTTTTTGTTACCTTGTCTTTTGTACGAGTGTAGTCAACCTCAATGAACCTATGCTCTCTGATAGCAGTACCCAAATCCCACATAATGTCAAGAACACTCTTGCCGTGACGAGGCTCTATGTAATGGTAAAGCTCATTACCGATAAGGTCGTTGACCTTCTTTTTGTTCTGCTCGGGTACGCAGTTGAAAAGAAGCTTTTTAATTATATCTTCCATTTCAGGCTTCACCATAGAACGACTTTCAAGAAGAATCTTACACACAGCTAAAATCTCACTGTTAGTAAGTTTCTGACTATTCAAGTCATAGAGTTTATATCCGTGAAGCGACGGCTCGTAGACTATATCTTGTCCCATACCTTTTTCGGCAAGATAACACCTGAGTGCATCAATATCCCTCTGTATACTTTTCTCACTTACACCGAAACGTAACGAAAGCTCATTCTTGTTGAGCAGCTCGCCAAAAATGAGCTTGTCATACATATATAAAACTCTGTCCGATTTGAAACCTTTTGAAGTTTCCATTTTTACACCCTCTTAATGTAGTTTTTGGTTTTATGACTACATTATAACCACTATGAAAGACAGTTATTGTCCAAGTGAAGTTTCATTTTACAATTTCTATTTTAAGAATATCACTTTCTGAGTGTTTTTACTATTGATTTATTGGACAAAATATACAGGATTTATATGTAATAAATTACAATGTATTTTTTACATTGGCGAATAAGGGATAGCTTCAAGATAGTCTCTGCTTACCCAGCCGTACAATTCTTCATAAATACCCGTTTCAGCATAACCATTAACACCATAAGAGCCTACAATATATGACCAACCATTGTATGTCTCCAATACAACTACATCACAGCCATCGGGCAAAGAACCAACAATATCGTATTCAGAACCACAACCGGCTCTGATATTTAATGTAGAGCCGTCTACACAAACTTTGTAGGGCAACATAACAGAGCCTTCAAACACCCACTCCGGAGCGGCATCTTTGTACTGATTCTTTATAACGGTGTTATCTTTGGGTACTTCTACTTTCTTGCCCTTAAGGATTGCCTTGATACTTTCAAAATAATATGCATTATCACTATCTATAATGGCTTTTTCATTTATGTATCCTTCAATATTTTCAACGTCACTGAAAACAAAGATTACATTAGCTTCTTTTGAGAAACCTGATGAATCGACCAAAGTTGTGTAATCACCGGTTGTTATATATGACAAATTATATACGCCTCTTTCTGGGAATGTCATATTAGTCGGAATTGAAAGAACGTAAACTGTATCACCGGGAGTTGAGCCGAAATATGAATATTCAACATCATAAGCGACCCATTGGTCTCTTGTTTCTGTAGGTTGAAGTTTTTCAAGTATTGATGAAACGGTATCTTTTTCAAGCTTCTGCGTTATATAGAATTCACCTGAATAAACTTGCTTCTTATCGGAATCAAAGCCTATTTTACGGGCCAAGCTATCTGATTCTTTTAAACCCTCTTCAAGGTTTTCCGCATACTCCTGCAGAGTTTTAATTTCCTTTGAGTCGGGCCACACAGCTTTATAGAAATCACAATATCTGCATATGTCATCAGCGATATAATCAGGCTGTATTTTTTCTTCTAAGAAATCACTTAACAGTTTTTCCCAGATTTCATAAAACTGCTTTTCGGTTACGAGTTTTTTAATCTTTTTTATATCGCCATTATCAAATTCATCTTCCTGCACATTTAATTCAATGATCTCACGAACCGTATTTTTTTCATCATCACTGAGCTTTGTTACGGTCTTCTCTGTTGTTTCGTCTTCGTCAACTTTTGTTGACGGCGCTGTTTCAGGTTTTTCTTCAGTTATTTTGTTCTCAGTTGAACTTTTAGCTGTGGCCGAACTCTGTTCTCCGGTAGGAACCGAGCTTTCATCAGTAGGTATAAATACAAACACACATAATATTAGAACAACAACGCCAATTATAATCTTTTTCTTTTTACTGAGTTTTTTCTTTTTGACCATCAATGTAGCATCTTCCATACAATTGCCACAATTACTGCAGAATTTCTGACCTTCAGTTAATTCTTCACCGCATTTTTTACACTTCATTTTTTCTTCCTCCGTTTTCTCTGTAAAAATAAGAACCCGACCCGACGAACAATCTAAGATTGCGGTCGGGTACCCCGGAACCTTGTTGTTGCACAATAAAAAAGTGCGTCCTGCAAAACAAGACGCACCGAAAAATGCACCTCGTTTGCCGCGACGCAAATCCACTTTTTCCGCAACAGGGTAAAGTAAATCAGAGAATGCACTTTTACCTAAGTCATTCCCTATTGCAGAAGTTTTATTCGGATTTACGTCGCATTATAAATTTAACACATCACAGCTAAAAAATCAAGATTTCAGGGTAAAAATACAACTCTGATTTATATTTACCTGTTGCGTAGTTATAGTATACACATCAAGGGGGACAGATGGTGTCTATGGCAAAAAAATAAATAACCCCGTAAGTTTCAACAAAGAAACTTACGGGGCTGTACATTACCCAATAACAAAAGTATCATATGTTATTCTTGCTCCTAGCCGGAACCCTGAAATGAAACTGTCTGAATTGCTGAGACTTGAAAATTCAATATAAGCTCTTGTATATTCTGAAAACAATTCTTTTTCTTTATCTGATAAAACCAAAGTCAACTCCTCTTCTTTTTCTGCAAGTTCACCAAGCTTCTTTTTTAGCTTCGGTGTAATTTCTGTGTTTAGCTCTTGTGGTTCTATATTCCCATAATAAAGTTCTTCAATATAATTCATCTTGTAGCTCCTTTTTTATTCTGGACCACTTCTACGTCAGTTATTCAGACATGACAAAAGTCTCAGAATTCAGATTTTTTATGCTCGCAAAGTTACGAGCATAATCGCAGGATTGCTTAAAAATTCTGTACTCGCATAAAAAATCTGCCTTCCGAGACTTACGATACGGTTTCACATATTCCTCGAAGTGGTAATCTGCTAACTTTTTCATTATAATTTTGTATTCCCCTTATCGCCGCCAATTTTTTCAAGCTTGCTTACGACAGATACATTGATGGTATTAACGATATAGCTATAAGCGAATATATAATCAACGAGATGATTTCAATTGATAAAAACATGAACACTCTTTCTGAGATTCTGGAATCAGCACAAAACATAGTACGAAAAGCCGTCAAAAATAATCCCTATTGCGATGAAGTTGATTATTATATCTCATATCTTGACCAGTTTTTAAATTACGCATTACGCACCCACAATATGTTTGTGAAAATGTTCGATTATTATGAAGCCGATATAGTATCCGCAAGAAGAACTCTGAATAACAATAAATAAAACTCAACATTAAATTACTCACCAAATAAATTTGAAAATAACGGTATTAAACCGATTAAATAAACTACCCTGGTGATTCATATTTGAAGTTATCCGGGTATCTTAAATTTCATAATAAAAATGAAAGAAAGACACCTGGAGACATCGTTAAAACAAATATAAAGAAAG
Organism: Acutalibacteraceae bacterium; assembly: GCA_045604465.1. Taxonomy (GTDB): domain Bacteria; phylum Bacillota; class Clostridia; order Oscillospirales; family Acutalibacteraceae; genus UBA6857. The sequence continues at coordinate 6,958 of JAZUOC010000215.1, forward strand.
GGTAAAAACATATGTACAAAGATTTTCTCACTGTTGAAGATATCGTTGAGCTTCTCAGCGTTAGCAAATCAACAGCATACGGAGTTATAAGAGACCTTAATAGCGAGATTAAAGAAAAAGGCTATAAGACCATCTCAGGAAAAATAAGTACAAGATACTTTTTTGAAAGAACAAATATAAATTTATAAGATAAAACAAGAGATCTCCATCTAACCGATGGAGGTCTAACAAAAGAAAGGAATAACAAATATGAAAAACTTTGAAAATTATATTAAGGAAGCAGAAGTTAAACTTGAACGTGTTTTTGAAACTTTAGAAAAGGAATTAAATGACTACCGCATAAAACATCTTATCGACAGACTCGATGATAATATAGATGATGAAACTTATTTTACTTATGTAAGAGATGCTCTGAACTCAATAACAGACAATCTTATATTGCTCAATGTTTACCTTACAACCGCTATTTGTAAAACTAAAGAAGCTGTTGAAAAATATGGTGATGAACATTATATAATAGCCTATGCTTTAAATTATCTTACGGTAGCAATGAAAAAGAGTAATCTGTATAATGATATTTTTGATATATACAGACAAGATGAAGAAGAGACCAACGAATATTTTAATCAAAAAAATGGAGGAAAAGTTTAATGCCGGTATATAAAGATAAAAACCACAAATGGTCTGCTCCCTGGTTTGCGAAATTCCAGTATACAGACTCTGAAGGTAAAAAGAAAACAAAAATCAAGCGAGGCTTCCGTACAGAAAAGGAAGCCAAGGCATTTGAAAAGAAATTCCTGTCGGACATTGAGTCCGACAAGGAGTTTGCTTTTGAAAAAGCTGTAGATTTCTACTTTGATACCAAAGCTAACAAAATAAAGTTAAGCTCGTTAGAAACCAAAAAATCCATTTTTGAAAAGTACATACTCCCCTATTTTAAAGGCAAAGACATCAGAGATATCAAAACTGCTGATCTTACACGTTGGCAGAACAAGGTACTCTTCGCCAAAGACGAAAACGGTGAAAATATACTTGATGATACTTACATAAAAACCATTAATTCTCAGCTGCGGGGTTTCTTCAATTTTGCAGTCAGAAACAAATATATCGAACGCTTTGATAACCCGATACTCGACCTTGAAAGCGTAGGCAAGAAAGAAAGCGACAGAGAGTATATAGTATGGTCAAGAGAAGATTTCTCCCTCTTTCTCAGAAGTATTACAGATCATGAGGACGCCTACTATGCATTTATGATTCTCTTTTATACAGGTATCAGAAAAGGTGAGCTTTTAGCACTAACAGTTAAAGATTTTGATTATGCGAATAAGACACTCAGCATAAATAAAACCTTTTCAATAATTAAGGGTAAAGAGGTAATCACCTCGCCTAAAACAAAAAATAGTAAAAGAATCGTGCAGCTGCCTGACTTTGTATGTGAAGCAGTAAATACATATATAAATCTGTTTTACAAACCTACTCCGAATCAGAGATTGTTTAACTACAATACAGGTAAGTTTCTTATATCAGCTATGGAAGCAGGCTGTAAAAGGACCGGTCTTCCCAAAATAAGAATTCACGATTTAAGACATAGCCACATAACCTATCTGCAAACCCTTGAAATTTCAAGCATGGATATTGCAGAGCGTGTCGGACATAAAAATATTGGTATGACAATGCATTACAGCCACAGCACTGAACAGATGCAAAAGGCTATCGCTACAAAAATCGAAAAGGACGGTGATATGAACATTGACAGCTAAATATAAGGACCCGCAGGGTCGATGGAGAGATAAAACAATAGGCTTCAGAATGTCTGAAGCCGAAAACAACCTGCTTAACCAATATGTAAGAATGTCGGGATTATCAAAACAGGATTATATAATCAGTAAGCTGCTTGACACTACGGTGGAAGTCAAAGGCTCAGCAAAGGTTTACTATGCACTCGAAGAAACAGCCAGAGAAATATTGGAAGAACTGAAGAAAACAGAAGTACCGAAAGAAAATATAACAGAATTGCTTAAAGCAATTACATTCTTAAGTAATGTACTTAACGGATTTAAAAATATAGAAGAAAACTAAGGAGGAAATCATTATGGAGAAAAAATTATTTTATAATGTTAACGATATAATCGAACTTTACGGAGTGAAGAAAAGCTCCGCTTACAGGCTCATACAGGAGATTAACGAAGAGTTAAGCAAACAAGGCTTCTACACTCAGAGAGGGGTTGTAAATGCCGAATACTTCAGAAAAAGAGTATACGCCTGATAAATAACGCAGGCGTCGGGGATTAATTTCCTCTGCGGCTGTTTAATTATTC
>JAZUOC010000216.1:0-3377 GCA_045604465.1 Acutalibacteraceae bacterium
ATTGGGTTGTTGTGAATTTGAAGTAATCTTCTCTGTTAGCTGTGTCGATGCTTTCTGAGTATACCTTATCCATTACGATAGCTGTTGCAGTCTCAAAGGATGCAAAAGCAGGAATGAATAATGCGAATACTACGGTAATAACCATAAGCACGCTGAGCAGCCTTTTAAGGTAATTATTCATAGAAACTCCTCCTGATAATTATACTACTACATAATTGTATATACTAATACTACCACCTTAGCTCCGAAAAGTCAATAGATATAGTAAAAGTTAAATTCAAAATCGACATTTTTAAGATATTTAAAGCTTACTCACCGAGGAGCTTTTCGCAGGCGGCAAGCTTAACGCAGATGCAAAGAAGCTTTGTCGCAGTAAGAAGCTCATCGACGGGCGGATAAGAAGGTGCGATACGGATATTTCTGTCCTTAGGATCGTAGCCGTACGGGAAGGTGGCACCGACTGTGGTAAGGGTTACACCGCCCTCCTTGCAGAGCTGATAAACTCTTTTGGCAGTGCCTTCCATAACATCGAGTGAAATAAAGTAACCGCCCTTGGGCTTAGTCCATGTAGCCACGCCGTACTTACCCAGCTGTGTTTCGAATTCATTTATAACAGCCTTGAATTTCGGGGCAAGAATGTTCTTATGAAGCTTCATATGACTCTTGATACCCTTTACATCTCTGTAAAACTTAACGTGTCTGAACTGATTAAGCTTATCGTAGCCGATAGTCTGGATGCTCATACGGTCAATTATCATCTGAATATTTCTGTCGGAAGCAGCGAGAACGGCAACACCTGAGCCCGGGAAGGAGATCTTTGAGGTGGATGTGAACTCGATAACCATATCCTCATGGCCGTACTTTTTAAGTACATCGAAAATATTATCAAGCTTTTCTGTTTCATCGGTAAGGTCGTGGATAATGTAAGCATTATCCCATATAATTCTGAAATCCTTGGCTGCGGGTGTCATGGCGGCGATTCTGTCTACGGTCTCGCTCGTATATGTAACACCTGTAGGATTAGAATACTTAGGTACGCAGAACATACCCTTTACCTTTTCATCCTTTATAAGCTCTTCCACAGCGTCCATATCGGGACCTGTCTCTGTCATATCGACAGGAATAAGCTTAATACCGTAATACTCTGCTATAGCAAAGTGTCTGTCATAGCCGGGACAGGGACAAAGGAATTTGATTTCTCCCTGATCCTTCCAGGGCTTTTCGCCCGAGCCTGTGAGCATACACTGTGTAATGTAGTCAAACATCATATTGAGACTCGAGTTACCGCACACGATAACATTTGAGGTAGGAACCTTAAGAAGCTTGGCGAAGATTTCCTTACATTCGATAATGCCTGTAAGAAGTCCGTAGTTTCTGTATTCAAGACTGTGGTTACTTGCGTCATCCTCCCAGTCTCTCGAGGTAATCGCATCGAGAAGTCCGTTAGAAACAGCGAGCTGATCCGAGCCGGGCTTACCGCGGGACATATCTAACCTGAGTCCCTGAGCCTTAAAGCTGTCGTACTCCTCCTGAAGTGCATTTTTCAGCTCAATAAGCTTTTCCTTTGAATATGTTCTGAGTTCTGCCATAAAATATCATCCTTTGTAAATTGTTGATAGTGATACAATTAAAAATCTGCCGAGCCTGTAGTTCTGGGGAAGGGAAGCACATCTCTGATGTTCGAAATGCCCGTAAGATACATCACGAGTCTTTCGAAGCCGAGACCGAAGCCTGCGTGCTTGGTTCCGCCGTACTTACGAAGGTCAAGATACCACCAGTAATCCTCTTCCTTGAGTCCGAGCTCTCTGATTCTCTCTGTGAGAACATCGTATCTTTCTTCTCTCTGGCTACCGCCGACGATTTCACCGATACCCATAACGAGAAGGTCACAGGCTGCCACGGTCTTTCCGTCGTCATTGAGTCGCATATAGAAGGGCTTGATTTGCTTCGGATAATCGGTAACGAAAACAGGCTTTTTGAAAATCTTTTCTGTAAGATATCTTTCGTGCTCTGTCTGAAGATCGCAGCCCCAGTAAGCCTTGAATTCGAATTCGTCATTATGCTCCTCGAGCATTTTAACGGCATCTGTGTAGGAGACTCTCGCGAAATCAGAGGAAGCGACTGCGGTGAGTCTTTCGATGAGTCCCTTATCAACGAACTGATTAAGGAATTCGATGTCCTGCTTACAGTTTTCCATTACATAGTTGATAACGAACTTGATCATTCTCTCAGCAAGGTCCATATCGTCGCAAAGGTCTGCAAAAGCAATCTCAGGCTCAATCATCCAGAACTCGGCAGCGTGACGCTGAGTATAGCTCTTTTCAGCTCTGAAGGTAGGACCGAAGGTGTAAATCTTGCCGAATGCCTGAGCCATAATCTCACCCTGAAGCTGACCTGAAACGGTAAGGAAAGCACTCTTGCCGAAAAAGTCCTGGCTGTAATCGATGTCGCCGTCTTCGGTTTTAGGCGGATTCTCCATATCGAGAGTAGTCACACGGAACATCTCACCTGCACCCTCGCAGTCGCTGCAGGAAATGAGCGGTGTGTGTGCGTAGATAAACCCTTCGCTTTCAAAGAAACGGTGGATAGCCTGTGCGGCTACGGAGCGGACTCTGAAGGAAGCGGAATAGATATTCGTGCGGGGGCGGAGATGAGCGATAGTGCGGAGATACTCGAGAGAATGTCTCTTTTTCTGAAGGGGATACTCAGGAGCTGAGGCTCCTTCCAGCTCAACCTTTACCGCATTGATTTCAAAAGGCTGCTTTGCCTCGGGAGTAAGGATAAGATTACCCTCTACTATTACTGCTGCGCCTACATTGTACTTGGCAACCTCGGCGAAATTATCGATTTTTTCCTTTTCGAAAACGATCTGTACGCCCTTGAAGCAGCTGCCGTCATTGATTTCCATAAAGCCTAAAACCTTAGAGTCACGGTTGGTTCTTATCCAGCCGCATACCTTTACGGTACCCTCGGTATAAGCTGCTGCGTTTTCATAAAGCTTAGAGATTTCTGTTCTTTTCATATATCTTTACCTCCATAAAGAGAGATTTTTACACAATAATCTATTTTATTCAGTTTACCATTATATCAGTTATAAAATCAAAAATCAATAGAAGACAGCAAAAAAGCACAGGTGCAGCCTGTACTTTTTTATAATCAACGATATGTAAATCTTACGTCAAGGCCCTTTACCTGCCACGGTAGGCCTTCATTTTCGATAGCTTCAATAATCGCATAAAGCATATCATAGTCCACAGCTGTAATACGTGCATCCACACGCAGCTTTTCAAACTGACCGGTCATATTTCCGGGAATGAAGCCTGTGCACCACCAGTAATAATCATAAGGTCTGGAGAACTGCTTTTTCCAGTAGTTTT
>JAZUOC010000217.1:0-4238 GCA_045604465.1 Acutalibacteraceae bacterium
ACGGTGTTCGAAACGGAAACGGCCTTAACTCTTAAATCCTTCTGGGGAAATACGAGAGGAGTGAGGCTGTTTCGGGGGATTTCCATAGCTGTGTAGGCGGTGATGTAAACCATATACATAATGAGTATATAGATGAAGTTACCCGCATTACCGAGGTTTGTACCGTCTGCCGTAATTATGTTCCAGCTTTCGGGAAATCTGACGGGTAAAAACAGAAGGGCAGTGGTAATGGCGAAGGGAATGGAAACCCACAGAAGATAGGGCCTGCATTTACCCCATTTCGTTCTGGTGCGTTCTACTATCTGTCCCATAATGGGGTCGTTGACGGCATCCCACGCCTTCGTGCCTAAAAGAACGATGGACACGAGGCTCATACTGAGCTTGAGCACGTCAGTCATATAAAAATTGATTACCGTGTAAACAGTGCAGTCGATAAAGAAAAATCCGAGGGGCAAAAGGGAAAAGGCTAATATTTCCCTGCTTGTTGCATTTTTGAGGTCGATTCTTTTCTTTCCTGTCATTGTAGTATTTCTCCTTCGTTTATTTTGCTTAAGTAATATTCAAAGGGCCTCTGTCCGTAGGGTACGGGGGAAACCTTAATGAATTCAGCTTTTCCTTTTTCCGTAACGGTGAGATAATCTCTGTAGTATGTGTTTTCTTCTGCGACTTTGCCGCTCTTTATGAAGATGGCTCCTCCGCGGCTGCCCGTTTCGGGAAGCTCGGAAACGATAGCCTCTAAAAGTGCTTTCATGCTTATGAGCATATCTCTGTCGAGGTAGTAGTCGGAAAGGGACCGATGCTCCCTCGGGTAAGAAGCGAGAGCCACGGTAACCTCAGCGAGAAGTGAGACACAGCCCTCATAATCTCTTCTGAAGGAAGCGACCTGACTCATTTTCCTTTTAAAATGCGAGTAGTCGGTATCCGTGTTTACGGTGAAAGCCGTCTCTCTGATTTCAAAGGGCAGCAGCTCATTTTCCGTCACCGCCTCAGAGACTTTATTTTTTATGTGCCTTGCGGCTATAAGACCGCTGACCTGTGTGTCATTAAGAGCAGAGCCGCCGGGCCGTGAAAGTCCGAAGGTGCCTGCCGCCTCGCCGATAACATAAAGCCCTTTAATATCCGTCTCGAAGCTGTTATCCGTGTAAACACCGCCGTTATTATGCTGGGCGCAGACGGCTATTCGGAGCATATCCCTATGTAAATCTATACCCTGACGCAGATAGACATCGATGGCCTTACTGTTTAATTTTACGAGCCTTTCTATGGGTGTGGCTGCGAGACATTCCGTATCGGTTATGTAAGCCTTCGCTTCCCGGGAAAGCTTACCGAAGTCGAAGCCGTCGGGATTTTTTCTGTAGTCAAGATAAACTCTTCTGCCCTTCAGTGCTTCGGAATGTACAGCGAGGTCGATTTTTGAGCTTTGGTCTGCTCTGCCAAAGGAGAAGGGCCACTGATATCCCTTTAGAAAAACATAGCTGTAGGCCTCGTGGATGTCGGAAAAGTAATCCTTAAGAAATTCTCTTTCATCGCCTTTTTCGCCGACACTCACGAAACGTGGGATAACCTGCATGAAGCTTCCCGAAACGTTCCAGCGGAAGTCTACGGAAGCCATACCGTACTGCCACTGAGTGAAGTTACACATTCTCACTCCCGCTTCGATAAGCACACCTGTCATACCGTGCTGTGATTCGGGATAAACCGAATCACAGTATATACAGGCGGGAGCACCCGTGGCACAGATTACATTTTCTCCATAGAAGTTTTCTTCTCTTTCGGTTTCGATGTCGAGGACACGTACACCGAAGGCTCTTTTCCCGTCGGTCAGGATTTTTATGACCTGTTTCTTATCAAATAAGGGAGTGCCGTTCCTTTGCGTTACGGCCTTTTCGAGCTTTTCTGTCATCGCCTTTGAGGTGAGAGGTCCTACTGAGGTGGCTCTCACTGTGTCATCGTGATCGGTCTTATAGCCGGGATAACCTCCGTAGCCGTCTGTGGGAAAGGGAACTCCGTAATCGCACAGACGCAGAAAGCAGTTCTCGCTGTTTACCGCTTCGAGATACATTTTTTCACCGTCACAGGAGCCGCCCGAAAACATATCCGTCGCCATTTTAAAGGGACTGTCGGGAGTAAAGCCGTCCATTGAAATTTTATAGTAGGTCTGCTTGTCGCTTCCCGTATTACGCGATGTGCCTGAAAGTCGGTTTTCCGTAATGACGGCGATATCCGTTACACCCTCACTGTAAAGACGGTCGGCAGCACCGTAAGCCGCCGCACCGCTGCCTATAATAAGGCATCTGTAAATCTTTTTCATAAGCGCCTCACATTAAATCCGCCGTCGCAGTCGATTACCGTGCCTGTACAGAAATCGAAATTACCTTCGGCGACGGAAATCACACACCTTGCCACATCGATAGGCTGTCCCATACGGCTCACGGGTGTAATGCCCTCGGAAATAAGCTTCTCATATTTTTCCTTGACCTTCGAGGTCATATCTGTTTCGATGATGCCCGGTCTTATTTCGATTACGCTTACACCGTATTCTGCCAGCCTTGCGGCGAAAAGCTTGGTTATCATGGAAATACCTGCCTTGGAAATGCAGTATTCTCCTCTGTTTACCGAAGCGGTATAAGCCGACATTGATGAGATGTTTACTATTCTCGATTTCTCATTTTTTATAAGCAGGGGAGTCAGCTCCTGAGTCAGGAAAAAGGTGCCCTTAAGGTTTATATCCGTAAGATAGTCGAAATCCTCGGGAGTGATTTCGAGTATATCCTTTCTTTCTCTCGGTGCCACACCTGCATTGTTTACGAGTAAATCAAGCCTGCCGAATTTTTCTCTGATGAAGGCGGCGAGGCTTTTTCTGTCATCTTCAGCGGAAATATCACAGGTCAGAAAGAATATCTTGCCCTCATATTTCCTTTCGAGCTCTCCGATGTCGCTGCTTCTGTTTCGTGCCGTAACGATAACGCTGTAGCCGATTTTAAGTAGCTCTTCGGTTATGGTCTTGCCGATTCCTCTGCTGCCGCCTGTTACTGTTGCAACCATATAATTCACCTTACAATATTTAATATAATACTTTTTCTGCCTCTTCTGAAAGGAGAGGTTATTTCTTCAGAACATATTTCTGATAATAGGGCATATAGCACTCGCTGTCCTTGATAACACAGCCCGAAACGGTACCTGCTCTCATAAGCTCCGAGCATTTACTGCACTTTAGGCAGACCTTCTTTTTATCGAGTGCGCCCTTTTCAAGGTAATCCTTATAGAAGGTCGGATAGGCGAAGGTCATTCTTCCGAAGCCTGCTATGTCACCGACACCTTCCGAGAGTAATTTTTCTGCATAGGAAACAGCATCCTCACCGGGATAGGTCAGAGCAGAGATTACGAATTTCATATCGGGAAAAGCGGATGTGATTTCCTTTGTCACACCGTAAACTCTCTTCATTCCGATGCTGCCGTCTTCGGGTGCTTTGACTGAATAGGGGCGGTTTATGTGAGGAATGAGATAAGGATTTCCGATAGTGAGATTTACAAGCTCAATGCCCTTTTCTTTAAGTCCGGAGATAATTATTTTTGTTTCGTCAAGGTCTGTCTGATCGAGCTCATTCACTCCGAAGCCGTAGGGGTAGGGAAAGCAGTCACAGGAGTTAAGCCTCGTGGTAACGAAGGCTCTGTCACCTACTGCCTCCTTTACCGCATCGATACAGTCGAAATAAAGCCTCGTTCTGTTTTCTAGTGAGCCGCCGTATTTTCCTTCACGGCTATAGGCACTCAGAAGCTCATTGAAAAGATAGCCGTGACAGCACTTTACATCCATACCGTCGAAGCCTGCTTCGAGAGCGAGTTTTGCCGCCTTTGCGTACAGGGCAGGAATGGTATCAAGATACTCATCGGTCGCTACGATATAAGGCTGGTCTTCCTTTCCGCGCTCCCACCAATCGTTTCTGTATGCCACTATAGGCTCGGGAGTGCCGTGAGGCTTACTGTAGCGTCCGCTGTGAGTGAGCTGAACTATCATAAGAGGCTCGAAGCCGTGAAGCTCTCTTGACCTTTCCTTTACCTCTTTTACCAGAGAACGGAAGCTTTCCAGTGTAGCTCCGTTTATGTAAAGCTGACGGGGGTTTGCTCTGCCCTCATTACAGACAGCGGTAGCCTCGAACCATATTATACCGGGAGCGCCCTCGGCGAAGCGGAGGTATCTGCGACGTGTAAGCTCGTCTACAGCACCCTCGGCTGTT
>JAZUOC010000218.1:0-4351 GCA_045604465.1 Acutalibacteraceae bacterium
ACAGAACGACATGGCTACGATCCGACTTGCAGTAATCAACTGTGCAATTCTTGACAAGGATGTGGTTATCAAGCCTAACCGTGAATTAAGCGGTGCTGAGACCTATCCTCTTTACATCGGTAAAGGAACTACAGTATAAAAGCAAAATACCCCGAAAGGAAAAATTAAAATGAAAGTTTTATATGTAGCAAGTGAAGCCCTTCCCTTTATGGCCAGCGGTGGTCTTGGAGATGTGGCAGGCTCACTCCCTCAGGCACTCCGCAAAAGACTTATCGGATGCCGTGTGGTAATGCCTCTTTATGACACCATTAAACAAGAGCTTAAGGATAAGATGACCTTCATCACCAATATCTCTGTTCCCGTAGCCTGGAGAAGACAGTACTGCGGTATCTTTCAGGCAAAGCACGAAGGTGTTATCTACTATCTTATCGACAATCAGTACTATTTCAAGCGTGACACCATCTACGGTCACTATGACGATGCGGAAAGATTTACCTTCTTCTCCCGTGCCGTACTTGAAATTCTTCCCGTAGTTGACTTCAAGCCCGACATCATTCACTGTAATGACTGGCAGTCGGCTCTTACACCCGTATTCTACTCCACCTTCTACAGTAAGGATCCCTGGTATCAGGGAATCAAGACTGTTTTCACCATTCATAACATCCAGTATCAGGGTACATACGGTCTCGAGCTGGTGAATGATGTTATCGGTCTTAATCCCGACGACACCTCTATCGTGGAGTATGACGGCGACGTAAACTTTATGAAGGGTGCTATCGAGTGCGCCAATAAGGTTACAACTGTTTCACCCTCCTACGCCAATGAAATTCTTGATCCCTGGTACAGTCACGGTCTCGATACTATTCTCCGTGACCGTCAGTGGAAATTACAGGGTATTCTCAACGGTATCGACGTAGACAACTACAATCCCGAAACTGATAAGAACATCGTTAAGAATTACGATGTCAAGACAGTCAAGAAGGGCAAGGCAGAGAACAAGAAAGATCTTCAGGCAGCTCTCGGTCTTCCTCAGAAGCCTGATGTACCCATCATCGGTCTGGTTACCCGTCTCGTTTCCCATAAGGGTCTCGACCTTATCAAGGGTATTTTAGATGAGCTTCTTTACACCACCGATGTGCAGATAGCTCTTCTCGGCTCAGGTGACTGGCAGTACGAAAACTTCTTTAAGGAAATGGCAGCCAAATATCCCGACAAAGTGGGCATCGAAATCGGCTTCATTCCTGCTCTTGCCAGAAAAATTTATGCCGGTGCGGACATCTTCCTTATGCCCTCAAAGAGTGAGCCCTGCGGTCTTTCACAGATGGTGGCTCTGCGCTACGGTACAGTACCCATCGTAAGAGAGACAGGCGGTCTCCGTGACTCCATCACCGACAGCGGTGACGGTCAGGGTAATGGCTTTACCTTCAAAACCTACAACGCTCACGATATGCTCGGTGCTATCAGAAGAAGCCTCGGTGCTTACGATAACAGAGAGTACTGGGACAGCCTCGTAGTGAGAGCTATGGAATGCGATTACAGCTGGGGCAAAAGCGCAAACGAGTATATTAAGATGTATAAGGAAATACTTAAGTAAGATCAAGGGCTAAGGGCCGAGGACGGGGAATAATCGGCAGGAGACAGTTTCTGACCGCCCCGTAAAAAGCTTAATAAATGATTTCAGGGACACGGTCACACGTGTCCCTGGTTTTTTCTTTATGTAAGTAATTAATCTGTCCGTTTTTGTATAAGTCTTGAAATATTGTACTCTTACCTTTATCTGTTACAGTTGATAAATTCTCCCGGCTCTGAAGATGTTTTATAGCGACTCAATAAACCTTTCTATTAAAGCTATCGTCTTGCTTAAGTGTGGCTCGTTAGGGTTTAGTATCAATAATCTTAATGCTCCTCCCACACAAAATCGGATGGCTACTTCAGTATCCTCAGAAACATTTGAAACAGATATAATTTTGAGCAATTCCTTTTCCACATCATTAACCAAAGCATTTATATCATTTTCGTAAAGCCTTAAAATTATTTTTTCGTTTTCATTAAACAAAACATATATATCATTTACAAATGCCTTTGTATTTGTCAGAAATTCGTTTATATGAGAACAACTGCCAATAAGCTTTGAAGTACATTCCTGACATATCTGCTTTTTAAGAGCTTCTATTGTTTCATAATGTGCGTAAAAGGTTGTTTTGTTTATCATGGCCTTTTCACAGAGCTCTGTAACCTTAACAGGCTTTGTGCTGTTTTCTTTCAAAGTCATATACGCTTCTTTGATTGCCATTTCAGTCTTTTTAAACCTTAAATCATTTTTATTCATACAATTTCTCCTTTTATTATTATAAACAACTGTTTTTATTAATCGTTGGTTGATTATGCAACTGCAGTTGCTTTATAATTATAATACAGATAAACTATTTAATCAAGGAGGTTCCGTATGAAAAATTTAAAGATTGATTATAATCCCGATAACTTGCAAGGCTTTGAAAAGGAGTGGCTCATTCACAAAAAATGCAAGGAATGGTGGTATGCCACCGGCATTCTTTTCGATGATGAAAAAAATATGTATTCTTATCAGTACACCTTATTACACATCAATTTCGGAATAGTAACAGCAAAAATAGCAATGATGGCTTTAACCGACTATAAGAACAAACGCCATTATTATTTACAGACACCTGCAAATAAATCTGCCCCGGTAACAGTAAATGAAAATGAAGCTTCAATCGGCAACATCGCTTCAGCAAAGAAATCTGAAAAAGGGATAAATATTGTACTTAATCATAAAAACTTCTCTCTTGATTTGTTCGCAGATTACGGCAAGGGCGCTTTCTGGCACTGCGATAACGGAAAGCTGCAAATGGGCATACCCGGCAAAAAAGAAACAACACTTTACTACTCTTATACCAATATGCCAACAGAAGGAAAACTTATACTTAACGGAAAAGAGATACATTTAACAGGTAAAACATGGTTTGACAAGCAGGGCGGTACCTATAATATTGTCAACACACAGACTCATTGGGAGTGGTTTTCTCTTCGCTTTTTTGATGAAGAAGAAGCTATGCTCTTCACCTTCCCCCAGAACAGTCCGCCATATTATGACGGCACATTTGTTTCAAAGGAAGGCGTGTCTCACCGTCTGAATAGCTACACATTAAAGCAAACAGCTTCTACAACCTTCGGAGGATTAAAATGGTCATCCAGTTGGAAGCTTCATATGGAGGAAAAAGAAAAGGATTATATAATCGAGCCTGTTCAGGTAGGCCATATGAACTTCGCATATTTTGAACAGCTTTGCTACATAAAAAATATGCAGGGTGAAACAGTAGGTTATGCTTTTGCAGAGCTTTTGCCCGGTGTATTAAATAAGAAGATGGTAGGCAAAAGTAAAGACGGAGAGACATCCATTTCTGTTATAAACCTCTTTAAAAAAGTCGAGTTCTGATTTAATATTCGGACGTAATTAATTATTAATCAAAATAAGCTTTTATATAAAAACTTCAACCCATAAACACTATCTTTAAAACAAAAAACAGGGACACGGTCACTCGTGTCCCTGAAATCTTTTTAAACCTTACGGGGTGGCAGAAGCTGTCTGCTGCCTGTTAGTTCCCCGCAATTGCGTTACAATAGCGTCTCTGTAACTTAAGCCTTATCAGCACAGCCGAGAACAGTTTCAATCTTATGAGAAACAACGCCTTCGATTGCATCTCTTGCGGGAGTGAGGTACTGTCTGGGGTCGAAGTGCTTGGGATTTTCTGTGAAGTGCTTACGTACAGCAGCTGTCATAGCGATACGGATGTCAGAGTCGACATTGATTTTACATACAGCCATGGAAGCAGCTTCACGGAGCATATCCTCGGGAATACCGATAGCATCGGGCATTTCACCGCCGTAAGCGTTGATGGTCTTAACGTCGTCCTGGTTTACGGAAGAAGCACCGTGGAGAACGATGGGGAAGCCGGGAAGCTTTTCTTCTACTTCATTGAGAATGTCGAAACGGAGCTGGGGCTTCTGACCGGGCTTGAACTTGTAAGCACCGTGGCTGGTACCGATAGCGATAGCGAGTGAGTCAACACCTGTTCTGGTAACGAAATCGTAAACCTGAGCAGGATCTGTGAAGTTAGCATCTTCTTCGCTTACGTTAACATCGTCTTCGATACCTGCAAGCTGACCGAGTTCGCCTTCAACAACACAGCCGTGTGCGTGAGCATAGTCAACAACCTGCTTTGTAAGAGCAACGTTTTCTTCATAGGGAAGGTGTGAGCCGTCAATCATAACTGATGTGAAGCCGCCGTCGATGCAAGCCTTACAAGTTTCGAAGTCGGGGCCGTGGTCG
>JAZUOC010000219.1:0-7802 GCA_045604465.1 Acutalibacteraceae bacterium
CAGCAACACTATAGCCATACATTCTGCCTTTGCTGAATCCAATAACGGTGAATTCGACTGGTGTGTCAATCCCTGCATAATACACCGTATCGCCCACCTTACACGGCGGTATGATAACATTGTCAACTTGCATCGTACTGATTCTTCTTATGGCTTCCTCAGGTGTGTGACCGTCCCATTTTGGAGCATTCGGCAATTCTTTAACTTTGAACATCTCCCAATATGGATCAATGTCATAATGATATGTTGCTTGCCCCTGCGGTGTTTCGATACCGACAATAAACATTCCGTCATACATATCGCCTGTATCGTGCTTTTTGGATTTCCAAGCCTTATCTTTAAACAAGTTGCAAATAACACTGAATAATACTGCTCTATGGTGATACAGTTCATTGAAAGTATGATAACCGTCAGATAAATCACCGATACCCGTTTCAGGCGGTCTTATCCAACCGTCTGAAAGAATGTGATCAGCTAAGCTGTTCACCTGACACATTTCAAGTTTTTTGATGCTTTTACACTGCCCGTTTCTTCGTTCAGGGCAGGTAAACTGATTTTCTTCGCCCTGACACTCTGCCTCGCACAATATTTTTACAAGTCTTTCTCTGTCAGTCATTGTTTTCACCTACCCATTCTTTTACGATGTCATCGATACACTTAATGTAGTCAGCCGTAGTAAGAATTTCTGGCGAGCGAACCATCGCAAGTGTTTTTATTTTCACTGACTCCGCAATCTCTTTGTATGCTTCGACTTTTAGTGATTTTGCAAGATTTTTCTGTAATGTTTCCTGACCTGCTATCAGAGCTTCAATCTCTGCCTTTTGGCGGTTGATGAGGTCAAGGGCATTTTTTATTAACGGATATAAGCACATCATATTATTGTGGAAATATTCAAATTCGTTTTCTTTGACATATTCTTCCAAAGCCTTAATAATGTCATTGTCTGTCATATTTACACCCTCACTATTCTTACAACTTCGCCGTGTTTGGCAATTTCAATTTTTAACTCACTCTTTGAGAAACCCGCAACACAAACACTGTATCCGTCAGTGAATGTGTACCGATAATAGTGTTTCATTCTGTATCACTCCAATCCAAAGCCTGTCCGCATTCGCAATGATGTTCCATATCGTCTTCGTCAACTTCTCTGTAACAATTCGGACAATGATAATCGATAACAGGATTTCCGTCTGCGTAACCGTCATAGCTTTCTTCAGGCTTTTTCGGTATCTGCTTTTCAAGAGCTTCAATAACAATGTTAATCACTTCATTGTGTATTGGTTCTTCAATGTTTAAGCCACATTCTTTCACCATGTTTAACGCTTCACTTGCTGTCATTCCTCTGCACCTTCTTTCAATTTGCGCAATTCTCTTTGCAGTTGATTAAGTTGTTTTTCATCACATCCAACGATATGTGACATCGTTACCGCCCTACTTATTGCTACACACAGAGGCTTCAACTGCATCTGCAAATTAAAGGTTGCTGTTTGTTTGCAACTTTCACAAAGTGGAATGTGAACGGTTATATTGCAGTGTTCGAAAAAATAAAACTCGTTTGTTTTTCTCGATCGACAACAAGCACATAATACTTTTTCACTTGACGTACCAATGTTCATTCCGCATCACTCCAATCCAACAACGTTGCGCAATCAGGACAGTATTTCGAGTGTATGCTTACTACACGGCCGCACTTCGGACAAACCTCAAAGGGGAATTTTTCTACGGGTTTTAATCCCTTGAGCGTTTCGTATTCGGGATCCTTGCCGTCGACCAGTGCAAGACAATACCTGATGCCGTTTCTGAAGCCTGCTGAATAGTTATCAGCGGAGTCTGTGGCTTTGATACCCTCCTCAGCTTTTTCTATAATGGACTTTACATCAAGAATAGGCAACTCCTTCAGCCTCTTTCTGATAGTCTTACCCTTACGCCTTATACTGTTATCAGTCATTACAAGGTAGACAACGTGAAGGGCATCTTTAAGTTTTATGTATTCCATTGTTATACCTCCTCCACATAACACCAGGACTGCGGCGGTCTTTTAATAGGTGTTAGTTTATCTCTGTCTTCAAAATATCCACCGAATGAATTGTCA
Organism: Acutalibacteraceae bacterium; assembly: GCA_045604465.1. Classification (GTDB taxonomy): domain Bacteria; phylum Bacillota; class Clostridia; order Oscillospirales; family Acutalibacteraceae; genus UBA6857. Next base: position 2,093 of record JAZUOC010000219.1, read on the forward strand.
TATGCGGTATCGTGTCGGTAGAACTCGCTCAACTCCTTCGGCTCGTCATAGATTATGAGGTCTGATATGTCCCAAGCATAGCCGATTTTCCCTTTTCCTATATACTCAACAATATCGTCAAATCTGACACAGCTCTCGTCTAAACTGCACCATTTATAATTTGGAATTCCGCCGTTATCTTCAACCCTAAATCCCTCTATATATTGGCACACAAACTCGCCTATGACTTTGCCTAAAAGAGGCTTCATAAAAGGCTGATACTCTTTCGGAATCTCGTTGAAAGATTTCTTGTCTTTACTGCAATATATCTTTGCGACCTTGTTCCAACTTTCGGCTTTTGGTCGACTCTTTCTGACTTCTATTGTTTTTTCTTTGTCGATGTTCCACCCCATAGCCTTTGCTATGATTAAAAACACCCAATACGGCTGAATTGATATTAATACCGCTTTACTCATTTAATCACCTCTTAAAATAAAGTCATTTGCGCAGGTTCAGTCAATCCGAAGGCTTTGAAAATTTCATTCTTAAAAGCTTCAACACTGTCAAATCGGTTTTTAGCATAACTGCTACCTTCAAGATTTCCGTGGCGGTCAAAACCAACAATATAATCATCGTGCCATATATCGTAATAACCAGAACCGATCGAACGTCCGTCAACCGTTAAAGTCCATACTTTACCGGATTTATCTTTTACTTCTTTTTTCACCGTAAATTCAACTTTATCCCGCTGTTTTTCAAACATTTCATTGAGTTCTGACGGATAAAAAGGATTTTCAATTTCTGCTCTCATAAATAACTCCTAAATATCAAAATCATAATAATCTGTGCCTTTTTCAACGTGTGCTTTAGTTGCTGCAGGTCTTTGCCACATCCTTGCCCACTTATTCCAATCAGCCGAATATTCTGTCTTAGTATCAGAAAAATCCCTGTATAGCTGAACGAAAGGCATCGCACCGGCTTCATATACCGATCTGGCTCTTGCTTCATCTTTTTCACGCTCTTTTCCGTAAGACAAAACATAACAATGAATTTTATTACGGTTGAAGCCCACCTTTTTCAGCTTTTCACAAGCCTTCTTGAATTCGGGAAGCCGTGCATCCGTATCGCAGGCTAACCACAGCTCCTTTACCTTTTTCGGTCCGAGCGAAAGCAAACTGTCACAGAAATGCTCGTCAATGAGGTCAGCTTCCAGTCCGCCCTTGAAACAGATAGCATTTTGTGTTTTCAGCATTTCGAAAACCTTGTCTTTATGGTGTCTGTCACACTGAAGAAAGTTATTGTCCTGTATCCAGTTGCCCTCATTGATTTCAAGCTGTTTTAGCTTTCCTTCCTGCTTCGGTACGATGCACCATGGGCAGTTATTGTTACAGCCTCTCGAAGTGAATATCACATTACTTCTGACATACATCCCCTGAACAAAATTTTCACAAGGTGAACCATAAGCTACGCCGCCAAGCTTTACTGGCTTATTTGTTACACCTTCCCACTGATATGCTAACTGTTCACAGTACGCTTTATCCCAAGTAAAGGTACAGGAAATGTGTATTTCTTTATGTTCGGGTATGAACAGCTGCGGCATACCGATGAAAGCCATATCATCCGTAGGCGTAAATGAGGTCTGACGTGGAAAAACACGGATTATATCAAATTTCTTCTCCATTTCGTCCTCCTAAAATTATATTCTTTCTTCCAGATACTCCACCAGTCTGTCAACCAACATTGTTTTCACCGTTTTTCATCCTCTCCTGACGAAGTGTTTCACGGTCGATGCTGTTAATCATCTTCTGTGTGCTGAGCTCTTTTCCGTACTCTCTGATTTTATTGTGCTGAAGGTCTATAACCTTGTCTTGAGTAGCAATTATTTTTTCAAGGTCTCTTATTTTTGCTTTTCTTGCCTTTTTGTGCTTATCTTCGAGAGCGATAAACTTCTTTTCGAACAGAATCAAAACCAAAAGGATAAAGGCAAGGGAAAAATATATGAATGCAAAAGCACCGAAGCTCATATTACTGCACTCCTTTCCACTACACTCTGAATTACTGAACGGTCAAATCGCCAGCTCTTTCCGAACTTAATAGCGGGAATTGTCCCCTTCCGTGCATGCTTTCTGATGCACTGCTCACTTGTTTGCATAATGACGGCAACCTCTCTCACTGTCAAAGACAGCGGCATCTGTTCCCAATCTCTGTAATATGTAACTTTTTTACGCATTGATTTTCTTCCTTTCTTGACAAGAAAGAACGGTTAGGTTATAATTAAATTACCAATTCTTTCTTGATTTGGTGTTTCCTTAAACTCTTGCGGTGCTTGGTGGCTTTGGCAAGAGTTTTTTATTTTCGTTCAAACTTAATATTGTTTTCCCTCTCGATTACCGTAATCTTTTCATTTGCAAAGCGGAGCATTTCGGAAGCAAGCTCACATATTGATAAACCCGATATAGTCGATAAATTAAAGAGTTCATCATAAATATCTTCGTTTATCCTTATTACTGCCTTACATCGCTGTTTTCCTTTGGCTTTACCTTTGTTGATTACGATTTTTATCTGGGTACTGTCTTTTTCTATTGAGGATAAAAGCATCTGTTCTCACCTGCCTTTCTGTTATCTCCAGCCACGCTTTCACGCTTAAAGCGTAATGTTAGTGTAAAAAAATAATCTCATCATAGGTTAATTCATAAGCACTCTCAATAGCAGGAATATATTTCAATGAAGGATAACATTCTCCTCTTTCCCACTTTCCGAGAGTATCTACCGATACACCAATTTTATCAGCCGCTTCTTTTTGGGTTAAATCAACATTAGCACGGGCACCTTTCAGTGTGAATTTCTTCATTACATCACCTCCTTGTTATGCTTTAGGCGTAATTCCAAAGCACACATTACGCTACAAGCAGATGATACTACGCTTAAAGCGTTTTGTCAATACTTTTTATTGATTATTTTACATTTTCTATTGACTTTTTTACGCTTTTGTCGTATTATCAATTTGAAAGGAGCTATTAAAATGAGCGATATTGGTAACAAAAAGATTTTTTCAAACAACTTAAAATTCTATATGACTAAAAACAAAAAAGATCGTCAGCAAGTTTGTGACGACCTTGATATAAAGTATTCTACCTTTTGTGATTGGTATAACGGAAAAAAATATCCAAGAATAGACAAAATAGAACTGCTTGCCAATTATTTTAATATTGAGAAGTCGGATTTAATCGAAAGTAAAAAATCAAATGGTTCCACTATTAAAGGCGTAAAAATCCCCGTTCTCGGTTATGTCCGTGCAGGAATCCCCATAGAGGCAGTCGAGGAAATACTCGATTATGAGGAAATCTCTATTGATATGGCTTCTAAAGGCGAACATTTCGCTCTTTCTATCAAAGGTGACAGTATGGAGCCACGAATAACGGAGGGTGATGTTGTAATTGTCCGCAAACAGGACATAGTAGAAAACGGTGAGCTTGCCGTTGTCCTCGTAAACGGAAACGATGCTACGGTGAAGAAATTCTATATGAACGATAACGGAGTTACTCTCATTTCCACTAATCCTTCTTACGAACCGTTCTATTATTCAAAAGAACAGGTTGAAAAATTGCCTGTTCAGATAATAGGTAAGGTTGTCGAACTTAGAGCAAAGTTCTAATTTTTTTTGTTACTTTTCTCATTTAATAACACTATATATAGGGAGTTATAACTGCCCTAAAAGAATTAAAGGAGCTATAAAACAATGAAACACAAACAAAAAACAAAGAAAAACAAAATAGGTCTTATTATCATAATCGCACTAATTGCATCTTTTCTATTTTTCTCTTCCGGTTCGGATACTCCCGAAACTCCTAACGAGAATGACACAACAACAAGTGAAACAGTCAACGAAAAAACTATTACTTATGAAGACAGTAATATGAAAGTTGAATACAAAAAAATCGAAAAACAATCTGGTATAGAAGGCTGTTTATACTTATCATTAAAAATAGACAATATTACAGATCAAACTGTAACTGTTATGCTTAAAGATGTATCAATTAACGGAAATTCAATGCAAACAGGCACAGGAATGCCAATAACAATTCATCCTGACGAGTCCTCAAGTCAACCTTTTATCATTTTCCAAAGCGGAACAGATATAGATGAAGCTGAAGATGTAGAAATAATCAAGTTCAGAGTAGTTTTCTATGATGAGAATTATAATGAATATAAAGTCAGCGAACGAATCACCGTAGAAGTATAAAAATAAAAAAATCCCTCACCGACTGGTCCTCGGTGAAGGATGAATGTAATACCATATTCACAGCAAATTCAGAATGACGGGATTACTCTGTCATTCTACCACATTATGCCCTAAAAATCAAGGAGGAGTGACAGAATTTATGGCACAGTACAAAAAAAGAAGTGACGGCAGGTATCAGACAAAGGTATATGATGCTGAAAGCGGAAAGTATAAATATCTATATGCCAAATCCGTTGCTGAGCTGAAAAAGAAAGAGCTTGACCTTCGCACTAAAATAAGCAAGGGTATTGACCTGTCAAGTGCTGACGATACCTTTTCGCAGTGGCTTGAAAGACTTAAAAAGGTAAAGGAAACAGAACTTGCCGAAAGCGAATATCAGACCTTCTGTTTCCGTGCTTCCTATTTTTGCGAAAAAGTGGGTAATTTGCCCTTGAAGAGCATTAACCAGCAACTTCTTCAACCATACATTAATGAGCTGTTTTCTGTCAATCCAGCGACAGGAAAGCGCACATCAAAGCGTACTATACAGCGATACATGTCTGCTCTCTCCTCTGTCTTTGAATATGCCATAGAAAACAGAGCCTCGGAGTTTAATCCTTGCAAATACCTTAAGGTACCGAAGCAGGCCAAGACAGACGAAAGACGGGCGCTCTCCCCCAAAGAAAGACAATGGGTGGAAGAATTCGAACACCGGGCGCAGCCTGCTGCGATGCTGATGATGTATTCAGGTCTTAGGCGTGGTGAAGCTACTGCGCTACTCTGGTCTGATATTGACTTTAAGAACAAGACTATCACCGTCAACAAATCTTTCGATTTCAAAAACTGTCAGATTAAGCAGCCGAAAACGAAAGCAGGTATCCGCATTGTCACCGTACCCGATAAGCTCATTAATTATCTTGACCGCCTCGAAAAGAACAGTCTTTATGTTCTCACAACTGCCCAAGGTAAGATGATGACAGATACGGCGTGGAAAAGATTATGGGACAGTTATATATGTGACCTCAACATTCAATATGGGACAAGCATCATAAAAAGAAACAAATTCGACCCGAGAGGAAATATAATAACAATTTCACCTTTTACTCCTCACTGTCTCCGCCACACCTTCTGTACGATTATGTATGAGGCAGGTATCGACGTTCTCACTGCTAAAGAGCAGATGGGTCACAACGATGTAAAAACAACCCTTGCGATTTACACTCACTTGGACAGTCAACACAAAAAGAAAAGCATTTCAAAACTCAACGAATATTTAGCTACAGGCACCGATTAATTTCGGTGCTTTTCTTTGAGTGTTTTGACACCCATTTTGACACCCATATATTTGATTATTTGTGTATATTTGTGATTATTTTCGTTACTGCAAAGAGATAAAGAGAGAAAACAAAAAAGCCCGAAACCCTTATAAAATCAAGGTTTTTCGGACTTTTTCACTTGGCAGGGGCAGAAGGACTTGAACCCTCGGCACGCGGTTTTGGAGACCGCTGC
>JAZUOC010000220.1:0-3869 GCA_045604465.1 Acutalibacteraceae bacterium
AGGGAACTTAAAACCTGGAAGGCTGCTCTTTATATTCGTCTGTCCCGTGAGGACGGAGATAAATCAGAAAGCTATTCCATCACCTCACAGCGTGAAATTTTAAAGGAATACCTAAAGCTTCATCCCGATATAGAGGCTCACGACTTTTATGTAGATGACGGATGGAGTGGTACAAACTTTGACCGTCCGGGCTTTGTCCGTATGATGGAAGATATTTATGCGGGTACGGTAAACTGTGTTATTGTTAAAGATTTGTCCCGTTTCGGACGAAACTATACCGATGCGGGAAATTATCTTGATAATGTTTTCGTAAGATTAAAGGTGCGTTTTATTGCACTGAACAACGGAATTGATACTGCTTCAAACAGTATGAATGCGGCTACACAGTGCATTTCCGTGGGCGTTACCAATGTTATAAACGAAAGTCTTGCGGCAACTACTTCAGTCAATGTGCGTGGCACTCTCAATGTGAACAGAGCGCAAGGCAAATTTATCGGTTCTTTTCCGACTTACGGATATTTAAAAGACCCGAATGATCATCATCAACTTATTATTGATGAAGAAACTGCACCCGTTATCCGTTTGATTTTTGAAAGGTTTATAGCAGGGCAAAGTATTATCGGTATTGCGAAAGCCTTGAATGATGAAGGAATTCCAAACCCGTCAATGCACAAAAAGTTGAAAGGTCTTAATTACCGTCATCCTATGGGAAAGAGTAACGACGGCTTGTGGCATGACAGCTCTGTGCGAAGAATCCTGCAGAACGAAATGTATATCGGTAATATGGTGCAAGGCAAAAACACGACAATCAGCTATAAAATAAAGCAGTGTAGAGCTATACCGAAGGACGAGTGGATTATCGTTGAGAATACCCACGAAGCGATTATTGATAAGGATACTTTCAATAAAGCTCAGTCACTTTTCAGAAAGAATATCCGTTCATCACCTGTAAAAAAAGAGGTTGATTTGTTTTCGGGACTTGTACGCTGTGCCGACTGCCATCGCATTATGAATAAGAAAACCAACAACCATTCCTACGGCACTTACCGCTATTACAGATGTATGACATCTAGAAAGATGTGTAAGGGCGCCTGCACCAACCACACAATTCGTATTGACAAGCTTGCAACTGCGGTGCTTGTAACCTTGCAGAAAATGATTGATACGGCTATTGAATTTGATGAAATTCTTGAAATAATCAATCAGAGCAGTAAGCGAAAAAAGGAGTCAACCCATCTGCAGAAGATGATTAAAACTCAATCTGCCGAGCGTGAGAAGTGCATAAAAATGTCCCTTGATTTATACCCTGACTGGAAGCAAGGTGTAATTACAAGGGAAGAATATATGCAGTTAAAGGCCAACCTAACGGAGAAAATTGAGTCAATAGACAGCACAATCAAAAGTCTGACTAAGACAGCTGAAGAATACGCCCAAGGTCTTAACAGCGAGAACGAGTTTATCTCACATTTCAAACAGTACGGCAATATTGAAGCACTTAACAGACCTATGGTGGTTGAACTTATTGATGAAATTCTTGTTCACGAGGGCGGAAATATCACCATTAAATTCAAGTTCAATGATGCTTATGAGAATGTGGTTAACTATATTGAAATGAATAAGAATATCGTTGAAGAAGCAGATAAGAAATCTGCGTAATATTAGCAATAGGGTATATAGCTGTATTTTAGAAAAAATGTTTTGTGATTAAAATAACTATTCAAACTTGACATATTAACTGTGTTTTGCTATTATAATGTTGCAAATATGAATAGTTATGTTTAGGAGGAGCTATGAATATTAATCAATTAGAAGATGAAAAAGCCATCTTAAAAGAAATTGGAAATCGTTTGAAACAATATAGAGTATCCTTAAATATTACACAAAATCAACTTTCTCAAAGAACCGGAATCTCTGTTATAACAATAATGCGAATAGAAAACGGCGAAGATACAAAATGGTCAACTATAATTAAAATTTTATCAGAATTAAAATTGTCAGAAAACCTTGATATATTAATACCTGAACCCAAACCCGATTATAAAGCATTATTTGAAGAAAAAACAATAAGAAAACGTGCAAGACCCGATAAAAAGAAAACAGACAATGCTTGGGTTTGGGGAGAAGACAAGGAGGATGAATAAAGTTGAAAAATGTAAATACCGTTCGTGTTAAAATGTGGGGAACAACTGTTGGTTATCTGCATCAGGATGATAACGGAATGGTAGGCTTTCAGTATGACGAAGAATTTTTAAAAAGTAATATTGAAATTTCACCCATTAAAATGCCGTTATCAACGGTTACCTATACTTTCCCTGCCTTGCCTGAACAAACTTTCCACGGCTTACCGGGTATGGTTGCCGATTCTCTGCCTGATAAATTCGGTAATATCGTTATAAACAGATACTTGGAAAGTCAGGGAAGAACAGCAGACAGTTTATCTGTTATAGAAAAGCTTTGCTATACAGGTAAGCGAGGTATGGGCGCATTGGAATATGAACCATCACAAGAGCTTACAACTATAAATGAAACTGTTGACCTTGATGCTTTAACAAAATTAGCATCTGAAATACTCTCTGAAAAAGAGCAGATACACATCGAGAAAAACGATAATCTTATGGCGCAGTTAATGGAATGCGGTTCTTCTGTCGGCGGTGCAAGAGCCAAAACTCTCATTGCTTGGAATCCTGAAACAAATGATATCCGTTCAGGGCAAATAAACGCAGGAAAAGGTTACGAATACTGGCTTTTGAAATTTGATAACATAAAAAACAACAAAGACAAGGATTCAAGACCTGACGACGGTGAATATACAAAGGTTGAATATGCTTACTATCTTATGGCTCTTGATGCAGGAATTGAAATGAGTGAGTGCAGACTTTATAAGGAAAACGGCAGTTCTCACTTTATGACAAAACGTTTTGACAGAAAAGGAGTAAAGGGAGAAAAGCTTCATATGCAATCCCTTTGTGCTTTAGCTCACATGGATTTCAATTCACCGAGGGTATATTCCTATGAAGAAGCTTTTGCTGTAATGAAGCAGCTAAAATTACCATACAATGATTTTGTTCAGCTGTTCAGAAGAATGGTATTTAACGAGTATGCAAAAAACTATGATGACCACACAAAAAACATATCGTTTCTTATGGATAAAAAAGGTGTATGGTCGTTGTCTCCGGCATACGATATAACTTTCTCGTACAGGAAAGACAGCATTTGGGTAAGTGCTCATCAGATGCTTATTAACGGCAAATCTGACAATATTGAAAAAGAAGATTTGTCAAAGGTTGCAGAGAAAGCAGGTATCAAAAAATCGGATGCAGTGAAAATTATAGAGCGGGTAATAAATTCTGTTTCTAGATGGGAAGATTTTGCTGAAAAGTCCGGTATGTCTGAAAATAACATAAAACGGATAAAAGACTTTTTGAATGTATAATTATAACAGCGTGCGGAGTAAAATCTGCGCGCTGTTCTTTATGTAAGTTCGAAAAACTATATAGAATTTCAAAGTTTTATCGATATAGAGGTAAAAACCTCTTGTTTTTACATAGTTTTTATGGTTATAGAAGAAAAAGTAATACACAAATAGAAAATAAGAATGATTAAGAAAAAACATGGATGTAATTACAGTGTGCAAAATGGAATCTGCACGCTGTTTTTTGCGTTAAAGGGCAGTTAAGGGGGTGTAATTTATAAAAATTGCAAATTTATCCCCGTTAACTCAAATTTATAAAAACCGACACTTTTATCAAAAATGTCTATAAAATAGCCTGTATAGTCTTTCTTTCATTGCAACCACCCCATAGCTGCACCCATAATTGAAGTGCCGAAAACCCAGTAAAATCTAGGGTTTTGGGAATTTAAAAAAATTT
>JAZUOC010000221.1:0-24635 GCA_045604465.1 Acutalibacteraceae bacterium
GGCGGCAAGTCTGCCAAGACCGCCGTTACCGAGACCTGCATCGGGCTCACATTCGTAAAGCTTGTCGAGCTTTATGCCCATATCCTTGAGGGCGTCCTCAAAAACCTTTGTGAGGTTAAGGTTGTAAAGATTATTTTTAAGTGAACGTCCCATAAGGAACTCCATGCTTAAATAGTAAATCTTCTTTGAGCTTGCATTACCCTTGTCAGCTCTGAAATCACGTACACCCTCATGCATAAGGTCTCTTACGATAAGAGCAACTGCCTTGTAATATTGCTCATCGGTAGCTTCATCTGCAGAAACACCGAAATAATGGGAAAGCTTTCCCGCGATTAATTCCTTTGCTTGTTTCTTTGTAAGTGAATAATTCATACAAAACCTCCAATTAAATATGTCAAAAAACCTTATTTTAAAAATATTTATAGTTATTTTATACTAAAAATAAATAAAATTCAATAGTAAAGGCGAAAATATAGGCATCTGAATGCAAATATATATGTAAAAACGCACTCTTATTTCCAAATGATAAAAATGAACTTCTGTTATTTATGTAAAAACAATAAAAAATTATTTTTTCTTTACATAAATAGAAGTTTGTGGTATTATCATTGTGTATAAAAAATCGTTTTCAGAAAATTTTAAGTTAAGATTAGGTATTTTCTGTACACTTAATTTAAAAGAGACAGATTAAACGCAACGGCTCTGTGTACCGTTGCATTGAAAGAAAAAATACAGAAGGTTTTAAATATGAATAAAGATAAACATATTAAGGAAAAGATTATACTTTACTTTTTTAAAATATTTATTACACTTGTTTTCAGCGGAAGTCTCTCCTACGTCTGGTTGGAATTTTATAATCAGAACATACCCACACCCTTCTTCCGCTTGGGTAATTATCTGCTGAGCGTTTTATTTATTGTCATTTATGTGGCATTCGTAAAGGTGTACGGCGGTTTTATGGTGGGTACGGCTACGGTTCCCGATCTGATCTTTTCGCAGATAATAGCCGTAGGATTCCTTCAGGGCGTGTGCTATGTGATTTTCTCACTTCTCAGCTATAAGATGGTTTCACCCGTTCCCTTTATAGTGATGTTTATTGCTTTTTCTGCCTTTGCGGTTCTGTGGTGTTATCTTGCCGATTTCGTGTATTTCAGACTCCATAAACCGAGAAAGACAGTAGTGGTTTTCGGTAACATTGATTCTTATCTCTCTCTCAGGGGAATCAGAAAGATGGGTAAACGCTTCAATGTGGTGGCTACCTTTAATTATGAAAAGACACCTCTCGAGGAGCTTTATAAAAAGATTACCGGTATAAACGCTGTTTTTCTCTGCGGTGTACCCTCGGATTACAGAAATGAGGTAGTCAAGCACTGTATCGCTAACGGTAAGGTAGCCTATGTAAAGCCTAAAATTTCCGACACCATTATCCGTGGCGGAAGAACCATCCAGCTTATGAATGTACCCGTTTACCGCTGTAAGAGAGCAGACGATTCTAATCTCATCTATCATCTGGTTAAAAGAGTGGCGGATATAGTTCTTTCTTTTATCGCCATCATTATTTCCTCTCCCTTTATGCTCATTACGGCTATAGCCATAAAGGCTTATGACGGCGGAGACGTGCTTTACAGGCAGACACGGCTTACCGTAAACGGCAAAGAGTTTAAGATTCTGAAATTCAGAAGTATGATTCAGAATGCCGAAAAGGACGGTGTGGCGAGACTTGCAGGAGAGAATGACGACAGAATCACTCCCGTAGGTAAGGTTATAAGAAAGCTCCGTCTCGATGAGCTTCCGCAGCTTTTTAATATTCTCAAGGGTGATATGTCCTTCGTAGGTCCGAGACCTGAGAGACCGGAAATTGCAGCTCAGTATGAAAAGGATATGCCTGAATTCGCATTAAGATTACAGGTCAAGGCAGGGCTTACGGGTTATGCACAGGTTTACGGAAAATACAACACACCTCCCTACGATAAGGTGCAGATGGATCTTATGTATGTGGGTAACCAGTCACTCTTAGAGGATCTGAAGCTTATGCTCATGACCTTTAAGATACTCTTTATTTCCTCCAGTACCGAGGGTGTCGATGAAAATCAGGAGACTGCACTGAGAAACAGCAGCGAAGAGATAATTGACGAATAAAAAGGGGGAGGGTAACCTTCCCCGTAATTAATATTAATGAAGATTTACAGGAAAGGCTTAAAGTTATGAATTCTTTTTCAGGAGAATATTTTACCTCTGATTATTTTTACAGAAAAGAGAGCGAAAGAAAAAAACTAAAAAGGATCGGTGCTTTTTTCGGAATCGGTCTGCTGGCTTATGTTATCATACAGAATATTTTAGCTCTCGGTATACAGTCGGCGGGACTGTGGGATAAATATACCACCGATAAGGTTTTCCAAAGCGGTGCAGATATTTTTCTTACCTTTGCAGGTGTTCTTCTGCCTTTTGCGGTAATTGACCGCATTATGAAAAAATACACAGGTACACGGGAGACTCTCGTTTTCGAGCGAAAGGTAAGTGCGGCAAGTGTGCTCGGAGCTGTTATCTGCGGTGTCGGTCTGTGTATGGAGGCTAATCTGATTTCCTCCGTGTTCATTACCTTTATGGGTAGCTTCGGCTTCAGCCTTACCTCTCCCGAGGTACCTATGCCTGAGGGCTCGGCGGGATTTCTTTTGAGCTTTATCAGAGTGGCAGTGGTAGCGGCTATGGCGGAAGAGATTTCTGTCCGCGGCTATGTTATGGGAAATCTCAGAAGATACGGTGATACCTTTGCTATAGGTGCTTCGGCCGTGCTTTTCGCCATAATGCACGGAAATCTCGTTCAGTCTCCCTTTGCTCTGATAGCAGGCTTCGCTATCGGTTATTTTACCGTCAAAACAGGTACACTCTGGACAGGTATTCTCATTCACGGCTTCAATAATTTTATATCCCTCGCCCTTTCATACATTATGGAGTCGGCAGGTGAGGAGGTAGGCATTCTTTTTACGGCACTTAGCATCTACGGCTTAGGAACAATAGGCATTATAGGCACAGTGATTTTCGTAAAGAAAAACAGAAAGAGTCCACTCTCTGCAGGAGAAACTGTTCTGAGCCCGGGAGAAAAGATAAGCGCATTTTTCCTTAATATACCTATGATCCTCGCTTTTCTGCTGATGCTTTACATCACTGCGGACTATGTTACATTCGGAAGGTAAAAAATGAAAGATAAAGAATTTATGAGTCTTGCCCTTTCTCTTGCCCGAAAAGCAGGGGAAAAGGGTGATGTTCCCGTAGGTGCTGTAATAGTCTGTGGGGATAAAATCATCGGACAGGGTTATAATAAAAGAGAAGAAAAGAAAAATGCTCTTCTTCACGCAGAAATCTGTGCCATAAATGAGGCATGCGAGGCTCTTTCCTCGTGGAGGCTTTCAGATGCGGTAATGTATGTTACTCTTGAGCCCTGCCCCATGTGTGCGGGAGCCATAATCAATTCCCGTATCGGCAGAGTGGTCTTCGGTGCCTATGATGAAAAGGGCGGCTGCTTCGGATCTCTGGATAATTTCGCAGACAAGGGCTTCAACCATAAGCCACATATTATCGGCGGATTTATGGAAGAGGAATGTGCTGCGGTTCTGAGGGATTTTTTTGCCGGAAAAAGGTGAAAAAATGAAAAAGAAGAAAAAATAAATTTTTTCAGAAAAACTATTGACAAACAGAAACACTTGTGATATATTATTGGGGCGTTGTGGACAGCGGAAGTAACACGACGAAAATGTGGCGGTATAGCTCAGTTGGCTAGAGTACTCGGTTCATACCCGATTGGTCGTAGGTTCGAATCCCACTGCCGCTACCAGTTTTACAATAAAGAGTGCCGGAAACGCGATCCGCCTCTTTTACATATATGGCCCGGTGGTCAAGCGGTTAAGACACCGCCCTTTCACGGCGGTAACACGGGTTCGATTCCCGTCCGGGTCACCAAAAACCTCGTTCTTTGAACGAGGTTTTTTCATTTATTTAACAGCTTAATTCTGACATTACGGGGCAAAATATTATTAAGGCATAAGCCTTATTAATTTTAAGGAGAATATGAAAATGGCAAAGAATAAAAACAATCAGCCCCGCAGTAATAACAAAAACAATCAGAAGTTCCGTTTAAAGGAGACCTTACCTACACCCGATAAGTCTGCAGATCCTCCTCAGCCTCAGGGCAAAAACGAAAACAAGGAATTCTGATTTTCTCCGCTTCGGCGGAGTTTTTCTTTTGTAAACTTTTGTTCATTGACTTAAGAGGCGTATTATGGTAAAATAATGACATTACGAAAGCTTATTTCTTATTTTTTGATATATATACAGGATAAATACTATGTTTAAAGGAGCTTTATATCTCCTTTTTATTGTGTTTGTCTGCGGAGGATAAATGGAAACAATAGATCTGATTATGGATAAAATAAAGGAGTTTTTCGAAAGGATAAACTCTCTCTCTTTGCTTAACAGGACACCCAGCAGGAAATTTATAATTACTGCATTTACGGTTATAGTTTTTATTATCGGAGTTTTTTCTGCACTGACGGTTATCAGTGAAAAAAGAGGGAGCACTGATGAAACTACGGAAACAGACAGTACCCAGGCTGTGGCTTCTGCCGTGGAAGAGAAGGATTTTCAGGAAATAAAAGGGAATTTTCTTTTCGTGCTTACGCAGGACGGAAACGAAAAAATTGAGCTGCTTTCTCTGGCAAGGCTGGATTCGGCGAATAACAGTGTCAGCGTATCCTTCGTAGATCCCGCAGAAAAGGCAAGTGTAAACGGTTTCTTCGGTACTCTGCAGGAGCATCTCGGAAACGGCGGAATCAATGAGCTGGTATGGAGTGTCGGTGAGCTTTACGGTATAAGCATCGAGAGATATGTTATCGGTGATGAGCAGAATTTCATCGACTTTATGAAAAGCCTGGGCGACACGGAAATGAACATAACCGATAAGGTGACATACACTCACAGAGGAATTCCCATCATCATCGAAAAGGGTACACAGAAGCTCTCAGCGGATATAATGCTTAAATATTTCGTGTACCTCTGTGATAATTATGAAGCTGCTCCCGAAAAATTAGTGGAGGCTATGATTATCTACGGTAAAAAAATGTTTGACAGCGAAGAGGACAGCGTTCTCGATGAAAGCTTCGGTAAGATGATAAAGCAGTACAGCACGAATATTTCCGTGGTTGACTTTACCAATTACCGAAAAGCCGTAAAAAATCTCGCCGACTCGGAAAATCATATCGAAATTTCTATTGAGGCTGATCCGTCGAATCTTAAATAACCCTTGACAAGATTCGGGTAAAGGTGTTATAATCACCGTGACAAAAGAATATTACCGGGGGTGCTGATGGCAAATCGGCTGAGATTATACCCATAACCTGATTCGGATAATACCGACGTAGGGAGAGTAAAGATAAATTTTCAGCACCACTGTTTTATACGGTGGTGTTTTTTGTTTCCTGCCGGCGGAAACGGAAGGTCTTTTTAAATCAGTCCTTTAATATTCTTCTGCCAAATAAAGATTTATAGGAGATATTATTATGACAGTAAGTGCGGCTATTCAGATCTTACCGAAGACAGATAACGATGATGAGCTTATCAGAATCGTAGATGAGGTAATTGCATATATTGCCTCTACAGGTCTGAATTATTATGTAGGTCCCTTCGAAACCACGGTAGAAGGGGAGGATTACGGACAGCTTATGGAAATAATTTCCGAGTGCAGCAGAGTCGCCGTAAAGGCGGGTGCGCCCGAGGTAAGCGCTTACATAAAAACTGTCTGGAAACCGGAAGGCGGTGTGCTTACAATTGACAAAAAAGTTTCAAAGCATCATAAATAAGGCGGCACCCGTAATTTCACTTACGGTTATAGGTCTTTTATGGCTGACGGTAAGTGAGGGGGGACTTATACCCGGGTATATGCTTCCGTCTCCTTCAGATGTGGTAAAGGCGTTTATAAGCGAATTTTCCATTCTTGCGGAGCATTCTGCGGTGACACTTCAGGAGGCTGTTTACGGTCTTCTGCTCGGTACGGCACTCGGCTTTGTATTTGCAGTGCTGATGGACAGATTTGCTTTTCTTTATAAGGCTTTTTATCCCCTTTTGGTAATAAGTCAGACTATACCGACCATAGCCATTGCACCCGTACTGGTTTTATGGATGGGCTTTTCCATGGCACCTAAAATTACCTTGGTGGTTATTACCACCTTCTTTCCCATTACCGTGTCGCTTTTAGACGGCTTCAAAAGCGTTTCGGCCGAAGAGATCAATCTTCTCAGAAGTATGGGGGCAGGGGAAGTAAAGATTTTCCGGCATATAAAATTTCCCGCATCTCTCGAGCAGTTTTTTTCGGGACTTAAGGTTTCCGCCTCTTATGCAGTGGTAGGTGCCGTTATTTCCGAATGGCTCGGAGGTTTCGAGGGTCTCGGTGTTTATATGACGAGAGTAAAGAAAGCCTATGCCTTCGATAAAATGTTCGCAGTTATAATTCTTATCTCCGCCGTTTCACTTTTACTTATGGGTGCGGTAGCTCTGCTTAAGTGGCTGGCGATGCCCCATAAGAGAAAGGGCAATAAATAAGAAAGAGATGATAATAATGAAAAAAATATCTGCAGTATTACTTACACTTTTACTCCTTTTTTCTCTCACTGCCTGTGGCGGTAAGGGCGGAGAAGAGCTTACGGAGATAGTTCTCTGTCTCGACTGGACACCGAACACCAACCATACAGGCTTTTATGCAGCTGATGCTTTAGGCTATTATGAGAAGGAAGGCATTAAAATCAAAATCGTTCAGCCGCCCGAGGACGGTGCGGAGATAATGACCGCTTCGGGACAGGCACAGTTCGGTATTTCCTTCCAGGATTCACTGGCATCAGCCTTCGCACTCGATGAGCCTCTGGAGATAACGGCAGTAGCCGCTGTTTTGCAGCACAATACTTCGGGTATCATTTCCAGAAAAGGGGAGGGTATGGACACTCCCGAAGGCCTCGAGGGAAAAAGATATTCCACCTGGAACAGTCCCATCGAGCTTAAAATGGTAGAGCATATCATGAAAAAAAGCGGAGCGGATTACGAGAAGCTTCAGCTGATTCCTTCCGTTACCAATGAAGCCGAGGCACTGAGAAACGGCGATGCAGATGCTATCTGGATTTATTACGGATGGGCAGGTGTGGCCTGTGAGGTGGCAGAGCTTGACTTCGATTATTTCAATATGACCGATATTGAGGAAACCTTCGATTATTACACTCCCGTTATAATCGGAAACAATTCTTATCTTGAGGAAAATCCCGAGATTGCCAAAGCTTTTCTCAGAGCTACAAAGTACGGCTATCAGTATGCTATGGAAAGACCTGAAGAAGCGGCACAGCTTCTCATTGAGGGTGACACTACAGGCTCGCTTCGTAGCAGTGAAGAGCTTGTCAGCGAAAGTCAGAAATGGATGGCTGATAAGTATTACAGAGCTGCAGATGAAAAGTGGGGCTATATCGATGACGAAAGATGGAACGCTTTTTACGGATGGCTTTATGAGGAAGGTCTCGTAGATAAAGATATTACGGGTAAGGGCTTTTCCAATAATTATTTAGGGTGATTTTAGTGAGCTTACTTAAGGCTGAAAATATAAGCGTCAGCTTCGAAGGTGAAGAGATAATAGAAAACATTTCGCTTTCTCTGAGTGCAGGTGAAACCGTTTCGCTTTTAGGCGTAAGCGGAGGCGGAAAGACGACTCTTTTTAATGTGCTGTCAGGTCTTTATGCTCCCGATGAGGGCAGAGTTCTTCTTGACGGTGAGGACATAACGGGCAAGGCAGGAAAAATAAGCTATATGCTTCAGAAGGATCTGCTTCTTCCCCATAAAAAGATAACGGATAATGCCGCTTTACCACTTATTATCAAGGGCATAAATAAAAAAGAAGCACGCAGCAAGGCTGAAAGTCATCTGGCAGAGTTCGGTCTGGAGGGTACGGGAGACAAATATCCTCATCAGCTTTCAGGCGGCATGAGACAGAGAGTAGCTTTTTTAAGGACTTATCTTGCCTCAGAAAAGGTGGCTCTTTTAGATGAACCCTTCTCTGCCTTGGACAATATAACTAAGAGCTCAATTCACAGTTGGTTTCTATCCGTAATGGCTGAAATCAACCTCTCGGTGCTTTTCGTCACTCACGATATCGATGAGGCGATTTTGCTTTCAGACAGAATTTATCTTCTCACGGGAAAGCCCGGAAGAATAACCGACGAGATAGCTGTTAAGCTTTCCGGAAAAAAGTCGGAGAGAAATCCGATGAGCAGAGAATTCATTGCTTATAAGGAAGATGTAATAAGGAAAATAGGTATAATATAAACAGTAAATAGGTTACTTCCGTCGAAGTAGCCTATTTATTTTGTAAATTTTCTCTTAATCCCTTGAAAAGACAGGAAAATAATAGTAGAATTAAAAAGAAGAAAAAAACATTATATTTTGAAAGGAATGATTTTCAATGAATGGTGCTTACAAAGCATTTTCCAGAGTTTATCAGCAGACCTTCAGAGTGGCTATGTGTGCATTTAACTGGGAAGAACCCGAAATGCTCGAGGGCCCCGGTGCTATCCGCCGTCTCCCCGAATTCATTAAGAATAAAGGTCTCAGAAAGGTTCTTATCGTAACTGATAAGGGACTTATGGGTATCGGTCTTCTTAATTCCCTTTTCGAGGAAATGGCTAAGGCAGGCGTAGATTATGTAGTTTACGACGGCACACAGCCTAATCCCTCTATCGAAAATATCGAGGATGCGAGAAAGCTTTACGTTGATAACGGCTGTCAGGGTGTAATAGCTTTCGGCGGCGGCTCACCTATGGACTGCGCCAAGGCTGCTGCAGCGAGAGTAACCAACCCCAAAATTCCCGTAAAGAAGATGCGCGGTGTTCTTAAGCTCGTACATAAGCTTCCTCCTCTCTTTGCAGTTCCCACTACAGCAGGTACAGGCTCCGAAACTACTCTTGCCGCTGTAGTTACCGACACGGCAACTCACGAAAAGAACGCTATCAACGATCCGAGACTCCGTCCCAAGTATGCAGTTCTCGATCCCGAGCTTACAGTTGGTCTTCCACCTCACATCACCTCTACCACAGGTATGGACGCTCTCACTCACGCAGTAGAGGCTTACATCGGTAAGAGTAACGTTAAGTCTACCATCGACTATGCTGAAAAGGCTACGAAGATGATTTTCGAAAACATCGAAAAGGTTTACGAAAACGGTAAGGATGTTACTGCAAGAGAAGCAATGCTTAAAGCTTCCTTCTATGCAGGTCAGGCATTTACCAGAGCTTATGTAGGCTACGTTCATGCCATCGCTCATAATCTCGGCGGTCACTATAACGTACCTCACGGTCTTGCCAATGCTATCATCCTTCCCTATGTTCTCGAATACTACGGTGAGTCCGCTCATAAGCCTCTCGCCAAGCTCGCAGTTATCGCAGGTGTAAAGACAAACGGAACAGATAAGGAGAAGGCAGAAGCATTCATCGAGGCTGTCAAAACTCTCAATAAGAATATGAACATTCCCGACGGCTTTGATATGATTCAGGAAAAGGATATTCCCATTATCGTTAAGAGAGCTCTTAAGGAAGGCAATCCTCTTTATCCCGTACCGAAGATTATGGATGAAGCAGACTGCGAAGCAGTAATCAGAAGAATGATGAAATAAATTTAAGGGGCGACGTTTGTTCGCCCCTGTTTTAAAAAGGAGATTATTTATGGAAAAAGCAAGACAGATTTTTAAAAGCATTACCGCCATTCTTATGGTAACTGTTCTTTTAGCTTGTATGATGCCTGCAGCATTGGCAGGTTTCGAGGATGAAATTTTTCAAAGCGGCGGTTATTATTACAGCCTGAATTCGGATAAGACAGCTATGATTCACGGCTATTCGGGCAAATCCAAGAATATTACCCTTCCTTCAAAGCTTGACGGCAAGAAGGTAACTGCCATAGGTGAATCCATCGGCTATCTCGAGGTGGAGACAATAAAAATTTCTGCCGGAATTACTCTTATCGAGGGAGGTGCTTTTACAGGTGCTCCCAAGCTTAAAAGCTTCACAGTCGACGAAAAGAATAAAAACTATGTAGCTGCAGACGGTGTTCTTTTTTCAAAGGACAAAAAAGAGCTCGTTCAGTATCCCTACGCTAAGGAGGGTACTTCCTTCGCAGTTCCTGCAGGTACAGAGACTGTCGGAGCAGTAGCCTTTTACGGCTGTAAAAAGCTCGAAAAAATCACTCTTCCCGACACGGTAAAAGAAATAGGTGCCTCTGCTTTTTCGGGAAGCGGAATAAAAACCTTCGCCATACCCTACGGAGTTAAGGAAATCAGCTTCAATACCTTCAGTATGTGTGATGCACTTACGGAAATTACCCTTCCCGTAACAGTAAGTGTAATCAATATGTATGCTTTCGATAACTGTACAAGTCTTAAAAATATTAATTTCCTCGGCAGTGAAGCACAGTGGAGCAAGGTCAGAATCGATTCCTATAACAGCGGACTCGAGGCTGCAGAGGTTTCCTTCGTAGAGTATAAGGGAGCCGTAAAAAAAGTAAAGGCCTCATCTGTAAAGGATACTTCGATTAAATTCAGCTGGTCAAAGGTATCCGATGCTTCGGGCTACAGGGTAGAGCTTTACAAGGGCAAAAAGCTCGAAAAGACAGTTTATACAACCAAAACCGCATATACCTTTAAAAAGCTCAAGAAGGGTACAGCCTATAAGGTTAAGGTTACAGCCTATAAGAATGTAAACGGCGGCAAGGCTTACGGTACAGGAAAAACTCTCTCTGCCACCACTAAGGTAGCTAAAGTAACTCTTAGCAGCGTAAAATCAACCAAGGCAAAGCAGATAGATGTGTCATGGAAGACAGTAAGCGGTGCAAACGGCTATAAGGTAACCTATTCTACCTCGAAGAAATTCACTAAAAAGACTACCAAAACCGTAACAGTCAAAAAGCAGAAGACAAAGAAAACCTCAATCAAAAAGCTTAAAAAAGGAAAGACCTATTATGTAAAGGTCGCCGCATATAAGACAGTAGACGGTAAAAGCGTTCTCGGTGCATACAGTGCCGTAAAGAAAGTAAAGGTTAAATAAAACCGTACAATAAAATCCCCTGATTCAGAACAAACTGTATCAGGGGATTACTGTTATAGGGGTAAAATGTTTATTGAAGCTTTTCGAAATCTGAAGCAGGATGCTTACAGAGGGGACAGATGAAATCGTCGGGTAATTCCTCTCCCTCGTAAACATAGCCGCAGATTTTACATACATAGCCCTTCTTTTCCTTGGGCTGAGGCTTTGGCTTTACATTTGCATGATAGTAGGCATAGGTCATGCTTTCTTTATTATTAAGCACCTGAGACTCGGTAACCTTGCAGATGAACATAGTGTGAGTTTCGAATTCGACGGTGCTTTCCACCTCGAGAGAAATAAAGGCATTTACGAAGAAATTCAGATAGGCGATGCCGTTTTCACTTCTGCTGACACTCATGCCGTCCATTTTATCCTTATCTCTGCCGCTGACGAAGCCGAACCATTCGAAGATACCGAAGGGTGCATCTGTGCTCAGACAGTTGACATTCATTTTGCCTGTTTCAGAAATAAGCTCGTGTGTATAGTTGCTTTTGTTTACGGTTACTGCCACACGCAGAGGTGTATCTGTAAGCTGTACTACGGTGTTTACGATACAGCCGTCTTCCTTTTCTCCGTTCTTGGTTGTGATAACATAAAGGCCGTAGCCTATTTTAAATAATGCGGTGGGATCTGTTTTTCCCATAGTAATTTCCTCCTTTTATTTGCTGATGCTATAATAACATATTTTTCCTGATTTATAAATAGTTTATGTGAAAAATCCGTCTGTTTTTTTACACAGACGGATTTTTTTCGGAGGATGTATAGCTTTATCTGAATTTTTCCATCTCGACGGTAATACTGAAAAGGTCGCCGTTGATGTCTATTCCGAGGCTTCCGTTTTGCAGAGTGCAGAGATTTTCAGCTATTGAAAGGCCTAGACCGTTGCCCTCGGTAGTTCTCGACTGCTCACCGCGAACAAATCGCTCCTTTAATTCCTCAGCACTGATATTAAGCGGTGCGGCAGAGATGTTTTTAATGCTGATGATGCCCGTGCTTTCCTTTTCGGTTACGGTGATATAAACCCGGGTGTTTTCCAGAGCGTATTTTTTCACATTCACGAAAAGATTTTCCAAAACCCGGTAAATATGCTTACTGTCTGCCTTTATCATTACATCCTTTTCGGGGATGGAAACTATCAGACTGAGATTCTTTGCCTCAAAGCTGTCTTCAAACTCACCGATAAGCTGACTGATAAGCTCATTACAGCTGACACAGACGAAATCAACGGATAAAGCACCTGCCGAGGCCTTCGATGCCTCCACCAGATCCTCGATAAGCACCTTAAGTCTGTCGCTTTTTTCGCTTAAAACCTGGAGGTAGGAAAGAGCCGTTTCATCGGTGATGTTGCACTTTTTCATCAGGTCAACATAATTGATTATGCTCGTAAGAGGAGTTTTAAGGTCATGGGACACATTGGTGATAAGCTCTGTTTTGGTTTTTTCCTGTCTTACCGCCTCATCGACTGCGGCCTTTATGCCCTCAGAAAGAGACTGTAAATTCTCTGCAGGAAGGTAAAGATAATCGGGAAGAGCAAGTCTGTTTATTTCCACATCCGTGTTACCCTCGTGCATTTCCTTTACTACAGAGAAGAGCTTATCCACTCCGCCCACGAAGCGTATGCCCCGGTAAAGGATGTACAGGTCGAACAGGAAGAGTAGTCCTACAAATACAAGTCCTATGGGTTCATCATCTGCAACAAAGATAAGTCCGAAACCTGTAACGACAATGTTGATGCCTATCAGTATGGCTGTTCTGATAATGACGGTCTTTTTTAGCTCCTTGGTGTAAAGAAGTTTTTCATTTATGAAGGCTTTTATTTTTTTGCTGTATTTTATCAGCCTTCTTGCACACCATACTACGAAGATATTTTTTAAAAGGCTTCGGTTTTTGATGTGTCTGACGAGATAAAGCAGCAGGTCAAGGCAGATAAGGAAGAGCAGTAAAATCATTACCAGCATACACAGACCGAGGAGGCTTCTCATCTTTGAGTCAATATAAGCCTCAAGCAGCCACCATATTCCCATAAAGCACAGGAAGCCCAGACCGCCGTCTACGGCTATTCTGATTTCGGGAAACATCCTGTCTGCTTTATAAAGATGTATTTCATCACTGCCCTTTCTTTTTCCCGTTATGGCGACAAGATAGAAAATGCAGATTAAAAGCAGAGTACCGAACACTCCGGCAGTAAGGAGACATTCCTCGATAATACTCTCTGCCGTTTCGATGTTTTTCTTCACAGACTGAAAATGGCAGGATTCATATTCTGCATTTTTATCGAAGCCGATGTAAAGCTCGATGTCACGAGCTGTTATGTTATCCTGTCGAATGAGAGAAACGGCTACTCTCGTGGTTTCGGGTACGGTTACAGGCTGTCCGTTTTCATCAATATAAACTCGGGATTCTTCAGCTTTTTCGGGAACAGGAACGGCTGCGGTTATCGCTTCACCGTTTATATCTGTCGTATTTACAAGTGTAGTAGGAACAACCACAGTCGTAGTTTCGGGCATAGTGGTATGTGTTACCACTGTGTATTCCTCGTTCTGATAGGCAAAGCGGTTATTCTCCGTAAACCAATCAAGGTAGGTATCACTGTAAAACCTTCCGTTACTGAGATATATGGCTCCGTCCTCACTGTAGGAATAGGTGCCGAGCTGGCCGAAATAATCTGTTATCTTTTTCTTATCGGTTTTTTCATCGAAATCCTTTATGTTAGTAATTACATTTCCGTTACTGTCGCGGATAAAATATTTCGCAGAGCCTGCGTGCTCACTGATTATCTTTTCATTTGCGAGATACTGCTCATAAAATTCTTCATAGGAGGAGTAATAGCCGTCTACCGTATCTGTGGAGAGCAGGTCTTTTTTCAGAGCCTCGGTGTTTACCCTGAAGGCATAATAGCCGGGATAATATTTGTCGATTATATCTTCTTCGTCAGCCTCCTCATAAATATATCTCATATCCTTATTATAATAAACATTATCGTACTTTACATTTTTAAATTTATCGGAAACGGAAAGAGGAAGTGTCGGCTCCGTTACTGCTCCTTCTATACCGCGGTAATAATTATAGTTTATGTCGTTATTATAAAGGGTTTCGTAATTAGTAGTATCGGCTTTATCATAAACATACATATCCGTAATTTCGATTATTCCCGCATTGTAAAGCTCGAGAAAGTCCGCAAAGTAATTTGATGCGGCATAAATTATTCTGTCTTTATAAAAATCCGTCTCTTTATCCAAGCCTTCATTATATTCCTTCAGACGCTTTTTATAATCCTTTTCCGTACCGTTTCCGTATTCGTTCATTTTGGTTTCGAGATAGGAAAGCAGAGTGGTATATCCGTTACGGAAGGTAGTATATGTCCATTCGTTTTTTTCGATGCCGAGCAGATCATAATTCACTGCATCGCTGAAATTAACGGCAACCAGATCAGCCGCTTCAGCATGATCGACGGAGGAAAGAGCCTCTCTTGTCATTCCGCTTAAGCAGAGAAGACAGATGAGAATGGCTATAGCTCTTTTAACTGTGTCTCTTTTATATTTTTTCAATCCTGTATCCAATTCCCCACACCACCTTTATATATTTTGGGTTTTTAGTGTCGATTTCTATTTTTTCTCTTATTCTTCTGATGTGTACCGTTACGGTTTTTTCCGTGGAGAAGGCGTTTTCATTCCAGACATTTTCGTAAATCTGATTTGAAGAGAGAGTTTTGTCCATATTGATCATCATATATTCCATTATTTTATACTCTGTGGCAGTAAGTCTGACCTCCTCACCGTCTAAAGTGACCCTTTTCGCTTCAAGGTCGATGGAAAGACCGCCCGTGGTAAGAACATTTTCTTTTTTCACCGCTGAGCCTAAAGAAACATACCTTCTTATCTGGCTTTTGACTCTCGCGCAAAGCTCGAGGGGGCTGAAGGGCTTAGTCACATAATCGTCACCGCCGAAGCCGAGACCGGCTATCTTGTCCGTATCCTCGCTTTTAGCCGAAAGAAAGATAATGGGAACATTACTCTTTTCCCTTATTTTCAGCGTGGCATTTATTCCGTCGAGAACAGGCATCATAACATCCATAATAATGCAGTGAACCTCTTGCTTTTCGGAAATTTCCACGGCCTGTCTGCCGTTGAAGGCCTTCAGGGTTTCGTAGCCCTCGGATCTGAGATAAATCTCTATGGAGCGTACTATCGCTTCATCATCGTCACAAACTAAAACTCTGTACATAAAAACTCTCCTTTTCCTATGGTAGGGTGACGAGTATAATCCGAACCCGCCCAAAAGCGTGAATTTTCGCAGCTTTTCGGCATTTCGGTTTTGAAAGGCGTCAGCCTGTCGGCACCCTCAATATCCAAAAATCCTGCAAAAATTCGCACTTTTGGGTCTGCGATTTTTTGCGGAGCGGATTTATGGCAAGTCAAGGCACAAAACGCAGTAAATCCTATCGGATTTACGAGTATTTTAACGAAGTGTTGGCGGAAATCCGCCCGTAAAAAACGGGGTTCGGATTATGCTCGCCACCCTACGGATATATCATAAGCTAATCATTTTAAAAGTTACGAAAGTAATTATAACAAATTTATAACAAATATAAAAGGGAATACCGTATTTATATTTTTCATAAAAAAAACAAATAAAAGAGGCATAAAATGAGCAAACTACTAAAGATTTAGTAAAAAACGGAAAATACTTGAATTTTTATGTATTTTTTTGTATGATATAAAATAGCGAAATTTTTTAATTAATATTATATTTAAAAAACAGAAGAAAAACTTTTGCTCCGAAAAATAAGAACAGAGGTGGTATTTTGAAAGTACAATTTACAGAAACAATCCTTCGTGACGCAAATCAGTCTCTTATAGCCACAAGAATGGGTTTTGAGGAATTCGAGCCTATACTTGCCGAGCTTGATAAGGCAGGCTATTATTCACTCGAATGTTGGGGCGGTGCGACCTTTGACTCCTGTCTTCGTTATCTTAATGAGGATCCCTGGGAGAGACTCAGAAAAATCCGTAAGGCCTGTCCCAATACAAAGCTTCAGATGCTTCTCAGAGGACAGAACCTTTTAGGCTATAAGCACTATCCCGACGATGTGGTGCGTGCCTTCGTAAGAAAGAGTGTCGAAAACGGTATCGACATCATCCGTATTTTCGATGCATTGAACGACCTTCGCAATATCGAGGTAGCAGTAGATGAAACCCTTAAGTGCGGTGCTCATCCCTCAGGTACAATCTGTTATACTCTTTCTCCAATCCATAACCTGGAAAATTATGTTCAGCTCGCAAAGGATATGGAGAAGATGGGCGTTAAGTCTATCTGTATAAAGGATATGGCAGGCATTATGAGCCCTCAGGAGGCTTATGACCTTGTAAAGGCTATCAAGGCTGAGGTGAAGCTCCCCTTAGTAGTACACACTCACTCAACCACAGGTCTCGGCACCCTTACTCTTCAGAAGGCAGTCGAGGCGGGTGCAGATGTTATCGACACAGCTATTTCCTGCTTCTCGGGCGGTACATCACAGCCTCCCACGGAAACCCTCGTTTACGCTCTCGGTCAGCAGGGCTATGAAATCGATGTAAAGATGGATTCTCTTAAGAAAATCAACGATTTCTTCAAGCCTGTCAGAGCAAAGGCTCTCGAAAGCGGTCTTCTTAATCCTGTAGTTCTCGCCACAGATACAGACGCACTTCTCTATCAGGTTCCCGGCGGTATGCTTTCTAACCTTGTGGCACAGCTTACGGCTGCAGGCAAGCTCGACAAGTTCGAAGAGGTACTTCTCGAGGTACCCAGAGTGCGTGAGGATCTCGGCTATCCTCCTCTCGTAACTCCCTTAAGCCAGATGGTAGGTGTTCAGGCCACATCAAATGTCCTTAACGGTGAAAGATACAAGAATATCTCAAAGGAAATCAGAAACTATTTCTTCGGCTTCTACGGCAAGGCTCCCGGCGAGGTAAATAAAGAGCTTGCAGAAAAGATTCTCGCAGGCGAAAAGCCCGTAACCTGCCGCTTCGCTGATACTTTAGAGCCCTACTTCGAGAAGGCAAAGGAAGAAATCGGCGCAAAGGCAAAGAGCGACGAGGATGTTCTTTCCTACATCGCATTCCCCACTCAGGCAGAGGCTTTCTTCGATAAGCGTGACGAGAGAGCGAGAAACACCTTCAAGTACACCATCAGAGAAGTATAAGGAGGTACAGATATGCTTTTTACAAGTGATTATTCGATTAAAATGCCTATCGGCGAGGCTCTCCTCAGATCTGTTCTCGGTATCACTACCGTAATTTCCATTCTTGCTGTTATTGCCTTACTTATCTTGCTCGTTTCCAAGGTAATCAGAGTCATCGAGGCTAAGGCAGGCGATAAATCGGTTAAAGCCGAGGCCGTAGCACCTTCAGCCACTCCTGCCGGTGTACCTATGCCTGCAGGTATGAATCAGGGCGAGCTTGAGCTCGTCGACACAGACGAAAAAACCGCCGCCGTTATTATGGCTATCGTATCCGATAAAAGCGGCATTCCCCTTAACAGACTTTCATTCAAGTCAATAAAACTTATGGAGGACAAAAAATAATGAAATACGTAGTTACATTAAACGGCAAAAATTATGAGGTTGAAGTTACTGAAACTGATGCAGTTCTTCTTAATGTCACAGAGGCAGCAGCTCCTGTTGCCGCACCCGTACCTGCTGCACCGGCAGCGGCACCTGCAGCAGCACCCGCAGTCGCAGGTGACGGCACAAAGGTTCCTTCTCCTATGCCCGGAACTATCCTCAGCATCAATGTAGCTGCAGGACAGGCTGTTAAATCAGGTGATGTTCTTCTCGTTCTCGAGGCTATGAAAATGGAAAACGACATCGTAGCCCCCTGTGACGGTACCGTTAAGCAGGTGCTCGTTTCCAAGGGCTCTACAGTAAATACAGACGACGTACTCGTTGTAATGTGATTCCCGAAAGTATATTATTAAAGAAAAGGAGATTTCTTAAATGGAAATGATTAAAGATGTCCTTATCGGCTTATGGGAATCATCAGGCTTTTATGCGCTTTTCGCAGACGGCACCTTCCTTTGGCAGAATCTCGTAATGATTCTCGTTTCATTCGTGCTTCTCTACTTTGCTATCGCTAAAAAGTGTGAGCCTCTTCTTCTCGTTCCCATCGCCTTCGGTATTCTTCTGGCAAACCTTCCCGGTGCAGGTCTTATGGATGACCCCACGGGTCTTATGGATACATCAAATTTAGTTGACGGCGCTCATTGGTATGACTCGGGTGTTCTTAGGCTGATTTATGCAGGTGTTAAGTCAAGTATTTTCCCCTGTCTTATCTTCCTCGGTATCGGCTGTATGACAGACTTCGGTCCTCTTCTTTCAAACCCCGTTTCACTTCTTTTAGGTGCTGCAGCTCAGCTTGGTATCTATGTAGCCTTCGTTGTAGCTATTCTTGTAGGCTTTGACCCGAAGGAAGCAGCTTCCATCGCTATCATCGGCGGTGCAGACGGACCTACGGCTATTTTCCTCGCAGGAAAATTAGCAGGCCACCTTTTAGGCCCCATCGCTGTAGCAGCATACTCTTATATGGCTCTTATTCCCTTCATTCAGCCGCCCATTATGAAGCTTCTCACCACAGAGAAGGAAAGAAAGGTAGAAATGAAGCAGCTGCGTAAGGTATCAAAGGTAGAAAAGATTATCTTCCCCGTAGTTGTTCTCGTTATCTGTGCATTCATTCTTCCCGATGTTACTCCTCTTTTAGGCTTCCTTATGCTCGGTAACCTCTTT
The DNA here is from genome assembly GCA_045604465.1 of Acutalibacteraceae bacterium. Lineage (GTDB taxonomy): Bacteria > Bacillota > Clostridia > Oscillospirales > Acutalibacteraceae > UBA6857. The sequence continues at coordinate 18,913 of JAZUOC010000221.1, forward strand.
AAAGAGTGCGGTGTAGTTGACAGGCTTTCCGACACGGCACAGAATGCTCTTATGAACATCGTTACCATTATGCTCGGCCTTACAGTAGGTGCCACAACCAACGGTCAGACCTTCCTTGAGGTCAAAACCCTTCTCATTGTTGCTCTCGGCCTCTTTGCCTTTGCCTTCTCAACTGTCGGCGGCCTTCTTTTAGGTAAGCTTCTTTACCTCATTACAGGCGGCAAGGTTAATCCTCTTATCGGTTCGGCAGGTGTTTCCCCTGTTCCTATGGCAGCCCGTGTGGCACAGAACGAACCTAGGAAGTATAATCCTGCTAACTTCCTTCTTATGCACGCTATGGGTCCCAATGTAGCAGGTGTTATCGGCTCTGCCGTTGCCGCAGGCTTCCTTCTTGCCATGTTCGGAAATAATTAATTCTGAAAGCTTAATAAAAGTTAATCCCCACAGAGCTTTACAGTTCTCTGTGGGGAATTTGTTTATCCTTCCTTATATTCTTTGAGAGTGAAGGCTCCGTTGCCGTCGTCGTCGAAGGTCACGTCGATTACACCGATTTCCTTACTGCCGTCCTTGTATTCTACGGTAAAGGTAATGGTGTCTTTAAATGTCGAAAGAGGTATATCGGGATTATCATTAATAGCGTTATCGAGATTATGGGAGTTTCTCCAGAGAAAACCCTCCTTGTCCGGAACATATTCATCACCGGATACGGTTATGTCCGTGCCGTGAGGAATTACTATCATCCCGCCTTCTTCCGGCTCTTCAAATGGCTTGGAGCTGACATATTCCACATAACCCCAGTCGCTTGAATTTTTTACATTTATTGATTTAATATTTTCCTTGTCCTTCAAATCCAGAACAAATTTATTATAAATCACTTCTGTAAAGATTATATTCTCGAATCCGCCTCTTATACAGCCCTGTGCCGTTTCAAATTCTGCAGAGGAGCTGTTTATAACAGTATCTTCAAACTCTTTACTCATTTGTTCCAGCTTAGCTTGTTTTTCGTCTTCACTCATATTTCTCACATCTATAACCGAAAGCTTATATGCAAAAGGGAAGGTTTCATTAAGCTTTAAAGTTTTATGTTCTTTAACTGAACCTGCACCTTCGGCTGCACCCGCCACCATAATGAAGGGATTTATTTGCTTTGCCGCATACTGCTTGCTTGTCTGATTTTCAGAGGTGAGGGGAGTAGCATCGGGGGAGACCGGATTAAAGCCGAGCATAACAGCCAGAACAAGGCAAAGGGTCAATACAACTGCTACGGCTTTGCTGAAAGCCCCCGAATGTGTTTTTTTTGGCATACTCTTTACTTTCAGCCGTGTTTCCATATAAGGATCAGGCTCAATCATATCAAATGAGTTTTTTAAATCTTCCTTATTAATCATAAATAATCCTCCAGTTCAAGTTTAAGTATTTCTCTGCTTCGCTTGAGTCGCATTTTCACTGCCGATTTACTTATTTTCAGTATTTCGGAAATTTTGTCAGTTGAGTAGTCATAGTAGTAATACAGAATTACGGAGGATTTGTACTTTTCGGGTAATTCCATAACCTTTCGCAGAACATCCGTTGCCTCCGGTCCCTTATCGGAAACGGCATAATCTATATCCTCGAGTGATATGTTTTTCCGTGATGATTTTTTAGTGTAGTCAAGGCTTTTATTCTGCGTAACACGGATAAACCAGGCTTTTTCGTGTTCCTTATCCTTAAAATTATATTTACCCGAAAGATATTTCATAAAAACGTCCTGTAAAATGTCCTCTGCATCGGCTGAATTTCCTGCATACAGATACGCTATCTTAAAGAGCATTTTTCCGTAATCCTTATACTTGTTTTCAAATTCTTTTTCGAGATCCCGTTTGTTCATAATAACCTCCTTTCACCTGTAAAACGATTACGGAATGGATTCGGTCACAAAAAAAATGTAGGGACAGCACACCTGTCCCTACCGCAAATTATTCATCATAGACATAAGCATCAGAAAAGCTTTCATAATCCTTTACGCTTATTATCCCGATGCCCTTTTCTTTCAAAAAAGATACTGTCTCTTCAAGTTCTTCATTAAAGCATATAATATAATCTTCAGGCTTTTTGTCCACAACAATATATAAATCCTTGTCCTCATAACCGTTGTGATATACGTCGGTTTCGGGATCGGTATAGCCCTCTATAAGGAAAAACTCCACTCTGTCATTTACGAAGGGAATAATTTCGTTTTTTGTCTGCGTTCCTACATAAATTCCGCTTTCGTGAACAGCAACCGTGCAAACCTCAAATAAATAGTTGTATCCCGTGCAGAAGATTATAGCGGCACAGCAAACTGCGAGTAATATGGCCGAGGCTTTCTTTTCTGCCTTTTTATCCCTTTGTGAAGAATATTCTTTTTTTATAAACAGCAGTTCCGAAATATAAATAATAATATACCTGTAGCATATCAGAATCAGAAAGAAGCTGCTCTTCGGGCATTCTTCGATTCCGAGTAATCTGTAGGAGCTGTCCCGGAAAAACATTAAAGTGAGCTTTTCTACGGCAATAAATGTTATTATGGAGAGAAATCCTCCTATTAAATATGAAGCAACTTCAAACAGGAAAGTCTTTCTGGTTTTTTTCTGTTGTTTTTTTATGCTTTCTTTGGCTTCATCTGAAACCGGCTCATAGCCGTTATCTTCTAAATATGTATAAAGCCTCTGCTCAAAAACCGTAAGCCTTCCTTTTTTACTTTTTCTTTTAAAATATTTGTCAAGCTCTTTGTATTTGTCGGAGTTTGCGAAGCTATATGTGGGATTGGCATAGCCGAGAAAATAAAGATTAAGCTCGTGTCTTTCCGTATACTTTCTGAAATTTTCTTTCAGCCTGTCAGGGGTAATTTTTTTCGAAACCGCCGACAAATCATGCTCGTAATTATTCTTAAGTCTTTTCTGTAAAATAAGGTTTCCGGAAATAGCAGCTATTTTATCGATATTCTTTTCTATAAAGCCGAGAATTTTTTCCGTAGCTTCGGCTACATCCTCAGCATCCTGCAGAGTATGAAAATCAAGAGTACCGAAATCCTTCGATTCGATTACATTATGTATATCATATGGGGAGAAATAATAGGGTGAGAAAAAGAATTTGAATCTTGTAAGAATACTGTAGCCTGTAAGGTTTTCAGTATCCTCAAAAAGCGGATAACCGTAGGTCAGATTATCTCCGGTAAAAATACTTACATCAAAGCCTTTTAAGGAAAAAGTAATGCTTTCTTCATTTGTTTTTTCGTTAAATATAAAGCCCTTACATTCAGTTGCGTATCTTTGGGCGAACGAATTAACTTTATCTTCAATAATGCCTGTAAAATCCGACACAATATCTTTCATTATTATTTCATCCTTATATTAATAACATAACAGCTTGCCTTTACAGTCTGTCATAACTATAAACGAATTAAAATTCCTAAAACTTACAAAAAATCTTTCTTATAAATCTGGCGGAATATCAGTTTTTCATCGGAAGCCTATCCCGCGATTGCGGATTAAACTCCGTAGCCTCCATCGACTGATATAACTTGTCCCGTAATAAACTCTGCCTTATCATCTGCGAGGAAGCGGACAAGCTCTGCCACATCTTCGCCTGTACCTGCTCTGCCTACGGGAGTGCAGTCGATAATTTCCTGAACAGCCTCCTCATCGAGATTACCGTTCATTTTCGTGTCGATAAATCCGGGAGCTACACAGTTTACGGTGATCCCGCTGGGACCTACTTCCTTAGCGAGCGCTTTGGTAAAGCCGATGAGGGCAGACTTGGCGGCACTGTAATGCACCTCACAGGAGGCACCGCTTATGCCCCACATAGATGAAATATTTATTATTCTTCCCCATTTGCTGTTTATCATTGAGGGAAGAATTTCTTTCGTAAGAGAAAGAGCAGACATTAGGTTAATATCCATAACCTCTTTGATTTTTCTTTCATCGGCGAGCTGGAAAAGTGTCTGATATGCTACACCGGCATTGTTGACTAAAATATCGATTCTGCCGAAGCGGGACAGTATCTTTTCTGCGAGTGACTTTACCTCATTATCGTCAGAAAAGTCAGCTTTAAAGGATACTGCCTCGATGTCGTAATTTTCTTTTAAGCTTTCACAAAGCTCTTTTGCTTGTTTTTCCGATGAGGAATAGTGAACCGCTATGTTATATCCGTCTTTTGCTAAGGCTTCGCATATAGCCTGACCGATACCGCCTGCGGCACCGGTTATAAGAGCTGTTTTTTTCATTATTTCACCTCTATTAATATCACCCTTCAATGCCGTCCCGGAAAGGGAAGGGGGACCGCATAGCGGTGGAAGGGTTTACTTACCCACACAGAACTGTGCGAAAACTTCATTGACTACACTTTCCTTCGCTCTTTCACCCGTGAGGGATAAAAGAGCCTCGATTGCATTATCTATACAGACATTGACTGCATCCATAGTCATTCCCATTTCGATGGCCTCTATGGCTTCGTCGATGGCGGCAAGAGCTTCTGTGGCACTCTGTCTCTGTCTTTCTGTGGCGAGCATAGCCTGCGAGGTATCCACTTTATCCGTTCCGAGTATCTTTTCGATAACTTCTGTCAGCTCCTGTTCGCCTTCATGAGTGGCGGCGCTGATAAACACCGTGTAAGGCAGAGCTTTTTTAATGTATTCCACATCTGCCTGAGAGGGGAGATCGGTTTTATTTACTATTCCTATTACATCTCTGCCTTTACAGAGGTTTAAAATTTCCTTATCGCTTTCATCTAAAGCTGATGAGCCGTCGAAAACTGCGAGAATGAGAGCAGCTCGTTCTATTTTCGTTCTGGCAAGATCAACACCTATGCTTTCTACCACATCGTCACTTTCTCTTATGCCTGCCGTATCGGCCAGACGGAGAATTACACTTCCCACGCGGACTGTTTCCTCCACCACATCACGGGTAGTACCGGCTATATCCGTAACGATGGAACGGCTGAAGCCCGAAAGCATATTCATAAGTGCAGACTTGCCTACATTAGGCTTGCCTACTATGGCTGTTTCGACACCTTCTGTAATAGCCTTGCCGGCATCGAATTTATCTAAAAGTGATGTAAGCTTCGTTTTTACCTCTGTAAGATTACCCATAAGATAATCAAAATCAAGCTCGGGAATTTCATCATCGGGATAATCCACCCAGGCTGACATGTGCGCCGCTGCAGAAACGAGTACACTGCGAAGCTCGCCTATCTGTTTTGATAAAGCACCGTCCAAAGCAGTCAGAGCTGCTCTCATAGAGCCCTCGCCCTGTGCGCCGATAAGGCTCATAACAGCCTCTGCTTCGGACAGATCCATTTTTCCGTTAAGGAAAGCTCTTTTAGTGAACTCACCGGCTTCGGCAGGTCTTGCCCCGGCAGAAAGAACGGCACGAAGCACCTGTTTCGTCACATAGACACCGCCATGACAGGAAATCTCCACCGTGTCCTCGCCCGTATAGCTTTTCGGTGCGCGGTAAACGAGAGCCACAGCTTCATCGATGACCTGACCGTCCATATAAACTTTACCGTGGGCGGCTCTGTAGCCCTTGAGGCAAGACAGACTTTTACCCGAGGTTGTTTTAAACACTTTATCGGCGATTTCAGCGGCATTTTCACCGCTTATTCTGATAACGCCTATGCCTCCTGCCGCAAGGGGAGTGGAAACGGCGGCGATAGTATCTGACATAAGATAACTCCTTTGATTGTTTACTGTAGGGTATTGT
>JAZUOC010000222.1:0-7277 GCA_045604465.1 Acutalibacteraceae bacterium
TGGCTACGATCCGACTTGAAGCCCTTGATATCAAATTTAAACATCTGATAACCGATGACTCTTGTTCTTACTGAATCGTTACAGAAAAACCTGTTGGCCACACAGTGATTCTTTTGTGCACTGCAATAATATACCCACAGATTATCGACATTGCCTATAAACTTATCTATATGGTCATTTGCCGGTATCGGATTGGTTACTATACCTTTTTTATAAAATTTATAATCGGACAAAGCATCCATAATACTATATCCTTCAAAAAGCTGACGGATATATCTTGCGGCCATTTTGTATGAAAATATCATTGAAGCGTTGGGCTCATCACTGACATGGATAATCACATTGTTTTTGAGGCCTCTTTCTTCGATATATCCTTTAAGCTCTGCGGAGAAGGCAAGAAGGAACTCTTTGTAAGCTTTTGACATAGCCTTTGTTTTCCAGCCGAAAAGCTTTTTGTATTTGCCGTCTACCGTTGCCATTATCTTCGGGGCCTTTTTTGCACCCCATTGGGTAAAGAAGTGTGAAAATTCAAAGTAACTGATGCCGCATCTGTGTGCCATCTCTATCCATAGGGTGAGCTTATCAAAATTGAATGAATACTTACCGCCGCTGAGAGTAATATCCACAAGCTGCACAGTAGGTCTTTCACCGCCTACGGCAGTATCCAAAGGAGGGGTGAATATGGGCGTGAGAACACAGTTCATTCCGTATTCTGCTGCTGTTTTAAGGAAATTCTCTGTTACTCGCCAATATTCATCAGAAAAAGCATCGAACCTGTAATAAGACATCAGACAGTCCGTGTGGAACCAACAGGTATAAATGAAATCTCTGAAATCAAGCTCAGCGTCAACAATTTCAATATCAATATCCGCCCTTTTGTCAGCCACGGTAAGGCTTATTCTGTGGCTTCCCGTATCGTTAAGGGCAGCATCGATTTCAAGCCATACAACTGTTATACCCTTTTTGATATTAATCTTGCCGTCTGTAGGTAAAAGCAAATCAGGGTAATATCCGCTTTCCGAAAATCTGTAATAGTCATCGGCTCCTTTTTTCCACATAGGGAAATCCGATCTGATATGCTCAACGGTGTAGGTGCGGATGTCTTTAACCGTGCTTTCACACACTAAATCTGCTTTACAGTCTTCGGTAGCTTCGATTGCAAGCTGAAAGGATTTCTTTTCGTTTTTCAGCATAGAAAAGCCTTTGTATTCAACATCAGGCATTTTATCGCTGTCATAGATTTTTTCAAGAGAGGATAATAATTTGATATCTTTTATGCCGGTCATACGGTCACCTCTGTCAGTTTTTGTATTTTTCCTTGTATTTCATTACTATCGCGTTCATTTCATCCATATGAGCCTCCATATCAGCTACAAGCTTGAACTGATTTCTTGCTCTTACGATATTATGCTCTGCATGGGTTGTTCTGAAATAAACATCACCCTCAAGGTAGTCGGTAAGGAAACGCATACCGCACTCAAAGGTCATAAGCTTTGCACCGAAGGCAAGATTTTCAATTTCTGCACCACAAAGGCTTTTTGCTGTTTCGCTGAGGAAACCGTCAACATAAACCTCGAAAAGCTCAAGGTCGATACCTACCTTTGAAAGGTCAGCCTCATCCTCTGCAGCCTTGTTACCTCCTGAACGGATGCTGTCTCCGAAGTCATAAAGTGAAAGTCCGGGCATAATTGTATCAAGGTCAATGACACAAATACCCTTATCTGTTTTGATGTCAAAAAGAACATTGTTGAGCTTTGTATCGTTATGAGTAACCCTTAAAGGCAGAATTCCTTCTGCAATAAGGTCTGTGAGCCTGTGGGTATCAGCCTTGCGGTCAGTTACAAACTTGATTTCCTCTTCACACATTGCTTTTCTGCCCTTTATGTCACTCTCGACAGCCTTGAGTAAGTTTTCGTATCTTGCAGGAGTATTGTGGAAGTTTTTGATTGTTTCGTGGAGTGTTTCTGCAGGATATCCGTCAAGAAGCTTCATAAATCTGCCGAAGGTTTTACCTGCACTTCTGAAGATATCGTTGTTTTTGGGCTTGTTGTAGGTTAAGGCCTCATCAACATAGATGTACATTCTCCATGCACCGTTGTTTTCATCGCGGTAGAAATATTCGCCGGTACTGCAAGGGAGAAAATTGAGGTTTTCTCTTTTGTAATCTCCGCCGTTTTCCTTGATTTTTTCTGTGATGTGCTTTGTTACACCGACAATGTTGAACATAAGCTCCGCAGGATTTTCAAACACAAAGGTGTTGATTTTCTGAAGAATATATTTTTCATTCTTATCAGTTTCAATAAGATAAGTTGCATTGATAAGACCGGCAGTAAACTGTTCTACTCTTACAATGCTTCCGCCTCTTTCAAAGGCCTCAAATGCGGTTTTAATTTCCTGATTTATCATTTCGTTCTCCTTTTTACCTGTCATCCTAACATCGGTGTTGCGACAATAGAAATTTCAGGCATTTTATATTTTTCAATTTCAAAAATAATTATTTCATTCTCATCCTTGAGAATTGCTTCGGGTAAGTAAAGTGCCTTCTGAGGACCGATTTCCCAATATCTGCCGAGATTGAAGCCGTTGACAAATACATAGCCTTTTGTAAAGCCGCTCATATCAACAAAGCATTCACCCTTATCTGCCTTAAAGGTACCCTTAAGGAATACGGGACCGCTTTTACTTTCAGCTTTAATCTCACCGAAATTAAGGCTTTCAAGATTATCAAGAGATATGGTGTATACATCAAAGTCTGTAAGCACCTGATTGGCAAAATGAACGCTTGAAATACCCTTACGGTCATAAAGCTCTTTGCCGTAATTCACTCTGCCCATTCCCTCGACAAGTATGCCTATTTCACTTTCAGAGTCTGTACCCTTAATAAAAAGCTGTTTTTTTAGCTTAAGTTTATTAAAGAGTGACTTTTCCTTGCATCTGTTTATTGTAGCAATTTTCTTTTTTTCAAAGTAAACGTGAGCGTAGTCGTGTACATTGTCAAATGAAAGAAAGCCTGCATCATACTTACCTTTAAGCTTTGTTACATAATAAACCAGACCGAAGTTCTGTCCGTAAGCTTCCATACTTCTCGGAAGAGGTGAATAATGCTTATGAGCTATGTTGTCAAGATTTTCAAATAAATCTGCCGACTCGGCAAGCTTCACGGTGCCGATGCTCTGCATTTTAGGTGATGGAGGAAGCTCTGTCATAGGAATATTCTGATGCTCACAGAGAAGCTTCCTTATTTTATGGTATGTATCGGTGTAGTCGCCCCATTCGGTCAGGGGTGCACAGTAATCGTAGCTTGTTACTGTAGGCTCGTAGCGCTTGATATGGTTTGCACCTGCGGTAAAGCCGAAGTTTGTGCCACCGAGGAACATATACATATTGAATGACGCGCCTTGCTTAAGAAATTCTTCAAGCTCGGGGACTAAATTATCAGCCTTTCTTGTATGATGCTTTTCACCGAAATGGTCAAACCAACCGCACCAGAATTCCATACACATCTTCGGCACATCTCCGTAGGGCTTTAACGCATTAAAAGCTGTTGATGCACGGGAGCCGAAATTAAGAGTAGGTAAAACACCGTCAATTGTACCGCCCGAAAGCATATTACACCAGGTTCCGTCAGAAGTGAACTTTAATAAATTCACTCCCAGCTTATCGTACATATCACAAAGCGCGTGAAGATATTTTTTATCGTTGGAGTAACTGCCGTACTCATTCTCAACCTGCACAGCAATGATATTACCGCCGTTTGTAATAAACAGAGGCTTGAGAATTGAAAACAGCTTTTCGAAATAGTCTCTGACATGACCGAGATAAACTTCATTATTACAACGAAGCTCAATGTTTTTGTCCCTTAAAAGCCATGCAGGAAAACCACCGAAATCCCATTCAGCGCAGATATACGGACCGGGTCGCACGATTGCATATAAACCGAGCTTATTCGCTGTTTCAATAAAGTTTGCAACATCGAGCATACCGCTGAAATCAAACACACCCTTCTGAGGCTCGTGAAGATTCCAGCACACATATGTTTCAACAGTGTTGAAGCCTGCAAGCTTCAGCTTAAGAAGCCTGTCCTCCCAATAGTCAGGGAGTGTACGGAAGTAATGCATAGCTCCCGAATAAATCTTAAAGGGTTTTCCGTCAAGATAAAATTCGTTGCCTTTGATTTCAAATGAATTTGCCATTTAATATCTCCTTTATTAAGGATAGTTTAATATTTTACCAAAGCTTTTCGGGATAAATGCCATCGGCAATTTTACTCTTGATAGCATCAACAACAAGCTGTTTATCCTCCTTATATGTAACGCCGTACCACTTTTCTGTGGTGTCAATAACCTTAACGCTGATTTTGCCTTCTTTAAGCAGTTCGTCAACAACAAAGGGCAGGAAATATTCACACTTGAGCATATTATCCGCATTTTTATCAAGGAAGGCAGCAAAACGGTTTTTAAGCTCTGTCATCATCATACCGCTGAAGCCCCAGCAGTTCATCGAAACTGTACTGCCTCTTTCAAGCTCGGTCCAGCTTTCACCGTCGTCTTCAGTAAACATTATCTTACCGTCTCTGAGAGCGATTTTTGTTCTTTCAACAATATCTGTAAGGTAACCCTCTTCGTTTATCTTGCATACGCCTCTTGCTACGTGGCCGTTTTCTGTAAGTGTGTTTTCGATTTTAAAACCTACCATACAGAATTCATTATCGTTTTTATTTTTCTTGAGCTCGTTACAGATAAGTCTGAATGTCTCTTTACCGTAATAGTCATCTGCATTGATAACTGCAAAAGGTCCGTCAACAATACCGTCACAGGAGAGAACAGCATGACCGGTGCCCCAGGGCTTTGTTCTGCCTTCAGGCACACTGTAGCCTTCAGGGAGATTATTTATATCCTGATAAGCATATTCAACCTTAATTTTATCTTCATACTTACCTTGCATAATTTCTTTAAAATCATCTTCAATTTCGTGCTTGATAACAAAGACGACCTTATCAAAGCCTGCTTCTATGGCATCATACACAGAGTAGTCCAGAATTATTTCGCCGTTTGCTCCGATGGGATCAATTTGCTTGAGCCCACCGTATCTGCTGCCCATACCTGCTGCCATAATTACCAAAGTAATATCTTTCATAAAACAAACTCCTTTATACTATATTTCTTATGATTACACCACAAGAAAACTGCATTAATCAAAATAATTATATCATACTTGTATGATAATTTTCAATATAAATATATAAGATATAACAATAATTAATTTAAAGCGTAAAAAGATATACAAAACCTCCTTGCCTCGGCTCACGCCGATTCAATGAGGTTTTTCGTTACATATTAACTTTCACCGCAGACACCCCGCCCATTTCAGGCTTTTTTCTTTCCTTCAGCGATGCTTTCCCGTGTGGGTGCCGTGAACTCTCTTTTGCCTGTCGGCTTCGCCTCACCCTCGAGCATTACATCCTCACCGTACACAGCATAATCACCGTGCTTTTTTGGTGCAGTGTCCTTTGATGAAAGAGAAAAGACACCATCTTCCGATGATGTCTCCTTAATAGGCGATATTTCATTTATCTGAGCTTTTCGGCTCGTTCTATCATTTCTTGCTCCGTACTGCTTGTAGAGATGATTTTTAACAACTGTACTGCGAGTTCTTCCTTTTCGCTTTCCGTTTTGCCATCCATACACTCCACTAATTCCATCCCTGTATGTGACAATAGATTCATCTGGATAAGTTTTTGCAAGAATTTGTGCCGTTGCATAGCCATCGGATCTTCCTTGTTCAACACTGTAAATACACTCCCTTATATCATCAAATCTTGTCTGAGATTCTGTCAGCACCTCCACGATCTCTCTTACATAAGGCGAATCATAGTTTCCGTCAGTAAACACTATTTTGTTATCTATCGGAATCATATACTCACCTGCGGAGTTTTGGCTGAAAGCTTTGCTACCTTGGTTTATATCACTTATGTGTTTATGGAATAGATTGCTTTCTCTGAAAGAGAATATCTCTGCATCATAAACCCATTTCAGACTACTGCCATGTACAGTGGTAGCTCTATAACTGACAGACAATGGATTGTTTTTATCATTATACAATATTTCGTGTATTTTTTCAATATCCTTACTTGCAAAACTTGAATTTTCCCCCTTACTGTCACTGAACACCACATCCGTCCTGTCAATATCAGGGCGGGTGTTTTTTCTTTGCTCGGCGGTATAGTCCCGTCTCTGTGAAGCATCACGGGCTTCTATTTCACCCGCAGTTGAAAAATAAAAGTTTTCGTCACTTCTTTCGCCGTGGCTCATCAGATAGCTGACCTCTCTGTCAGCCTCGTCATAATCCCACAGAAGCTCAAGCTCATCCTCACTGTAAGGACCGTTCTCAATATCGCTGTACTCGATATCTCCTCTGTTATATGCTCTGAAGGTTTCGATAAATTCGGGAGAAGCTGTTGAAAGAATCTGACTTCCGATTTTATCTCTCTGAGCTTTTGCATAAACTATTGTTCCGGGCTTTTTCTCAGCAGGTGCCTTCTTCCAGAATTCTGGACTTGAGCCGCCTGCAAAGCCTTCTATATCCTGTATAGCGTGCTGTATTTCGTGAATGAGAATGCTTATCTCCCGTAAGGAAAGATAGGTCTTTTCCTCGTGCCAAGCATCAGGCACTCAAATTCTCTTTCAACAGAAAATGGCACTAATTCCCTTAAGTTAATGACATTGCACATTGGGGGGCACATAGTACTCGAAAATGTGCGATATTTTACGGCAAATTGCGATTTTAGCAAAATTGATTTTAGGTATGAAAAAAGCCCGAAACCCTTGTAAAATCAAGGTTTTTCGGACTTTTCGGTGGCTGGGGCAGAAGGGCTCGAACCACTCCGTGGCCCTCTTGCGGTGCCCAAAATCGCTTTTCTGCTTGGAGCGCAGAGCGATTTTGACCGCTACGCCATCCTCACCTTGCTTCATCGCCCACAGGGCGCGCTTTGGTGACGATGCCCGACACGCTCCGCGTGCCTCGGTTTCTTGCTTCTACTGTATTTACTAAAAAGTAAAAGACACCGCTTTTGCGATGTCCTTTGGCAGGGGCAGAAGGGCTCGAACCCTCGGCACGCGGTTTTGGAGAATTTGTGACCTTTAGATGTGGTGCGGGTTTGCGGGATTTTGACACCCTTCTTGACACCCTAAATTATTTCACGCACCACCCCACTACTTCACAATCACCGCCAGTCAGCTCTTCCACCACAGGCTTATACACACGGCCGTCAGAGCCTT
>JAZUOC010000223.1:0-2370 GCA_045604465.1 Acutalibacteraceae bacterium
ATTGGAAGCATCTCCGGCAAAAATGCCATCAGGACGAGACCAACAGCCGATAAAACCTGAGATGCGACAACGCAGGTACGATACCCGATTTTATCAGCAAATTTGGTAGCCGCAAGGTCAACAAGCAATTGCGTTAAATAAAACACTAACGGAATCATTGCAATCTTATCAAGTGTTATTCCATAGGTATCCTTGAATGTTAAGAATAAGAGCGGCGCAAAGTTTGCAGATATAGCCTGTGTAACAAAACCAAGATAACAAGCTATCAGAGTTTTTTTATAATTCGGTTTCTTATTCATAGCACAATTCATTTACAAATTATTTGCCTGCACGTATATTCTTTACAGTCCTTTTCTCAATGCTGAGATTTTCATAAACTCTGATTCCGCCGCTGCCTACAGGAGCCTGTGCCAAAAGACCAACCTTTATAATAGGTTCTGCAGGAAGATGAAAGTATCTCATCATATAAAAGTTTACGCCATCCACAGAGTAGTGAAAAGCAAAGTTATTACCGACTCTGCAAACCTGAAGCCAGGCAGTGTTGCCTTCCAGATTGCAACCGTTAGCATCATCTGAGTCGCCCTTTGTCACCACACTTACAGCAGCATGTGTACCAAAATCAGTAAGCTCAAAGCAGCATTTCGCCCAGCAAGTCAAATCTTTCATAACCATCACAGAAGCTGAATCGTATGTGTCCTTAAATTCGTGAGAGACTTTGACCTTGAGCACAAAATCTCCTTCTACCTCCGTGTAATAATAAGGAGCATTACAAAGTGACTCGGGGAGTATACCTTCTTCGCATTCATCAATACTGCCGCAGAAAAAGTCTGTCTGAGGCGGTGCTATGATTTCGATTCTATCCTTTGTTTGATTGATAGATCCTTCATTTAACCATTTAAAATCCATAATATTCATCCTTCCATTATAATATTCAAACGTATTATAACATCAGAATTCCTTAAAATGAAGATACAATAACACCAAGAAAAAGCATTATTTACCCAAATTGCGATTTTGACTGGGTGTATATCCATAGGCTTTCTTGAACTGACGGCTGAAATAATTAACAGAATTAAACCCGCAAGCAAAGCTGATTTCTTGAAGAGTAAGCGTTTTCTTACTTAATAACCTTTGTGCAATTTGTAGCCGGTATTGGATAAGTGCCTCAATCGGCGAACATCCCATATATGTATTAAAGCATCTACCCGCCTCACTTCGGCTGATATTTGCTGCCTTAGCAATGTCCTCAAGTGTCACCGATTCCGCATAGTTTTCATAAATATATGTCAGCATCTTTTGAAGACGAATTTGATTGTTAATTTGTATGCGTGTTGCTTCAGTTTTTGGAAGTTTATATAAATTGCAGGATATAAATTCAAATATACGGTTGATATTACGCTGAACAGTCAATTCATAACACATCTTTTTCTCAGCCATTTGCTTGTAAATCTCTTTAATCAAGCAGTTTATCTCACTGTGAGAAGGGTCACTATGTCGAAACACAACAAAAGGCAGTGAATCACATTGAACAATGGGCAGTATGTGTTTTTGATAAACAGTACTTGTTTCGGGAGCAATTAAAGTACCGGAAAACACAATATTCGGCATCGGGTCCGGAACATCACTCGATAACTGTTTTATTCCGTGCAGTATATTTCCGTTGATAAATAAACTGTCACCTGCTTCCAATATGATGTGATTTCCACCGACTTGGCAATCTAAAACTCCGCATTCTGCCGTTGCAATCTCAAAATCCGGATGCCAATGCAAAGGTCAGGTCCAATCGGGCAGAGTAATAAGCTCATCGTGAAAATAGGTGATCGGAAATTCTATTGCGTTGTGCGGAATATGTTCTCTTAGTTGATGGTCTATGATTATAGCCATATCATTGCGCTCCTTTGAAACTGTTACACCTCTGCAAATTCTTATTTTCCTAACTGTTCGACCTATTGAAATTGGTATTATTTTCAGAAGCAAAAATTAAGGCTATTGAGGGTTTAGATAAGTATTGCGAATAAGAGCAAAGCAAGATGTTCTGCATAGCTGTTTAACGCTTTATTACTTTACTCTACATTATTTTTGCTGTGAACAATCGGATTTAATTACTTATTTCTTTGCTTAAGGCTATAAATGATTGCATTTATACCTGACCCTATTAATAAACCGACACCTGAAACCACCAGATACCAGAGTGAATGTATTAACGCTGATTCATTATAGTAAATATACACCGAAGGTATAAACACAACTGACGTAACAAACGGGTATGAATATTTTATCATATTGTTTGACAGAACACCGATAACAAACGAAAGGAACAAGGTTGCTAATATAATCAATACCACCATTCCCATTGCATCAGTCGGTCCT
>JAZUOC010000224.1:0-6088 GCA_045604465.1 Acutalibacteraceae bacterium
CGGTATTGTATCCTTCGAAACAATCAAGAAGAATCCCCATATCGTTGTTACCAATGAAGAAACCGGCGAAAGAAAGGAATACTTCCTTACCTTCGGTGCCAGAGCAAGAGTTTCTGAGGGTCAGTTCGTCAAGAAGGGCGAAACCATCACAGAAGGCTCTATTGATCCCAGAGATGTACTCAATGTTCTCGGCGTAAATGCAGTTCACGACTATCTCATCAGCCAGGTACAGCTCACTTACCGTACACAGGGTGTTGATATCAACGATAAGCACATCGAGGTTATCGCACGTCAGATGATGAGAAAGGTTAAGGTTGAAGAAGCAGGCGACACTACTCTTCTTCCCAATTCCGTAGTAGATAAGAAAGAGTTCCGTGATGCCAATAATGCTGTCAGAGCAAGGATGGAAGAAACAGGCGAAGAGCTTCAGACAGCTACCTGTTCACCCGTTCTTATGGGTATCACCAAGGCTTCTCTTGCCACAGACTCCTTCCTTTCAGCCGCATCCTTCCAGGAAACTACAAGAGTTCTTACAGATGCAGCTATCAAGGGTAAGGTCGATCCGCTTCTCGGTCTTAAGGAAAACGTTATCATCGGTAAGCTTCTTCCCTCAGGTACAGGTATGAAGTGTTATAATGAGGTAGATTATTATGACACCACAGCCGCTGAAGCTTTCTCACAGAATGAAAACGTGGTATGGAGCGTGTAAGATAAGCACTCTGACCTTTATTTAACAGTAAAACTCCCGTAACATTGCCGTTGCGGGAGTTTTTAGCATTAATCGGCTGATTCATCCCGGTGGTGTTCAGCGGGTTTGAAAAACAGGCTCTTTGTCAATAGTTGGGATAAAGAGTTAAAACAGAATAATCTATCAAGTAGTTGTTAATCAAACGGCTGCTTGATTTTTTGTAGTTTGTCGCAGTTTAACTGCGGCTTTTTTCTTCATTTATAAAAACCTCCTATGGTAGTTTTTATCCCACCATAGGAGGTTTCTGTTTTCTTCTGTGTGTTTTTGTCAGACTTTTTAACGCCCTGTTTACCGCAATGCTTTGTGTATGAGAAGCGGACTTTATTACCGTTATTCTGCCGTTGTTTCTTCCGCAGCTTCCTGTGTCGGCATAACTCTGATTTCACTTATTCCGCCTTCACGGTCGAAGGAAATCATAATCACATCTCCGACTTTCAGAGAGGTGTAATCACCGTCACCGATTTTCATTCCTTCCGGAATGGTGTAATCCTCTTTTTTACCGCTGAAAGTAAGAGATGAAGTGTCGAAGTTCATCCTACCTCCGCCCATCTGGGGATTAAAGCCTTCGGGCATTTCACCGTTTTCGGGACGCTTTCCTTTTTCGGGAGCTTCACCGCCAAAGTCCTCGGGATCGAAGCCTTCAGGCATTTCTCCTTCGGGGAAGGAAGGTCTTTCACCGCCGTTAAAGCTTTCAGGGTCGAAGCCCTCCGGCATCTGTCCTTGGAAATCTTCGGGATTGAAGTTTTCGGGCATCTCACCGTTAAAATCGCTGAAATCACCGGTGGGTATTTCACCGCTGAACATCGATTCCATATCGGCTACCGCAAGATTAATCTTGTTTCCGTCGATGGCTTCAATCTTGCCTATGGCCATATTCATATTAAGGCTGCTGTTATTTTCGTTCTTGTCTGAGCATCCGTAAAAGCTTAAAGCACAGGCAAGACAAAGCACTGCAATACAGATTATTTTTTTCATTGTTTTATCCTCCTTATTATCTGCCGGGGCGACGCATTCCGCTTCCGCCGCCCATACCGCCGAAGCCACTCATAAAGCTGAATCCGCCTGTGTCTTCGGTGGACTGATATTCATCATAATAGGAATAGTAATATTCCTGTCCCTCTGTGAGGCCTGAAAGTATCTCTGCCTTTTCGCCGTCAGATGCACCGACGGTAACGGTAACAGGCTTTTCGAGAGCTTCGTCACCCTTATTATATTTCGTATAAATCACCGTTTCGTTTCCTAAGTCGCAGAGTGCCTCTACGGGTACTGTAAGAACATCCTTGTGTGAAGCAAGAACTATCTTCGCAGTGGCATTCATACCGGCGAGCATATTTTCTGCTCTGTCCATAGTAATTTCTACGGCAAATTTACTGTTACCGCCCGAGTTTTCACCGCTGGTGCCGATGTCGGTTACAGTACCTTCAAAAGCTTCGCCCATAAAAGCATCGAGAGTAATTTCAGCATCCATACCTATTTCTACCTGGGATAAATCAAGCTCGTCAACAGTAACAGAAACGGTCATAGTATCTTGAGGTGTCACTGAGGCTACTGTGGTTCCCACAAGATCAAAAAGCTCAAACTGATTTTCACTCTGAAGCATACCGGACTGCATACCCGAAAGGTCTCCGAATGAGCCACCGCTGAAGTAACCGCCCGAAAAGCTTCCGCCGGACATCTGATTCTGTCCCGATTGCTGACCTGACGGCATTGTTTCAGTACCGCCCGAAGGCATGGTCATATCGCCACCCGAAGGCATGGTCATATCGCCACCTGAAGGCATGGTCATATCGCCGCCCGAAGCCATGGTCATATCGCCACCCGAAGGCATAGTCATATCGCCACCCGAAGGCATAGTCATATCGCCACCCGAAGGCATAGTCATATCGCCACCTGAAGGCATTGTTATGTCACCGCCTGACGGCATTGTTACATCTCCGCTCGGCTTTGTCATATCACCGCCCGAAGGCTCGGAGGGTGATGTCGTGGGTTGTGTAGTGCCGGGAGAGGTGGTTGAGGGCTCGGTAGTGGTAGGCTCTGTAGTAGGCTCCGTAGTCGTTTCGGGAGGTAGGGTGCTACCCTTGAATACACGGACTGCCCACACAATATCAGATGTACCTGTGCCTGCAAAGAGAAGAATATCTCCTGCCTTTATCTCCGGGGTGCCTATCTGCTTCCAGCTGTTTCCGTCGAGTTCATAAACAGGGACCGTCGGATTGAAATTACCGTTCTGTGTCATCTTTTCCTCGGCAAAATCAACCTCTAAAAGGTTCTTGTAATCGGTAACTGACTGATTTTCGGTATTGAGGTTTACATTCCATAAGCCTTCATTTATTGATATGATTTTACCGATATAATTATTATATACTGCTTCATCGTTACCGTCGGGAGCATTAGCTAAAAGCTCTACCGAAACACCCTCTGTATTCGAAAGCAGAAGAGAGCTTTCTTTATCTATACCCGAAACCGTACCGTCCACGGGTGCTTTTACCGTTCCGCTCTGGTACATCTCAAAGAGTGAAAGCATAAGCTCCTCGTATTCTCTGTGCTGTGAGGCAAGATTATCATATTTGGCTGTACTGCTTACGTTTTCAAGAGAGAAAAGAGCCTCACCCGAGGAAACCTTTTCCTTTACGCTTATCTTTACGGAAGAAATTTTTCCCGAATAAGCTGTAGCATTCCAACGGCTGTTAATCTGAATTTTACCGCTGCCTATTTTAGTTCCGTCCTCTTTGGTTACGGTAACCTTAGTTCCTTCGGTGTAATTTTCATCCTCGAAGGTGATCTTGGCTACGCCGTCGAGATAGGTTTTCACCTCTCCGTTTACCTCTGTTTTATCCTTAAAGGTAACCTTGACCTTTTCTCCTGCGGAAATCTTCTTATCTGTTTCGATTTCCACGGACATCAGACCGTCGAGAGAAATTACTGCAAGAGCACCTTTTTTAAGCATCACACTCTGGACATCGTCACCCTTTTCGGCATAGACGGCCTTCACCGTACCGGCTCTATGTGCAGTTACCTTATCTGTGGAGCTTTCGCCCTTGGCGTCCTCCATCTCTTCTCTTAAATAATCCATAGTTTCCTGGACATCGCTTATGGCCTGCATAAGCGTTACTCTGTCTATCTTCAGAAGGTCATCACCTTTTTTTACGCTGTCACCGTCAGAAACCATGAATTCCTTTATTTTAACAGAGGAGGGAATGTTCAGCTTTTCTCCGTCCTGCTGTGAAAGAGTGCCTGCACCGATTAACATAGAGCTTACCTCGCCCTTTTCTACGGTACCCGAAAGTATGCTCGCCTTTATGCTGTCGCCGTTTCCTCTTTTCGATGCCGCCATAGGCAGAACAGCAAGAAGAATAACTATAACCGCAGAAAGAAAGACTGCTATCACCCTTTTTTTAGGGTATTTTTTTATAAAATCAATAATCTTTTTCATAATGCCTTAACCTCCGTAATGAAGTGCATCGATAGGCTTCATTTTAGCTGCCTTGTTTGCAGGATAAAGTCCGAAGACTACACCGATTACAAAGCAGAATAAAACTGCGATAAGCACTACTCCGAGGTCAAGAGAGAATTTCATTCCCATACTTGACACTATGGTGGTAACTATCTGCAATATAGCCCATGACATAAAAATGCCTATGATGCAGCCTAACATACAGATAACCACCGCCTCCATAAGAAACTGCATAAGTATATTTTTTCTGTTAGCTCCTATGGCTTTTCTGATACCGATTTCTCTCGTTCTTTCCGTAACGGTAACGAGCATAATGTTCATAATACCGATACCGCCGACGATAAGAGAAATAGCCGCTATACCGCCGAGAAGGATAGTAAGAATGGAGGTAATATTCTCCATAGTGTCCTCTAAGACATCCTGCGAGGATACGGAGAAGGCCTCGTCATCCTCCTCGAAGCGTTCCATAAGAACGGCAGTGATGGCCTCCTCTGCTTCGGCTATGGCGCTATCCTCCTCTGCGCCCACATAAAAAGAGGTGATTTCTGAGCTTACCGTGTCAGAAAGTCTCAGAAGAGAGGTGTAGGGAACATAGGCTACCATAGTACCTGAGGAGAACACCGATGTAAGTGAATTATCATTATCCGCAATTACACCGACTACAGTATATTTGGTACCGTTGAGAGAAACCGTGTCTCCCACACAGTCCGCATAGCCGATAAGCTCCTCTGCACAGGTTTCATTGATGACACAGACATAGGTGTTATTATCCACATCAGTATTTTTAATGAATCTGCCCATAGCAAGCTGTAAGCCCTGAATGTCATAATAAAGGGGTGTGGTACCGTAAACGGTAACATCTCCGTTATCGGCCTTACCCTTGCCCGTAACGGAATCCTGTGCATAGGGAGCAATAACGGAAAGCTTTTCTTCTGCAGCAGTCCATTCCTCTATGGTATTGAGAGTAACAGGCATACCCTTGTCATCGGAAATGCTTACGGTAATCATATTGCTTCCGAGGCTCGAAACTGTATCTGTAACAGAGCTGGTAGCACCGTTTACGAGGCTGACGAGAACCACGAGAGCCATAACACCCATGATGATACCGAGCATGGTAAGTACGGCACGAAGCTTATTGGAGCTTATGCTTCTGATAGCCATTTTAAAGGACATTATCATAATTCCACCTCCGTAACCTTACCGTCTAAAATGTGTATGCTTCTCGGAGCCTGCTTTGCCACATCGTTATCGTGAGTTATTAGTACGATGGTATTTCCCTGGCTGTGAAGCTCGTGGAACATTTCCATTATTTCCTTGCTCGTATTCGAGTCAAGATTACCCGTAGGCTCGTCGGCAAGGATAAGCGACGGACGGGTTACCAGAGCTCTTGCTATAGCGACTCTCTGCTGCTGACCGCCCGAAAGCTCCGTGGGAAGATGCTTGGCTCTTTTTAAAAGTCCGACCCTTTCGAGTGCTTCTCTGACTCTTTCCTGTCTCTCTGCCTTCGGAACGCCCTGATAAATGAGAGGCAGCTCCACATTTTCCTCGGCATTAAGCTTTGCAATCAGATTAAAATTCTGAAAAACGAAGCCGATTTTCTCGTTTCTGACCTTAGCCAGATCGTTTTCACTGTAGGATTCGATGGGCATACCGTCGAGGTGATAGGTGCCCGCATCAGCGATATCCAGACATCCGATAACGTTCATAAGAGTGGATTTACCGCTTCCCGAGGGGCCGATAATACTTACAAATTCGTGAGGCTTTATGTGAAGAGAGGCGTGATCGAGAGCTCTTACCCTTTCGCCACCTACCTGATAGAATTTGCATACTTCATCAAGTATAATCATGCCGCTTCACCCCTCTTAACCGCCGAAGCCGGGAAATCC
>JAZUOC010000225.1:0-2514 GCA_045604465.1 Acutalibacteraceae bacterium
AGGCGTATTTCTTTTGAATATGCGATGATAAGCGGAGTCAACGACGGTGACGAATGTGCTGTTGAGCTTGCACAGCGACTCAAAGGTATGCTCTGCCACGTGAATCTGATTCCCGTGAACTCCGTCAAAGAAAGAGATTACAGAAAAAGCAACCGTGACAGAATCGTCAGATTTATTAAGATTCTCGAAAAACACGGAATAAATGCCACTGTCAGAAGAACTCTCGGCAGTGATATAAACGCTTCCTGCGGACAGCTTCGCAGAGGCGAAAAATAAACGAAAGGAGACGGTTTAATGCTTATTACCGGCAAAACTGATGTTGGTGCTGTCAGAAGCAAAAATGAAGATGCTTTTGATTACGGAGTTCTGCCCGACGGAACCTCCTGGGCCATAGTGTGTGACGGTATGGGAGGAGTTCACGGCGGAAAGGTCGCAAGTACTGTCGCCGTAGAAATGGTAAGCGAAAAAATTAAAAAGTGCTACAATCCTTCTATGGGTGTTTCCTCTCTGGAAAATCTTCTTCTTTCTTCTATAACCACTGCTAATGTGAATGTTTTCGACAGAGGCATATTCGATAATTCACTGAAGGGTATGGGAACTACCATAGTCGCCGCTCTTGTCAAAAAGAACGAGGTCTGTATAGCACACGTGGGTGACAGCAGGGCATACATACTCAGAGAAGGCTCTATTGAGCAGATTACCAAGGATCATTCTCTTGTACAGGAAATGCTGGATAAAGGGCAGATTACAAAAGAGGAATTCGAAAACAATCCGATAAAAAACATCATTACCCGGGCTATGGGTGTTGATGAAGATATAGATATTGAATTTGACTATATTTATTTAAATGATAACGAGGCTTTGCTGCTTTGCACAGACGGTCTTAGCGGCATGGTTAAGGATAAAAGAATACTTGAAATTTATCAGAATACAGATTTTGAATTGCTTGCAGAAAAGTATATCGATGAAGCCAATAATAATGGCGGTAGTGATAATATAACGGTTGTTATTATGAAAGGGTAAGGTGAAGAAAAATGGAAAACTATGTTGGAAAGCGAATTGACGGAAGATACGAAATAATCGAGATAATCGGTGTAGGCGGTATGGCTGTCGTCTATAAGGCTTTTGACAATATCGACCACAGAATCGTAGCCGTAAAAATTCTCAAGGATGAATTTCTCGCTAACGAGGATTTCAGAAGACGCTTTAAAAACGAATCAAAGGCAATAGCCGTTCTCTCACATCCTAACATAGTAAAGGTTTTCGATGTCAGCTACGGAAATATGATTCAGTATATTGTCATGGAATATGTCGAAGGTATTTCTCTTAAGGAATACATCGAACAGCAGGGCAGAATCAATCCGCGTGAGGCTATTTATTATGTGACACAGATTCTCCGTGCTCTTCAGCACGCCCATGATAAAGGTATCGTTCACAGAGACATAAAGCCTCAGAATATAATGCTTATATCGGACGGCACTATCAAGGTTACTGATTTCGGTATCGCACGCTTCAGCAGAAGTGAAACCCGCACCATGACTGACGGTGCTATAGGCTCTGTTCATTACATCAGTCCCGAGCAGGCTAAAGGAAGCCATACAGATGCCAAAACAGACCTTTATTCTGTCGGCGTTATGCTTTACGAAATGCTCACAGGCACCCTTCCCTTCCAGTCAGATAACGCTGTTTCCGTGGCACTTATGCAGCTTCAGAACGATCCGGTGAAGCCTCGCGAAATAAATCCCGATATACCTGTAGGTCTCGAGCAGATTATCATCAGAGCCATGCAGAAAAATCAGAGTGACAGATACCAGTCAGCCTCTGAGATTTTAAGAGATATAGAGGAATATAAGAAAAATCCTAACATTAAATTTGATTATTCCTATTTCACCGGCACACAGCCCGGACAGATAACTGAAAGTGATGAAGACATAAAGGTGGCTTCACCTGTAGTTACCCGTGCCGAAACCGTAATCGAAGATGACTATGACGATTATTATGAAGATGACATCGACGAAGAGGACGGAGCTAAAAAGAAAACCATCGCCGTGCTCTGCGGTGTCCTTGGTGCACTTATTATCTTCGCTATCGTGCTTATTTCGATGTTTTTACCTGATTCCGATAAGGTAGATGTACCTAATCTTGTAGGCTTGAATTTTTATAACCAGGTAATGAATCAGCCTGCATATTCAGCCTTTTCATTTGAGCCTGTAATAGATGAAGAGAGTGATGCTGAGGCAGGTACAATTCTCAGACAGGAGCCCGATTCAGGTAAAGTGAAAAAGAACTCTAAAATCATTATTTACATCTCTGACTCCTCTTCGAAAGTCGAGGTACCCGATGTATACGGATATGAGTACACATCTGCCGATGCCGTTATCCGCGGAAAGGGTCTCGACACTACCGTAATCAAAGAAAGAAACGAAGAGGTTGAAATAGGTGCTGTTATTAAAACCTATCCCGCAAAGGGTGAAATGGTCCCCGTCGGTACGGTGATAACGATTTATGTAGCTA
>JAZUOC010000226.1:0-5426 GCA_045604465.1 Acutalibacteraceae bacterium
CGTTTTGCAGGTAAGCTCTGGGTGCTGTGCGGTGTTCTTGTATGCCTTACGGCAGTAGCAGAAAATCCCTTTGTGTTTATGTCGATTGTGATTGCAGCAGTGGTTATACCTACGGTTTATTCTTACAGGATTTATAAAAACAAAAGCAGATAATATAAAAGTGTCATTCTGAACGCAGTGAAGAATCTTTT
Organism: Acutalibacteraceae bacterium; assembly: GCA_045604465.1. Lineage (GTDB taxonomy): Bacteria > Bacillota > Clostridia > Oscillospirales > Acutalibacteraceae > UBA6857. Next base: position 192 of record JAZUOC010000226.1, read on the forward strand.
CAGCAGAGCTTAAGATTCTTCGGCAAGCCTCAGAATGACATTTTCAATAAAAAAACTCCCCGTCAATACTGACGGGGAATATTTTTTCTGGTTAATCAGACGTTTTCTACGGAAATCTTACTGTCGCTTCTGTTTGCAGTTGCACGCATTACAGTTCTGATAGCCTTTGCAATTCTGCCCTGCTTACCAATAACTCTACCCATATCGTCCTGAGCAACGTGAAGGTGGTATACAACTACACCTTCTTCGTTGATGTCGTCAACGTCAACAGTTACCTTTTCGGGTTCATCAACTAAACCCTTTGCAATTGATATAAGTAACTCTTTCAAAGTGGCGACCTCCGCAATTATTTAATGATGTCGGACTTTTTAAGAAGAACCTTAACTGTGTCTGTGGGCTGTGCGCCGTTGGCAATCCACTTCTGAGCCTTTTCTGCATCAATCTTGATTTCTGCGGGATCCTTCATAGGATTGTAATAGCCGATTTCTTCAATGAAACGACCGTCACGGGGATATCTTGAATCTGCTACTACTACACGATAGAAAGGTGCCTTCTTTGCGCCCATACGGCGAAGTCTGATTTTTACTGCCATTTTAATGACCTCCAATAAAATAATTTTTTAATTTAATATTTTAACACTTTATGTGTCTTTGACTTACATCGGGAAACCGCCCATACCGCCGTTCATTCCGTTCATTCCGTTCATCATGCCGGGCATATTTCTCATTCTCTTCTGCATTTTCTTTGTGTTTTTACCGCCGAGCTGCTTGAACATTTTCTGCATCTGTCTGTACTGACTGAGAAGGCGGTTTACGTCCTCGACCTGCATACCGCAGCCTGCAGCGATTCTTCTCTTACGGGAAGGGTTGATGATGTCGGGCTTAGCTCTTTCCTGGGGTGTCATCGAGAGGATGATAGCCTGAACACGGTCAAACTGTCTTTCGTCCACTTCTACCTCGTCGATTTTCTTACCGATACCGGGAAGCATTTTGAGCATATCCTTTATGGGACCCATCTTTCTTACCTGCTGAAGCTGGTCTAAAAGGTCGTTAAGATCGAATTTGTTTTTGCGGAGCTTTCTTTCGAGCTCTGCGGCTTTCTTTTCGTCGAGCTGCTGCTCTGCTCTTTCGATAAGAGAAAGCATATCACCCATGCCGAGAATTCTCGAAGCCATTCTGTCGGGATGGAAAACATCGAGGTTTTCGAGCTTTTCACCTGTACCGACGAATTTGATAGGCTTACCTGTAACGGCTCTGGCTGAGAGTGCCGCACCGCCTCGGGTATCACCGTCGAGCTTGGTAAGGAGAAGACCGTCGATGCCGAGCGCCTCGTTGAAGGAGGTGGCGACATTGACTGCGTCCTGACCGGTCATGGAGTCTACTACGAGCATAATTTCGTGGGGGTGAACCTCACTTTTGATGTTTTTAAGCTCTTCCATAAGCTCCTCGTCCACGTGGAGACGGCCTGCCGTGTCGAGAAATACATAGTCATATCCGTGGTCCTTGGCGTGAGCGACAGCCTTTTTAGCGATTTCCACCGGGTCGATCTGACCGAGCTGGAAAACGGGAACGCCTGCCTTCTCACCGACGACCTCTAACTGTTTGATAGCGGCGGGACGGTAAACGTCACAACCGACGAGAAGAGGTCTGTGGCCCTGATTTTTAAGCATAAGTGCTAATTTCGCACTGTGGGTGGTTTTACCTGAACCCTGAAGACCGCACATCATAACGATCGTGGGAGGGTGGTTGGCTGTATTAAGTCTTGACTTGGTACCGCCCATGAGATTGGTAAGCTCCTCGTTGACGATTTTGATAACCATCTGTGAGGGGGTAAGACTTTCCATAACCTTTTCACCTACTGCTCTTTCGGTTACGGTTTTGGTGAAGTCCTTGGCGACCTTGTAGTTTACGTCAGCCTCGAGTAGGGCTAAACGAACTTCTCTCATGGCTTCCTTTACGTCGCTTTCCGTAAGAGCGCCCTTACTTTTCAGCTTTTTAAAGGCGGCTTCCAGTCTGTCTGAAAGACCTTCGAATGCCATCTTGAATCAATCCTTTCGGGAAGGGTGTGACTTATTCCGTCACCCTTTATTCGCCAATCATTTGTGTTAAAACGGAAATTCTCGCCACTGCGTCGTTGATTTCACGGGAAAGGATGGTTCTGCGGTTTACCTCATTGATAAGTGAGGTGAGCTCGCTGATTTCGCTGAGACCCTTTCTCATTTTTTCAAGTCGCTCACAGAGACCGATATGCTCCTCGAAGGTGAAAAGCTGAGCCTCGGCTCTTTTGATGGCATCGCGTACACCCTGACGGGTGATGCCTTCGTTCTCTGCTATTTCGGCAAGAGAGAGGTCATCGTTATAATAATAGCTGATAAAATCCTGCTGCTTCTGGGTGAGAAGCTCACCGTAAACATCGAAAAGCATGATAACATCGAGATTTTTAGCCATTATTTCACCCCTCATTTCCGCATCTGTAAAGAAGATTTACTTTACAGCCTACACATTATACTAAAAACATCTGTAAAAGTCAATAGCTTTACAGATGTTTTTTGAAAAAGTTTTATAAGACAGGGGACGGTTCTCTGTCTTGACGAGAGGTGAAAAAGGTGGTATAATCAGCTTGAGGTGATAAGAATGCCAAGACAAGCCAGAAAAAAGAGCTCAACCGGAATATATCACATAATGCTCAGAGGGATAAACAAACAGCAGATATTTGAGGACGAAGAAGACTGCGAAAAGTTTCTTTGGACACTCAAGGATACCAAGGAAAAAAGCGGCTATGAACTCTTTGCTTACTGCCTTATGGGTAATCATATACATTTACTTATCAAAGAAGAAAAGGAGCCTTTAGAACAGATTTTCAAGCGTATCGGCGGAAAGTTTGTTTATTGGTACAACATCAAATATCAAAGGGTGGGACACTTGTTTCAAGACAGGTTTAAAAGTGAGCCGGTAGAGGATGATGCATACCTGTTTACCGTTATCCGCTACATACATCAGAACCCGATTAAAGCCGAGCTTTGCAAAAACATACAAGACTACAAATTCAGCAGCTACAGAGAGTATACGGACAAAAATTGGATAGTAGATACAGATTTTATTTTGGATATAATGCCACTTGATGAATTTGCGGCATTTAATTATGAGGAGAACACGGATAGGTGTTTGGAATTGGAAGAAAAAGAAGTCATCCGCTTGACAGACGAGCAGGCAAAAGCTATAATTGAGCTGTATTCAGGTTGCAGAAATGTGACGGAATTTCAGGCTTTGTCAAAGGTTGAGCAAGAGAAGTGTATAGAAGACTTGAGGGATAAAGGTTTGTCCATAAGACAGATGGTCAGATTGACAGGAACAAGTAAGGGCTTGGTTGAAAAGTGGCTGAGATGATTAGCAAAGACAGAGAACCGTCCCCTGTCTTCGGTTAAATATGTGTCAAAAAAGTACAGTACAGGTCAGGTTTTTGACACTGCCGTTTCGTTTATAAAAATAGGTGTTCAAAAAGTTGCAAATTGGTTTGTTGATACTTTGCTTGGAGGGTAAATATGAGTAAGAAGAAAATATCTAAAGTATTTAACTCCTCTGAAAAAAAACTATTAATGAAGCATATTGTTGTTTATTTGGTGCTTATTATTTATCTAGTTTTTAATGTAGTTGAAATACATACTAAGGCAGAACCTGCTAACATAGATGAGCTTACTGAAATAACAGGTAACGTTTCTGATGTTTATAAAACAATTCGTTTTCAGCGTTCTATAATCCATATACATTTCGTTGTAGATCAAAAAGAATATATTTTATATTGTTACAGTAACATAAAACATGATGATGCATTGCTTGAACAAATTAAAGGTGAAGAACAAGTTGTTTTATTGGTAAAACAACGAAAATCTTTTTGGGACGATAGTACAATAGAGGTATTAGATGTAAGAAGCAATTCAAGAATTTATTATGATATCAATGAAATCAACATTCAAAGGAAAATTCATTGTGTTCTTTTCACTATAGTTTATTCATTTATAATTCTATTTTTTACTTTAATATTCTTTATGTATCATTTGTCGCATTTCGAACGTATACACAGAAATATAAAAAAACAAAACAAAAAATACAAGAAGTTAATTAAAAGACATCACTAAGAACACAGGTGCGTTTCTTGGATAACACAGAGGATGGTTAGCGTGAAAACCAACCGTTAACCCTTGAAAAAAGAAAAGTAACACATGAAAGTAACACAGGGGACGGTCCTATGTGTTCGATTGAAGAATGATTAACGGGCGGTGGTTATCTCCGCCACCCACCTTACTCGTAAAACTTAAAAGGTTTTAATGCAGGGTGTACGCCCTGCATTTTTATGTTTTAAACTTTTAGAACACAGGGGGCGGTTCTCTGTGTTCGGAGGTCAGTCGGAGCACAAAGTACGGTTCTCTGTCCGGACGAAAAGACAATAGTATTAAGCACAGGGGTCGGCATTAAGCTGTTCCCTGTGCTCAATTTATTTTATTCACTTTACCTTTACCGCCCCTTCCCTTTGCGGCTACCACAAAAAAATATGGCCGCGAAGACCTCTCCGTCAGCCTTTCGGCTGACACCTCTCCTTTCAGGCGAGGCAAGTCCCGCGACCACAATTATTCATTATTCACTATTCATTATTCATTCAGAATAACTCAGGGAAGGTCATCCTCATTCTCGAGGTTGTGCCATACATTCTGCACATCGTCATTATCCTCGAGCATATCTAAAAGCTTGCCCATACACTTGAGATCTTCGGGATCTGAAAGTGCTGTTTCTGTGTTGGGAATGTATTCCACCTCAGCAGAAACGAACTTGTAGCCCTTGGCATCGAGATCGTCACGGACTGCACCCAGGTCGTTAGGCTCTGTACGGACTACATAGATGTCCTCTTCGTCAGTGATGAAGTCAACTGCACCTGCTTCGAGTGCATCCTCCATAAGCTTGTCCTCGTCTACGTCTTCAGCCTCGATAACGATTACGCCGTAGCGTGTGAACATAAAGGAAACACAGCCCTGCTGACCGAGGTTACCCTTATTCTTGTCGAAGTAGTGACGCATTTCACCTGCTGTACGGTTACGGTTATCGGTGAGGGTTTCTACGATAACAGCGATACCTGAGGGACCGTAGCCCTCGTACATAATAGCCTCGTAGTTTGCACCGCCTGCTTCGCCGGAAGCCTTTTTGATGATTCTTTCGATGTTATCGTTGGGAACATTGTTTGCCT
>JAZUOC010000227.1:0-7215 GCA_045604465.1 Acutalibacteraceae bacterium
TTAGGGGCTGCCTTAGTGCAACAGCCCCCTTGCTGTTTATTTTACATCTCTGTCCATGAGCACATTTCCTTCTGTATCTACGGTTTTTACGGAGATTTTACCGTCCTCGAGTCTCATCATCGATGCCGCCCAATTACCGTCACCGAGATTACCGCCCACGATGAATGAGGGAAGCTCGCCCTCGATAAATTTTGACTGATGCCAGTGACCTCCTACGACAAGCTCCATTCCGAGCTCCTTAAGAGGTGCTGTCCAGTCTTTACCGAAGTGATCATCGAGTACAGGCTCGTGACTGAATACTATCCTGTATTTTCCTTCGAAGTCATCTTCGTCAAGTCCGCAGAGCCATTCGTATTCTTCACTGCGGAGAGTCTCGAAATTCACCAGACCGCTGTATTCCTTGTGGCTGTCCTCCTTATCCTCGCCTGAGTCGATAACGACTGCCGAAAGAGGTCCGAAATCAAAGGTGTAGTAGAATTTACCCATCTCGTCGCCGAGATAATCAGCCATTATTCCCGCATATTCACCTCTCGTTTCGTGGTTGCCTCGTGTGTATACTACGGGAACAGCGCCGCCGCTGAGATCTGCAGCATCCTTGAGAAGATATTTGGTGAACTGATCCTTGGTACGCATTTCAGAGGTGATATCGCCTATCATACAGATAAGGTCAGGCTTTTCTTCTATGTGAGAGAGAGCCTTGTACATTTTCTTTTCCAATTCGTGGATATCGGCTATGCAGAGAATATTTATGCCGTCTTCCTTTTCTTCACCGCCGAAGGCTATAGGCTCACTTTCACATTTTTTACCCTTAAGACTGTGATAACCGAATTTAAAGGCTACGAACTGTGATTCTACGGTGTAGGTGTTTCCTCTGAGCTCCTCTTTGGGTACCTTTACGCTGTGCACCGTGTCATCGGAGGTGATAATGCCGTTATTGGAGTCCCAGATTACTTTTTCTTCGCCGTTATAGGTGTACTTAACACAGCCGCTGCCCTTGAAGGAGGTTTCCCATACGATGTTATAGTAGTCTCCGCCTGTTTCGAAAACTGCAGGTGCTACGGTGATTCTCATAAGATTAATGGGGATTATCCAGTTGATTCCACAGAGGAGAAAAGCTACGATCGAGATAATTATATTTTTAAAATAATAAGCAATTACTGTCATTTTTTCATTCCCTCCACGGCTTTTTTAAGGCTTTCCATAGCCTTTTCCACCGTTTCTCTCGGACAGGCTAAAACCACTCTCTGGAACTGCTCGGCGATGACACCGAAGATGTCACCTGCATCGAGCCACAGGCCGGCTTTATTGATAATAAGGTCATTAAGCTCTTTTGCAGTAAGACCGAGACCTGAGCAGTCAAGCCAGGCAAAATAAGTTCCCTCCGGCTCTACGAGTCTGATACCGGGAAGATTTTCCTTTACGAACTCTCTTACGTAGGCAAGATTTTCCTTTATGTATGCCCAGCACTCCTCGTACCAGTCGTCTCCGCCCTTGTAGGCCGCCTTACAGGCAACCACACCGAGATTATTTGGAACCGTGTAGCCGCTGGCGGCGATTTCCCCGTTATATCTCTGACGGAGCTCCTCGTTCTTTATCCAGATGTTTGAGCACTGGAGACCTGCTATATTGAAGGTCTTGCTCGGAGCGGTACAGATAAGGGCTCTTTCGGCCATTTGCGGAACTGCCTCATAGAAAATGTGATGGGGATGACCCTCATAGGTAAAATCACAGTGGATTTCGTCGGCTACGATGATAACATTATGCTTTTTGCAGATTGCACCGAGCTTCTGAAGCTCTTCTTTGGTCCATACTCTGCAGATAGGGTTATGGGGACTGCAGAGTATGAAAAGCTTAACATCATTATCGGTGATTTTCTTTTCGAAGTCTGCGAAATCGATAGTGTACTTTCCGTCTGAATAAACGAGGGGGCTTTCGACGATGTTTCTCTGATTGTTTCTGATTACATTATAAAACGGATAGTAAACCGGCGGCTGAATAATAACACTCTCGCCCTTTTCCGTAAAGGCTCTTACCGCCATAGCTAAAGCGTAAACGACACCCGGAGTCTGTACGAGCCATTCTCTTTCGGGAGTCCAGCCGAAGCGACGGGTAAACCATCCCGACACAGCATCGAAATAGTCATCCTTAAGATTACTGTAGCCGAAAATGCCGTGGTCTACCGATTTCTGCAGAGCTTCGAGGACACATTCGGGTGCCATGAAGTCCATATCTGCCACCCACATAGGCATAACATCGGCGGGCAGTCCGTTCTCTGCGGCGAAATCGTGTTTGAGACTGTTTGTGTTTCTGCGGTCGATTACTTTATCAAAGTTTCTCATTTTACTTTTTCTCCTTTTTTTAATTCTGTAATCAGTTTAACACTAATGAGCATACTAAGTCAACGGGATTTTTGTTCATAAATTATTAACATTTATACTTCTTCATTGTAGCATATATGCTGTAGAATATAATTACTGAATTAAAGGAGGTTTTATTATGCTTGCTGTTTTAGCTTTTTTATCAGATGTAGTTTACTTTGCAAAAGCTTTTTTTGAAAACATTTTCACAGGAGCATTTTCTTTCGGACACTAATCTTCAAAGGGAATTGATTTACATATAATAAAGGCAGCTGAGGTTTTGGCACTTCAGCTGCTTTTTACGTTATTTTTATATATGATCTTCATACCTTTCGGCAGTGATAATTCCGTCTTTTACATGAAGCTTACATATTCTTGCGTTTCTCGCATCGAAGGCACTCGTGCCCTTCTCATATCCGTAGTCTCTGGCGTGATACACGGCGTACCACTGACCGTCCTCCTTTATCATGGAGTGGTGTCCCGTGCCTTCTTCGAATTCGTTCGCCTTCAGGACAGGATGATAGGTGTCCTTATCGGGGTACTTTTCGAATTTAATCTTAGTAAGGTCAGCTTCCTCTGTTTTTGCTCTGGCGTATCCGATGTAATAGGTTGGCTGTTCGAAGCAGTTACCTGAGTACATAAGGTAGTGCCAGTCCCCCTCTTTGAAATAGAAAGCACCTTCTATGGTATGCCAGTGCTGACCCTTTTTATATCTGTCTCTGCGGTAAATATCCTCGTCGAGTGTCGGCTCTAAAACTAAAACGGGCTTTCCCTCCGGTGTCACGGGATCGAGCATTCTGTCCACATAAATACAGGTTCCTATTCTTTCTCCGTCGAATTTATTCGAAGAATAGAAAAGGAAAAGACCGGCTTCATTCTTTACGATATGTGAATCAATGGAGAAGGGGTGGAGAATCTGTCTTGTCTGACCGAAGGGGCCGAAGGGACTGTCCGACACGGAAACGTGCATAGCGCCTCTGTGACCGCCCTTATCGGGAGTATCGTTATAAATCTCGATGGAGTTATACATATAAAATTTCCCACCCAGCTCTATTACGCTGGGCGCCCAGAAGGAATCGTGTCCCTGCATGGTCATAACGGGGCCGTAGTATTCCCAACCGTCGAAGAGACTGTCGGAGTGGTAAAGGTAAACGGCATCGTGGCCTGTGACATAGATGTAATATCTTCCACCGCTTTTCAGGATGTAGGGGTCTGCCTGACCCTGGTAATGGTCTTTATCAGCTTTAAGTAAGTGCATAAGCGTTTCTCCTTTTTTCCGTTACTGAAGCTTTTCGAAAACGATAATCTTCGACTCTAAGGAGCCGCCCATTTCGTAGTCAAGACCGACATTCATAAGGTATGCGCCGCTGAGAACCTTTTCCTCGTCCTCGTACTGGAAGCTGTAAAGAGCATCCTCCTCCAGTCCTGCGAGATTTATATGATAGAACTTATCGTTAAAGAAGGTAGTTACATCGGTGCAAAGGAAGAGAACACACTGATTTCCGTAAACGTATTCGTTAGCATAGATACTGTCCTCGGCGAAGTTGGCGAGTCTGTGAAGCGCACCGAACTGAACGGTTTCGCGGATTCCCTTGTAAAGAGCGATGTACATTTTATGTATGTCGAGCTCCTCCTGTGTATATTTAAGGAGATTACCGCCGATGGAGAGAGAGCCCTGCATGGTTACATTGAAGCGGAAATGCCAGTCGTTGGGGCGGCTGCCGCGATTGGTGTCCGTAACCCAGGCACGCATTGACTTGGTGGGATAGACAAGTGAGAAGCCGTCCTGTATTTCGAGGCGGTCGATGGGATCCGTATCGTCAGAGGTCCATACCATATCGAAGTGTGAAAGTGCGCCCAGGTCAGCTCTGCCGCCGCCCGAAGCACAGCATTCTATCTGAAGCCCCGGATGCTTTGCCTTGAGTCTGTCAGCGATCTCGTAAACAGCCTTGGTGTGTCTGTACCAGAGCTCCTGAGGATTTTCGAGATTATCACAGCCTGTTTCGGAGTAAGATCGGTTCATATCCCATTTGATATAGCTGATGTCATATTCGTTCAGCATATTATCCATGCAGGAGAAAACATGCTCCTGTACATCCTCTCTGGTGAGATTAAGCACCAGCTGGTCACGCATACGTGTAGAGGTGCGGGTGTCATAGTGGTACGCCCATTCGGGATGAGCACGGTAGAGGTCGGAATCGGGATTTACCATTTCAGGCTCGAACCAGAGACCGAATTTCATACCGAGACCTGTTACCTTGTCGATAAGAGGCTTAAGGCCCTCGGGAAACTTATCCTTATTTACATACCAGTCACCGAGACCTGCGTGGTCATCCTTTCTTTGACCGAACCAGCCGTCATCCATAACGAAAAGCTCTACGCCCAGGTCGGCAGCTATCTCTGCTAATTTCTGCTGACCCTCACAGCTTACATCGAACCAGGTGGCCTCCCAGCTGTTATAGAGAACGGGCAGAGGCTCTTTGGCGAAGGATTTCGGCAGGATATACTCTACGGCATAGTCGTTCATAAGGTTACTCATTTTACCGAAGCCCTGAACATAGCCGCAGTAAACGGAGGGAGTGATAAATTCCTCGCCTGCGTGAAGATTGTAGGAAAAATCGAAGTCGTTTATGCCGATAACTGCTCTGGTCACACCCACGCAGTCACGGGAAATCTCTACCTTGAAGTTACCTGACCAGGCGAGAGCACCGAAAAAGACATCGCCCTGTTTTTCATCGGCATTCTGCGAGAGAACGAAGAAGGGACTTACTGTGTGGTCGCTTCCGCCCTTACGGCTTTCGTAGGTGAGAACGCCGTTTTTAACCACCGTGTTCTCTTTTCTGAACTCGGCAAGCCAGGTTCCGTTGAAATTTGTGGAGGTATAGGGACGCTTTGACGGGAAATTGAATTCGCCTGAGGCTATCTTGCCCAGAACGACAAGAGAATCGGAGCAGTTTCTGATTACGCTCCAACGCTCGATAATATCGGTGTTTTCGCGAAGTTTATAGAAAAGGGACACCTCGAGGCTGTAGGGCTTATCCTCGAGGATGATTTCGAGCACGAAAGCACCGTCATCCTCGGTAATGTTAAAATCCTTATAGGTAAGCACTGCCTCTCTGCATTTGTCCGCATATGTACAGGTGAGAGCCACAGGTCTGTAAACGGCACCGCCGTAGGGAAGATATTCTGTCTTTCCGAAATCCTTTGCCGAATGGTTTGAGCTTCTTTCCCATGGCTTGTAATTACAGAAGTAGTCGTCAACATTACATTTTTTACCCCAATGAAGATGGTTAAGCTCACCCTCGCAGTTTACGCCCATAACGTAATGGGTGTTTTCTGTTTCGAGAATAAATATTCCGTCACGCTCTAAAATAATCATAAAATTTTCCTCTTTTCTCCGTTATTGGCCCGAAGGCAGTTTTCATTTATGAGTATATCATTATTTATGAGAGATTACAATAAAAGGAACGAAATTTAACAGGCGGTTTTTGTTCGCGAAAGAAAAACCTTTATGTGAACAATGTCATTAGATTGTGGGTTTTACGGATGTAAAATAATAGTTTATGTAGGGATATGGCTTGTGTGTCCGTCAAAATTCGCGGAGGTGCTTCTGACAGGAATAATTTTTTATGATTTACATTCCGCAAGCCCTTTAAGTTCTACAGCTTCGCAGAGGTGCTTTTGTCCTTGCCGAAAGTACCCAAAAGCGCTTTTTGGCAGAACCCATCCGAACACGATAACGGAATAAGAGATACCTTTCTTTTACGGCTCAACCTTAGTCCACCACCATAAGAAAACAGCCATTATAGTCTGCCGTTATCTATAGTTCTGTATACTGCCTTACCGATAAAGTCATCGTACAGAGTGCATTTACTGAAAGCACTGCAGGAAAATCGCTGCCGTCGCCCCTCATCGCACAGATATTTTGTCTACCCTGATGTGATTGCCGTCACATTACGCTTCGTCCCCTCAGCTATCATCAGTCCGACAGTCGCTTACCGCTCGGTCTGCTTTTCAGATGGGCTCTACGGTAAGGTTTTTCGAACATAAACTCAAAAGCTCGGAGCTTATTTCTTCATCACGTTTTCCCCACGTTATAAATATTTGTTTCAGTAGAGAGTACGTAAAGAGGGAAGACGCGTCACGGCGTGGGCATAAAAATGAAGCTCGGGAAAACCCGACGGAAAATGAAGCTTTACTATCTGTTTCTACGGGGCGAAATGAATTTTTTCGGTAAAGGCTTTACTTCATTGGTAAAGCCTAAAATATAATCAGCAGAAACATCATAATAACGGCACAGGGTTATGAGATGCTCCACAGGTAAAGGTTTGCTGCCTCTTTCATATTCTCCGTAATAATTTCTCCCTGTTTTCAGAAGAGCAGCAACATCCTGCTGCGTCAAATCCTTATCCTCTCTCAAATCTCTTATTCTTTGTTTATAAGACATAAAATCATATCCCCTGTTTTGTATTATATGCTGATTTTATCACGTCTTACATATGATACTATCTCCGAGTCTCACATCTGAGACTATAATAACATTGTCCGCCAAACAAGCTTATAATCTGTTACTCAAATAAAGGATGGCAAGCGAAACACTTTCACGGCAAAAAAGGCAGGGATTTTCTCTGTCTTTTTTGTCATAATGAAAAAGCAAAGGCGGATATTTCCGCCCTTGCAGTTATTTATTTAACCTTTACACTCTTCACCTTACTGTAAGCACCGTAGATTTTCTTACCGCTTACAGTCTTATAGGCTCTGACCTTTACATAATATTTCTTGCCCTTCTTGAGCTTTTTGATGGTAGTCTTCTTGGTCTTTGACTTTTTAACGGTAACGGTCTTGGTGGTTTTCTTGG
>JAZUOC010000228.1:0-18315 GCA_045604465.1 Acutalibacteraceae bacterium
TTTTCTCTCTCCTGTTTTAAAATATCTTTTCAGCTTTTATGTAGGTGTGTACAATCTTTCCTTTTACCCTATAGCCCTCGAAAGGAGTAGCTTTACCCATAGAGTAAAAATCATTACTGTCGATAATGTACTCAGCGTCAAGGTCAACTACGGTGAAATCTGCACTTTCGTCATCGTCAGTTCCTCCGCCGATACCGAAGCGCTTACGTGGATTTATTGCCATAAGCTCGATAAGCTTTTCGAGAGTAATTATACCCTTTAAGACAAGATGTGTGTAAAGTAGCGGGAATGCAGTCTCGATGCCTACCACACCCATCATACTGTCTGCCAGACCCTTGCCCTTTTCCTCTGCGGAATGGGGAGCATGGTCTGTGGCTATCATATCTATCGTGCCATCCTTTATCCCTTCGATGAGAGCATCTCTGTCCTCACGTGAGCGAAGGGGCGGATTCATCTTAAATCTTCCCTCTTCCTGTAAATCTTCATCACAGAGAATGAGGTAATGAGGACCCGTCTCACAGGTGACATTCACTCCCCTTTTTTTCGCCTGACGGATAATTTCCACGCTTTCTTTGGTGGAGATGTGGCATACGTGATAGGCACAGCCTGTTTCTTCTGCGAGCTTAAGGTCACGTTCTATCTGCTTCCATTCACTTTCGCTGCAGATACCCTTGTGACCGTGAGCTTTAGCATATTCACCGTCGTGGATGTAGCCGCCCCTAAGAAGGTCGTTTACCTCACAGTGGGCTACTATCATTTTCCCGAGAGACTTCGCCTTAAGCATAGCCTCTTTCATCATATCATCGCTTTGTACGCCTCTGCCGTCGTCGGAAAATGCGATAATGTCCTCTGCCATAGCTTCCATATCAGAAAGCTCTTCACCCTTCTGACCTACGGTGATAGAGCCGTAGGGGTAAACATGGATACAGGCATCCTTTTCGATAATCTCAAGCTGTCTGTCAAGATTTTCTCTGCTGTCGGGAACGGGATTAAGATTAGGCATAGAGCATACTGCAGTATATCCGCCGTGTGCCGAAGCAAGAGTTCCGCTTTTTATCGTCTCTTTATAAGAAAAACCCGGCTCACGTAAATGAACATGTACATCTACGAAACCGGGAAAAATATAATACTTATCGGAAAAATCAATAATATTTTCCGCTGAGTCAATTTCAGAAACAATAATACCGTCATTAATAAAAAGCGGGAGAGAAGACAATTTTCCGTCTTTATAAAGTTTTTTTCCATTCACGGATAACTTCATAATCTACCTCCTATTATTAAAAACATCCATTTGCTTTCCCGTTATTCTAACATATATGTATCTAAATGTCAATGGAAAAAGTGAAGTTAACATAAACTTTATTTTTAGCTAAGTTATTGATTAGAAAAGAGTTTTAGTTTATAATATAAATATATTTCCGTGAAGGAGCTTAAAAGATGAAAGTTACCGTTAAAGCCTATGCTAAAATCAATCTTATGCTTGACATATTATCCACACTGCCCAACGGTTACCACGACCTTTTTATGATAATGCAGTCCGTGGGAATTTACGACAGCGTTACTGTAGAAAAGACAGAGAGTAAAAAGATAGAAATTACCTGCACCAAAGAAGGCGTACCCACCGACGAAAAGAACATCGTTCATAAGGTGGCGACAAGATTTTTCGCTGATACAGGTACAGAAAATACAGGTATTACAATTCACATTGAAAAGAACATACCTCAGGCGGCAGGTCTTGCGGGCGGCAGTGCTGACGGTGCGGCTACCCTCGTAGCTCTGAATGAGCTTTTCGGTACTGAGCTTTCACTTAAAGAGCTGGCACAGATCGGCGGTAAAATCGGTGCAGATATACCCTTCTGCATTATGGGCGGTACTATGGCGGCACAGTATACAGGTACTGTACTTTCCTTCCTGCCCGACATAGAAATAGAAAACATCGTAATCGTAAAGCCGAAGCAGGATGTTTCCACAGGCGAGGCCTATGCAGCATTCGACAGTGCAGAGAGAGTAAGACATCTCGACACCAGAGGTATGCTTATCGCCGCAGCCACACAGGACAGAAAGGGTATTTTCGAAAGAGTGGACAATGTTTTCGAGCAGTTCATAGATGTACCCGACAGAGTGGTTATAAAGAGTGCTATGAGAAAGCACGGCTGTGAATGCTGCTGTATGAGTGGAAGCGGACCGAGTGTTTTCGGCATTTTCGGAAAGAGAGAGGATGCCGAAATGTGTCTCGATGAATTAATGAAGAGCTATGACGAAGCCTTCCTTTGCTCGGCTGTGGGTAAGGGATGCGAGGTAGAGTAAACCTCTCCGTCAACCTTCGGTTGCCACCTCCCCTTTCAGGGGAGGCTTTTTTGTTTCTAAACTGAAGTATGCTTGCCTCGCCTGAAAGGAGAGGTGGATGCGACCAACGGGAGCAGACGGAGAGGTCAGACATACAGGCGGATAATATCCGTCCCTACCGAATGACGGACACAAAAAAACCACAGGGAACAGTTATGCACCCCGCGGTTTAGTTGTTGATTTATGAAACTACACTCGTTTCACCATATTCATATTCATCAATCACGATTTCCAATTCTTTTCGTATTGTTTCTTCGAATTCCTCTAAAGTCATATCTTTATAATAATTATACACATTTTCTTTTTCGTCATCAGGTATGATTATATCAGTTCCGTATTCACTGTTTACTTTATCGATAATCTCCTGATAAGGTGCTAACAACTCATCAATATCAGAACCGACTTTTTCAGCAGAACAACCTATCAAAGATAAAGATAAAGATAAAACTATTACTATGGATAACAGCACAAAAAGCACCTTTTTTTTACTCATAGTGACACCGCCTTTTCAACATACATTAATTAGCGTAAAACACAACAGTTATTGGAGGGATGGCTACTAAAAGAGTAAGTCCAGCCGAATTCTTTAGCACCCCTTCCATATAAACAGTACAAGAGGTTTTGGTACTATTTAATGTAACAGTAAATTCATCAAAAACAAAAAAATAGCCTGTATTTCCATTTTGAGGACCGGTTTCAAGGGTATTTAAAGTTTTATACTTATATTTTATTGGATTTCCGGAGCCAATTACAGTAGAATATAACCTAACGTAAGAATTATGACTGATGTTTTTTGTCTGAACAATGTTTTCGGTTATTGACCTCGTTTTTGAATTATCAACAACTATTGTTTCAACAGATAATACTTCACTGTAGTTATTGTAATTACTGCTTAAAAGATATTCATTTTTTATTGTCTGCTCAAATTCTTCCAAAGACATATCTTTGTAGTAATTATACACCCCTTCTTTTTCTTCTTCCGGCACATATATCGATGAACCTACTTCTTGATTCACTTTTTCTATTACTTCTAAATAAGGTGCCAAAAGTGCGTCAATATCACTTGAAGCCCAAACACTTGTTGTTGATAAACAAACTAAAATTATAGATAGTGTTATAGATAATACTTTTTTCATAAAAAACTCCTAACATAAAAATATTTTACATGTAGGTCTAGCGTATAACAACAATGCTGTTATACGCTGTGCTAGGAAATCTTTATTCGTTCCTTCCATAGGAAACGATTGATAAACGAATGAATTTTTATTATTTTTTTGTAATCATAAAACATAATAATTCCTCCCTTTACCAACATATTTGTATTATACATCTCTTTCAATATATTGTCAATAAATATATTTGCAAAAAATATTTTTTTACAAAATCATCAAAAAATAAGATACACAAGCAAATCACCTGCATTTCTTTCTTTTATCTTTCATCCCCCATAAGTGCGTGTGCGCATCTGATACCGTCCACACCTGCGGAAACTATACCGCCTGCATAGCCTGCACCCTCACCGCAGGGATAAAGACCTCTGATATTTGTCTGATAAATGTCATCACGAAGAATACGCACGGGGGATGAGCTTCTCGTTTCGGGAGCTGTAAGAACTGCATCCGGCAGTGCGAAGCCTTGCAGTTTTTTATCCATAAGCACTATAGCCTCCGCCATAGTATCAGTTACCTTTTTAGGCAGTACCTGTCTTATATCCGAGGGAGTAACACCTGTAGGACAAGTGGGATTTACGAAGGAAAGCTTAGTGGATTTTCTGCCCTCAAGGAAATCACCTACTAACTGACAGGGTGCGCTGTAATCTCCGCCGCCGAGAATGAACGCCTTCTGCTCCATCTCTCTCTGAAGTTCGAATCCCGAAAGAACATCCTCTGAGGGGAAGTCCTCGGGGTAGACGTTCACGAGAATGGCAGAGTTGGAGTTTCTGCCGTCTCTCGCCCATTCGCTCATACCGTTAACTACCACACCGCCCTTTTCACTGGTGGCGGCTACTACTGTGCCGCCGGGACACATACAGAAGGTGTAGGCTCCCCTTTCGTGCTTACCGTGACAGGCGAGCTTGTAGTCAGCGGCGCCCAATGCCTTATGGCCTGCGAAGTCGCCGTACTGTGATTTATCGATAAGCTCTCTCGGATGCTCGATTCTCGCACCTACGGAGAAGGGCTTCTGCATCATCTGTATACCTTTAGTGTAGAGCATTCTTACGGTATCTCTTGCCGAATGACCGATGGCGAGAATGACTGCATCCGTTTCAAAATCTGCACTTTTACCCTTTTCCTCGTAGGTGATGCCCTGAATACAGCCGTTATAGATTATAAGGTCTGTGAGCTTACTTCCGAATCTCACCTCACCGCCCAGAGCGATGATTTCCTCTCGCATATTCTTTACCACACCCGCCAGCTTATCTGTGCCGATGTGAGGCTTTCCCGAATAGAGAATTTCCTCAGGTGCGCCGTGCTCATAAAATTCGATAAAAACCTTACGGCACAGAGGATTTTTTATACCTGTGGTAAGCTTACCGTCAGAGAAGGTACCTGCGCCGCCCTCACCGAACTGAACGTTTGAGGTTTCATCGAGGATTTTCTGTGTAAAAAAGGTGTTTACATCCCTCGTTCTGCTGTCCACATCTCTGCCTCGCTCTAAAACGAGAGGCTTAAGACCTGCTCTTGCCAGAGTGAGTGCGGCAAAAATACCTGCAGGTCCGAGACCTACTACCACAGGACGGAGAGAAGATTTTCTCTTTACCTCGGGCAGAACATATTCATAAGGCTCTACAATTGCGAGCTTATTTGAATTGATTCTCTTTATGATTTTTTCTTCGTCACCGACGACCTCCACATCCACGCTGTAGCAGAAAAAGACATTATCCTTCTTTCTGCTGTCCACGCTTTTACGGTAAATCGTCATAGACTTAATCTGTTCGTCCTGTAATTTCAGGATTTTTTTACAAGCCTTAAATAAGTCTTCTTTGGTAGAGTCAAGGCTCTGCTTTACTTCATTTATCCGAATCATTGTTTCACCAACTCATTTATACTAAACTTTCACCGCAGAGTCTTCCGCTGCTCCACGCCCACATAAGATTATATCCGCCGCAGAAGCCGTCCACATCGAGCATTTCACCGATACAGTAAAGGCCTCTTACCTTTTTCGACTCCATGGTTTTACTGCTGAACTGACGTGTGTCAGCACCACCCGCCGTAACCTGTGCATCCTCGAAGGAACGCAGACTGTCCACCTCAAAGGTGAGCTTTTTCGCAGCGGAGACTATATATTTTATCTGCTTTTCAGAAAGAGCTTCTGCTTTATCAGCTAAAGAAACACCGCAGCTTTTAAGAATGATACCGCCGAGCTTTTTCGGCATAAAGCCTGTAAGAAGATTTTCACAGGCAAGACCGCCCACGGCACATATTCTTCCCACGGCACCTTCCAGCTCACCGTAAGAGAAATCGGGAACGGTGTCCAGAGTGATCTTTATGTCATTAGACCTTTCCCGGGCAATATAAGATGATAACTGCATAACACAGATACCCGACAGACCGTAATCGGCGAACTGTACCTCACCCGATTCGGAAGCTATCTTTTTCCCGTCGATGTAAAGATTAAGTGTTCCCTTATGACGGATACCCTTTAACTGTTTGGTATATTTAGTGTCCCTGACATTTATTTTAGTAAGTGCAGGCACGGGAGGTATTACACCGTGTCCGAGGTTTTTCAGTAAGTCGTAGGACTGATAACCCTTTACTCCTGCCTTTCCGCCACAGGCAAAAACTACCTTATCGTACCTTTCACCGCAGACATCAAAAACAGTCCCGTTCTTTTTAACAGCCGTAACCGTCCTCGAGCAGATAAATCTCACACCGAGCCTTTCACATTCAAAGCGCAAGACATCAAGAACACCCGATGCCTGATTCCCGAGAGGATAAACCCTGCCCTCGGAATCGCTCCGTGTGTAAAGTCCCATCGAAGCGAAAAATGAAAGATTGCTTTCGACATTATACTTTTCTAAAGCAAAGCGGGCAAACTCGCTGCCACCGAAATAAGGCAGCTCATTTTCGTTCATCATATTACATCTGCCGTTGCCCGTAACGAGAAGCTTTTTACCCACTCTGTCAGCGCCCTCGTAAACGGTTATGCTGACATTCTTTTTATTTCTTTCAGCCTTTCTGCCGCACTCTATGGCACAGGCAAGACCTGAGGCACCGCCGCCGATAATCGCAATTTTCATTTTTTCACCTCCGTAACTTTTTTATTCTAACACAATTATTACAATATGACAACCGTAAACGGCAAAAAAATCATCTCCCCGAAGGGAGATGAAATTAACAGCTTTAATTCATCGGCTGACCGTACTGATGCTCACCTGTGAGAACCTTCAGAACGTAATCGAAATAGTCAGAAATCTTTCTCATAAGCTTACTGAGCCAGTTTTTGAACTGAGTAAATATGTCGTTGGGGGTTTCGTCTATGTGCTCCTGTGTAAGAGCGCTGATCATCGTAACGGAATCGAGAGTTATGTCACCCTTGAAGATAATGTCTATAATCGGGCCGAATTTTTCAGCAGCAGCATCTATTTCTTCCTTGCTGTAGTCTGCAGATTTATATCTGTTTCCGTTATAAACGAAAGCATTAAGCATAGGTAAGAATCTGCCAACCACATCGGCGTTATTCTTATATCTGTAGTTTATGGCGAAATACATCATAAGGCAGAGAAGCTTTTCAGGCTTGTCACTTACCTCGAGCATCTTCATACGGGGAATTCTGAAAAACTCATATTCGGTAACTCCGTCAAAAACATAAGTAAGTAAGCCCTCGACGGAATCAAGCTCCTCGGCAGTATACTCACGGCGGTTCGGCTGACCGTAAGCATCTGTACCGCCTGTACGCTTACCGGCATTTATTTTAAGGCTGAAAAGTGCGGTCGTAGCCTCACTGAGAGTATAGTAGCTTGTAGTGAAGGCTTCAAGCACTCTGTATATAGCCTCCAGAGGACCGTAAGCCATCATATAGTTCACGGCACCCTTGATAACAGTGGCAGCCATAGCACGTGCATCGGTGTACTTATGACTTATAATAGCATTTGTGTCGATGCCGAAAGCCTTGAAAAAGGATTTAAAGTCAATACCCTTATCAATCCAGTTTGTCTGGATTAAAGGAACAATACCCGAAGCATCGGCAACAAACTTATAGAAGTCATCCTCATTGGGTGTAACGCCGTTAGGAAAGCTGACTGTCGTTTCCTTAAAATCGGGATAAACCATCTTACCTACGAAGTTTGCGATATCCGTAGCATATTCCTCGGTATAAAGTCTGTCACCACCGAAGAAATTAGTCATAAGACGTTTGAAATGATTATTTATGTTTGAAAAGGCAAGAGAAATGCTTCCTCTTGTCGACTGGGAGGGAACACCTGCTTTGTCAAAGTAAATAGCAAGCTTGGACCAGTCTACTGCGCCCTTTTCTTCGTAAAGGAATTTGTATGTATATCCGTAGATTTCCTTATCGCCGTTTTCATCGACGAATTCCTCGAAAGAGTCAAAGCTGTCAGTTATGGGGTTTTTAGCTGCGTAACCGTCAGCTGCGGAAGCACCGATAACGGACACAGATGAGATAAGCATCATAACAGCCATAAAAATACATAATAGTTTTTTCATTTTCTTACACTCCTCTTGCAAGATATATTTTTACGTTTACATTTTATCATCAATTTTAACTGTTGTCAAATAAAAACAAGGCATATTCACAGTTTTTTAGTATATTTGTCAAAAAAAGAAAGTAAAACAATATGCAAAATTACACTTGAAACTTATACTTTAATGTGATAGAATTCTTTTATTAAAAAAACAGGAGGTAACGTATGTCTACTCAACTCAACAAAAAATACGGTCTGCTTACTGCGATATGCACAGTAGTCGGTACAGTTATCGGCAGCGGCGTATTCTTCAAAGCAGAAAAAATTCTCACGGAGACAGGAGGTAATCTTCCCGTCGGTATTCTCGCCTGGATTATAGGCGGTCTCATTATGGTTGTCTGTGCCTATGCATTTTCAATCCTCGCAACAAAGCACGAAAAGGTCAGCGGTATCGTTGACTACGCAGAAGCGATGTGCGGTAAAAAGTACGCTTACTTTATGGGCTGGTTCCTTGCACTTTTCTATTACCCCACTCTTACATCTGTTCTCGCATGGGTAAGTGCAAGATATCTCTGCGTCTTTATTAACGCATTCTTACCCGCAGAAGCTCAGTTAAGCATCGTTGGTCCCCAGTGTATGACCATCGCCGGCTTCCTTCTCGTAGCGATATTCTTTATGAACTCCATCGCACCGAAAATCGCAGGTAAGTTCCAGATTTCCGCCACCTTCATCAAGCTCATCCCCCTCTTCCTTATGGCTATCATAGGTACGATCAAGGGCCTTTCGAACGGTCTCCTCGTAGAGAACTTCACTACAATCGTTAATGAAGACATCTCCACATCTAGCGGTCTTTTCAAGGCAGTCGTTGCTACTGCATTCGCTTACGAAGGCTGGATCTGTGCCACATCAATCAACGCAGAGCTCAGAGACGCGAAGAAGAATCTTCCCAAGGCTCTCGTACTCGGCACACTTATTATCGTAGGTGTTTACATCACCTATTACATCGGCCTTGCAGGCGGTATAGAAAACGAGGTTATTATGGCCGGCGGTGAAGCAGGTGCCAGAATCGCATTCTCATCAGTATTCGGTAACTTCGCAGGTACAGCACTCTTCCTGTTCGTAGTTATTTCCTGTCTCGGTACGCTGAACGGCCTCACCCTCGGATGCTCCAGAGCCTTCCATGCCGTCGCATCCCGTAACCTCGGCCCCAAGCCGGAAATCTTCAAGCAGGTTGATATCGCTACCAATATGCCCGGCAACTCTTCTATGGTAGGTCTTTTCATCAGTGCTGCGTGGCTTCTTTTCTTCTACGGCTCACAGCTCGACACTCCCTGGTTCGGCCCCTTCTCCTTCGACTCCTCAGAGCTTCCCATCATCACCACCTACGCTATGTATCTTCCCATCTTCTTTAAGATGCTTACAAGCAGTAAGGAGCTCGGCGTATTAAAAGGAAAGGTTGCTCCCATCCTCGCTATCTGCGGTTCAGTCTTTATGGTAGTTGCCGCCATCTTCGCACACGGCGTTTATCCCTATCAGGCCGCAAAAGCAAACGGCACCTTCGCTCTTCCCGTTCTCTTCTACCTTATCACCTATGCAATAATAATGGTAGCAGGTGCATTCTTTTTAAAGAGCAAAAAGAAAAAATAATAAGCCTGAAAATACTTAACGGAGTGGTCAGTCCACTCCGTTATTTTTTTGCCTTATGTAGTAAGTCCGAAGCTCACCGATAAGGCTTTATCTATTTTATACATATCGCTTTTATTGAGATTTCCCATCTTCTCACGAAGCCGTTTTTTATCGAGAGTTCTCACCTGCTCCAGAAGAACAATGGAATCCTTTGCCAGACCGCAGTTATCCGCATTCACCTGTATATGAGTGGGAAGATCCGTTTTAAATCTCTGACTTGTAATGGCGGCGGCTATTACCGTAGGGCTGAATTTGTTTCCCACATCGTTCTGTACTATGAGCACAGGTCTTATTCCGCCCTGCTCCGAGCCTACTACAGGACTCAGATCAGCATAATATATTTCGCCTCGTTTAATGTTCATAAGCATCCCTCTGATCGTAAATACTCTTTCTTTACTGATAGTTTTACCAAGTTTACGGGAGTTTAAACGTTCGGAATACTTTTAAGATCAAAAACGCACACCTTTTGCTTAAGATGTGCGTTAAAATACTTTAGTTATAAACCTTCTGATTATTTTTCGAAATCTCCGAGAGTGTATTTCAGTTCATTTACCACATCCTCTGGAAGCATACCGGATTTTGAATATTTGTCAGCTACGGTATCTCCCGTGTAGCCATGAACATAAACAGCGGCACATACCGCATCGGTCAGCTCGAAATCCTGAACGGCAAAGCCACCGATAAGACCTGCCAGCACATCTCCGCTTCCGCCCTTGGAAAGTCCGGAATTACCCGAAGCGTTTATGTAAACCTTCGGACTGTCGTGAAAAGCGACTACAGTGTTTGAGCCCTTAAGCACCACATAAGCATCATTAGCCGAAGCGAAGGCCTTGGCACAGGTAACTCTGTCTGACTGTACGATTTCGACGGGAGTGCCGACAAGTCTCGACATCTCCTTCGGATGGGGAGTCAGAATTACACGGCTGGAAGCAGTTTTAAGGAGACTTAAATCCTTTGCGATGATATTAATGGCATCAGCATCTGCGATAACCGGAACCTTTGCATTCTGAAGAATACCCTTCACGAACTCAGCCGTATCCTCATTTACACCTATTCCGCATCCTAAAACTATGGTATCATATCTGTCTAAGACAGGCAGAAGCTCATCGAGAGCGGCCTTAGAGAAGGTACCCTGCTCATTTTCGGGAAGAGGCATAAGAAGAGACTGGGTAAGCTTATCGGCTATGGGAAGATAAATACCCTTAGGAAAAGCAGCGGTAACCATTCCTGCACCGCTTCTGAGAGCGGCAGAAACAGAAAGCACACAGGCACCTACCATATTTCTGCTTCCGCAGATGCACAGCACATGACCGAAGGAGCCCTTGTTAGCAGTTACGGCACGCTTTGGGAAGAGATTTCTTACCTCTGTTTTATTATATGTGTAAAGTGAATCTTTGACAAAGTTATAGCTTTCCTCGGGAATACCGATGTTTGCGATTATTATATCGCCGCAGTTATCCGAAGCAGGATGTACTATGTGAGCAGGCTTAAGGGAAGAGATAGCTACGGTATAATCGGCCACGAAGCAGCCGGGATCATTGAAGCCGCTGTTACAGTAAACACCGCTTGGAATATCTATGGCAAATTTTATACCGCGGGCTCCGTTCATTTCAGCCATAAGGTCTCTCATATCCTCATCGAGAGAGCCGTAAAAGCTGAAGCCGTAAACCGCATCTACGATAACATCTGCGCTTTTTATGGTCTGAATAGCCTTAAGGCGGTCAGCATCATACCACACAGTGGGAATAGAAAGATCGATAACCAGCTTATACATATACGTGGCTTCCTGACTGTTAGGATAACCCGAAGCAAGAATAACACAGACACTGTAGCCGTTTTCAGCCATCTTCCTGGCGACGACAAAGCCGTCACCGCCGTTATTTCCCTTACCGCATACGACAACCACGTTTCTGCAGGGTGATTTTTCACCTTCGATTATATTTCGGATGTTTCTGGCACAGGCGGCACCCGCATTTTCCATCATACGCTGATATGACAGACCGAATTTGGCAGTATGCTGCTCCACCAGCTTCATTTCTTCCGAATTAAGAAGTCTCATATTATTCCTCCTATAAAAAGATTAATTTACCAGGTAATATCATAAATATACATTTCATTCAGCAGTCTTGCTGAGCCGTTAATGTTCGCCGTAAAAAATTTAATATCAGCCGCGATGTCAATAACTATATGGTGTGTTATGGAAAGTGCTTCATCGGTTTGCGGATCATAAACACAGATAAATTCACAGTCACGGTGAAAAAGAGAAAAATTATTCAGCGCAATACCGGGCAGTGAGCTTGTTACGGCATCGACCTCTTTCATAAGCTCATCAGTAGCCACAGGCTGCATAACTGCTCCGTGAGCAGAAACGGGAATAATAGTATCCGCAGGTGTAGGCTGGGGATTTACCTCCTCCTTAAGTGAAAAAGAAAGCTTATATGTACCGTCACCGTTATCCTCGCATTTCGCCCAGGAAACAGCATCGTAATCAGTCAGCACACATCCCTTTTCCGTATTATGGACAGGCAGATCCCATACTATGTCGGCTGAGCCTGCACTTCTCACAAGCTCTTCACAATCCTCTTCACTTACCATATAGCCCGAAGCGGCATTCAGAAGAACATTCACAGCAGCTCCGAAATCACGGTATTCCTCGGGCAGCTCCTGAAATTCCTTCTTTTTATATGCCGGCTTTTTCTCTTTAAAGCTGTTTACGAGATAAGTATATTTACCGATGATTTCTTCGGTGGACTCCGGCATACTGCTTTTTTCCG
Source organism: Acutalibacteraceae bacterium (assembly GCA_045604465.1). GTDB lineage: Bacteria > Bacillota > Clostridia > Oscillospirales > Acutalibacteraceae > UBA6857. Next base: position 12,451 of record JAZUOC010000228.1, read on the forward strand.
TCACAGAAGGAGAAGTGGTGTCGGCAAGAGCCGTAGTACCCTGAGTCACGGGCGGAAGAGTAATCACCGTATTTTCACTTACGGACACATCAGGTGCCGTGGTAGGCATAATGCATCCTAAGGTAGTGCCTTCAGTCGCGGGAGGAGCAGTGGTCGCCTCCTGTGCTTTTCTGTTATCTATTCCGGAAATATAACCGCACATTACGGCTATAATAATTAAAAGCGTACCGATAGTAAAGACAGAAATGAGTCTTTCCTTCAATCATATCAACCCCTTTCTTTTCATTATACAACAGAACACGGGAAAATTCAAATGTTTTTTCACTTTAATTATTTATATGATTCTCTTTTCTCTAAAAGAAGAAAAGGCTATCGGGCGACCCTTTCGATTTTAACACCTTTTTCCTGCAGAAAGCTGAGAAGCCTCTCTTCGTAATCTGTAATATCTGCGAATTCGTAAAAATCAATTTCCTTACCGTCAACCGCCATAACGTATGAAGGGAACTCCAGCACATCGCCGAATTCATTCGTTCTCTCTGAAACATAATAAACCCTTTCTATTTCCTCGTAGGTGTAGTAATCTCCGCTTAAGGAAAGAAACGCAGTATTATCAATAAAGCCGTTTTCGGTAAAATTAATGTTCCATTTACACAGAAGAACACTCATAACTATGCTCACACAGAATATGACATAGGCGAAGCCCTTCATAAATCTGTCAGCACCTCTGCTGTTCTGCATACTGCTCAGCTTAAGATACCTTTCGTAGCCTTTTTTATGAAAAAGCTTATAGAATCTAAACCGTGTGAAATAGCTTACGGCAATAGCGGTAACAAAGCCGAAAAAGAAACAGTAGGGATAGTTATACTCTGTTCCCATAAGATAAACCGAGTCTTTGTTCTCCATCAGAAAAACGAGAAAAAATATCAGAAGATAGACAGCCGAGGTCAGAGGCGTAAGAATGAACCATGAGGCAAGAATTACAAAGAATTCCTTTTTATCATCCTTCTTCGTGGGAGCGTTATCATTTATGTACAGTATATCCTCAGGTAAGGTCTGACATTTTTCGTACATACCCGTCTGCAGACTGTGAAGGAGTCTTTTCTCATAGCCTGTGAGTCTTTTTACCTTACCGAGTCTTTTACAGGTCTTTTCATAATCACCCTTAAGATAACGGTCGAAGGCATCTGTAGTAAAACGCAGAACGAAAAAGTCATAAAAGCCGTAGTCGATTATGTCTTCGAGGCTGTCAACGGCGAAAATATACTTCATTTCCTCTGTGTAGGTATGCAGAATACCGCTTTTATATCCTTCGTCTTCACCCACTTCGCTTAATTCGGGTAAAACCGCCAGAAGCGCATCGCCTACGGTAATAAAAGCTCTGCTCATCCCCTTTTCATCGGTTATGTTCGGAATAAACATCGGTGATGCAATATTATAATCAAGATAATCGGTCAGAAGCGGCAAGGGAATTTCACGGCTGTTTCCGTTTTTATCAAGACACACGCTACAGCCAAGGATACTGTTTACCACACCCATAGTGCCGTGAGCAGTATAGGTGAATTTAACATAAAACGAGTTATAGTATATCTTGGCATAAAAGCATTTCAGGTTCTTCGGTGCTTCCGTGCCCTTATAATCTTCAGATACCTCACAGAAGATACCTTCGCTGTCCTCGCAGAACTGCTGTGCGGATTCTCCGAACTGAGCGAATAAAGCTCTGTACATTTCATCTGTGTTCATTCTGCCACTTCCCTTCGCAGTAATATAGTAACACATAGTGCACCTTAAAGCAATAAAAATCATTTTTCAGAAGTCACCGTCTCAGAGAAGCTTTACCTTCCGAAGGGTAAAAGCCGGTAATTAATCGGTATAAAGCTAACAAAAGACACAGGGTATGGAAGCCCTGTGTCCACGGATATTCAGTTAAAACTATGCTGCACTGTTAAGAAGCTGAGTAAGAAGCCTCAGTATAACCGTAACGAGTCGGATTAAGGACATAATCTTCGTTACAGTGCTCGGAGTCTCCTCAGGAAGTCCGATAAAATCGAGGTCAGCGCAGTTTTCCTCTGTCATTTCGCTTACCGTCTTTGTGGCATAATCATTTACACGGAATCTCGCATAGCCGGAATTTTCGACAGTCACATTCGTTCCCTGCAGGAATTTCTCGGCAAGAGCCTTACAGCACCTGTCGAAATCATCGTGATGAACATTTTTTACTATCCATGTAGTTTCGGGGAAAAGACAGGTAGAGGCATCGACCTGTCCGTCGGGTGAAATATAATCTCCGAAGCCTTCCGCTCTGCGCTGTTCGATGTAATCGGCAGGAAGTGTTTTACCCATCTTCGAGCAGGTTGCACCGAAGGAAGAGTCCTCGAGGCTCGCCAGAGTGTCAGACAGATTATCGTAGCCCGCGGTGATGGGTGCGGCCATCAGACCGTACTTCGCAGTTACACCGATATGTATGCCGTATTGTTCGCTGAACTTAGTAAGCAGCTCATCGTGCTGTGAGGTTATTTTTTCTCTGTAATTGAGAATTTTTCCGATAAGACCTGCATACTCTTTTCTTTCCTCTGAGCCCTCTTCACCGAACATCAGTTCCATAGCAAGGTCAAAGTCCTCTTCCTTTACAAATGTCCAGTAAATGGGCTGATGAGCATAGCCTATAGCCTTGAAAAGAGCGGGAACAAGAGCCTTATAAAGTCTGCCGTACAACTCCTCGACACCGTCAGTAAGTATGTCAACCACACCGACCTGAACCAATAAGTCCAGTGATTTTTCTACTATTTCGCCTGCTATACCTGCGATATCGAAGCCTACACCGTAGCCGATTTCTTCGAGATAACCGAGCTGTCCCTCGACCATCTGAATGCTTTTGGCATCGAATTCGATCTGACCCGAGAAGCCTTTACTGATAAGCGTACATCCGTCAGAAATAGTGTCACAGTATAAAACATTTTTTACGTGTCCGAGATGGCCGTATTTTTCGAGGTAAGCGTTAAGCACACTGCCGCCGAGACATCTCGAGGTAAGAGCTACCTGGCTTTTTCCCGTAGCCTTCATAACATTCATAATGTAGGTATGCAGACTGTCCACGTGATCATAGGGATCCAGTCTCCAGTCATAAGGAAAGCCGTAGGTGTAATAACCGCATTTTCCGTTTACGGTCAGATTCTGATTTGACTTATTGAATTCCTTCTCCAATATATCGGGGCGCACACCTGTTCCGTACTGCGGATTACCGTCGCCGTCGAGAAAGGACTGCTCAAACAAAGGAGAAATCTCCTCATAAACCGCCTTCCCGTAATTATCCCATTCATCGGAAGCCATACCCTCTGTCAGAAAAGGAATAAGAATATTCACGGCCGATTCGACGATTTTAGCTGTAGCATCCTCGCCCTCTGTGTCAAGCTTAAGGTCGCCGATATCACAGACCACCTCTTCACCGTCAGCGTTATAGATTTTCTGTCCGTTACCGCGCAGATAAATGATGGGAACAGCTTCATCCGCAGTATCAGCCGCAAGAGCAGGCACAGTCACCGTAAAAAGCATAATCAGTGAAAGAAAAACAGATAAAAATTTCTTCATATAAATCCCCCCTGTATTATTTATACTTAAATTATACAGCCATATTTTTATTTGTCAAGGGATATACACGGCTATGGTTTCTTTAGAGTGCAAGAGAGAAAAACACTCACCGGTTGCTGACCCCGGTGAGTGTGTATTATGTAATTACCAAAATGAAACGTAATTGGATGTAAGTTCCAGAGTCTGTGTAACTAAAAGACTCTTTTTAGCATAAAAAGTGCATTTAACACGGTATTGATAACCTGATGGAACTGAGAAAGTTTTTCCGATAAGATGTGCAGAATTATCACGGTAAAGATCCTCAAAGGTAAGAACATTTGTCCACGACGAGCTTGTTGTAGGCCTTCTTTGAAGAACGAGTTTTTTAAATCCGCATTTAACAACATCATTATCACAAACCATCTTCGCAACCATATCAATATACGAACCGTTTTTCGCTATTGCCACATTATATGTAAGAATCAGATCTGATGCTCTTGTTGTGTCACTATGAGGATTCAAATCTAATATCTGCTGCATTCTTTCTTCAGAAAAAACTACATCCTGCCATTGTATAGCTTCATTACCAAGTGCATTTGATTTCATTGGAAATACAGAAGCCATACACAGAAAAACTATTAATATTCCCTTAAAAAACTTTTTCATAATATCTTATAAAGTACCTGCTATCTCCACAACTTTTTCAAAAGTTACACTGCTAAAATTGATAGTATACTCTATTCCATCATAAAAATAAACTATCAGTCCATGGTTTTCTTCATAAAAAACAAACACGTCTATACCGTTCGTTACAATCTTGTCGCCCTGTTTGTACTGCTTATTCAGTGCCGAAACACCTTCAAAAAATTCCAGATATGTATTAGAACTGTCTATAATTACTTTACCACTAATATTTTGTTCTTTATTAACATATGAAAAAAGGGCTTGCGTTGCATCATTTATATCATGTTTTTCGAAGCTACTTATCTCACATCCCGAAAATAAAAACGTCGGTAAAACAGTATCGCTTAAATCATTTTTAGCCAAAATAGCATCTAAATCATTTTCTGATTTTTCCTTGCTCGCATCGAGCTTAAAATGATCCTCATAAATCTTAAGCATGCTTTCGGGAATGTTGATTTCGAAAATTCTTGCGCCGACAGGAATGGCGATTGTTATAAGCAGTGTGATAATTGCAGCAACTAAAATTCCTTTCTTAAAATTTATTTTTTTAACTTTTTTCTCTGACTCTGCAGATGAACCAGTCAACTTTTCATCTGCCTTTTTCTCCTGTTCTCCCGTCAGAATTTCGAGACACATATCTACGAGCTCCGCATCCATTTCCTCGGGAGATTTTTCAAGCTCTTCCTCCATAATGTTTTCTATTTCTTCCTTAGTAAAGCTTAAAAAATTAACTTTTAAAATTTCTTTTAAAGTACAGCTGTTCATTTTTTACCTCCTTCATAGAGTTAGTTACGAAAAAACGAAAAAGTAACACAATTTTTTTAATAATTTTCCAAAAATTCTTTCAATAGCCTTTTTATGTTCCTGGTCAGACGGTAATTTCTCTGCTTTACTGCCGACTCGGTAGATGAAAACTTAACTGCGATTTCCTTCATTTTAAGCCTGTCCTCGTAAACATACTGAAAAAGAAGCTTTTCTTTGTCGGTCAGTAAGGAGTCTGCATAAATTAAAAACTTTTCCAGCATTTCATCGGGCAGATGACAGCTTACACTGTCATATCCGACAGCAAGATTATAGTTTTTTACGTCTTCTTCATCGAAAGAAACTCTGCTTTCTCTTTCTATCTTCAAATCTCTGTATTTTTTCTTAATGAGATTATTAGCCGTAGCATACAGCCATGAATTCGGGTACTTGATTATCTTGTCCTCAAAAAGAGCAGTCCATAGAATAAGAGCGGTCTCAGCCATAACATCTTCTATCTCATCAGGATGACCGCTCAGCTTATATGTACACAGACGTCTTAACTTCTGTTCGTTTTCACGCCATATTTTCTTACATAATTCATGCTTGGAATTTTCGTTTATTTCCAACGTATATCCCCTCTTCCTTACATTTATCAGTATTATTTTACCGTAATTATACAATGAAATGCAGGATTATGTCAATATTCGACGCTTTTTTGTTTGAGTTTTAATAATAAAAACCGACAGCCTTCTGTCGAAGATTGTCGGTTTTTTGGCCCGCACGAAGGGATTTTGTCCCGTGCTACCGCACTATCGCCTCGCAAGCTCGTTGCCACGTCGGCGAAAACAGTCCACCGGACTGTTTTCTTCCGCT
>JAZUOC010000229.1:0-6851 GCA_045604465.1 Acutalibacteraceae bacterium
TATTTTGTTGATGAGGCAGAAGCCGAAGAATTCGACAAACAGTTCCCGCCGAAAGAAAAGCTGAAACTCCCCACACAACTGTTTTAACCTGACTGAATAAAAAGAGCCGTCCGAGTAATCGGGCGGCTTGATGTTTATACATATATAAGTTCTTTGCAGACAATTTCACTTGCTCTTTCCTGAATACTGTTCATTCGTTGTACCCATTCGAGTTGGTTTTGGGATTTCAGTTGTTCGGTGATGTTTTCGGTTTTTATCATTTGGGCTACGATGGAGGTGAACATCTGCTGAGCCTGTGTGTCAATCTCTGCACAGTGTTGGTAGAGTTTGCCTTGGGTCAGGAGGGTTGCAAAGAGGACGGGGTTGTGTTTTTGTAAGTAGTCCTTATGCATCATGCCCCATTTGCCGAGGCGAATAGCTGATTCTTCGGGCGGAGTGTAAGGTTGGGTATCATATAATCATTGACTTGTCTGTAGGTAATGTTTGCCATAATATCAAATTTAACTGCTATTCTCAAGTACTAAAATTCACTTACCACCCAATATAGGGTCATCGCCAAACAGCTCCTCATTACATTTCTCGCAATAAATTATCCACTCCTCATCCATGTTAGAGCTTTCCTTTACAGTTATCTCGCATTGGCAACGGTCACAGTGCAAAACTTTAGTTTTAACGCAGCTCACCAAAGCAAAAGTAAGGCAAACAGTCAAAATTAAACAAATTATCTTTTTCATAAATTTTCTCTCTTTCTTATTTATTTGTTCTATCTTACAATTTTAAAACCAAGTAGCCTGCAAAGGGATGCAATTTTTAAAACATAAAACCCCACCGATTTCTCAGTGGGGTCTTTTAATACCAATTCAGGTATCAGTTATTTCTTATCAGCAATAGCTGCCTGTGGGGCAACGCATAAATGTAGGAGTTTTTATTGACTTTTTCACTATATTTTGATATCATAATATCAAGATATTATGATATCATTTTGGAGGGTTGTAAATGAACAAATCCAAAACTCCAACATCAGAAAAAATAGGTATTCCATTACGATTGGAGCCTGAATTATATGAAAAAATGATGGATAGAGTTCAAAAAGAAAAAAAGAAGCAACGTGGGTATAGTGTAAATCAACTTTTAACAGAACTTCTTGAAAAAGAATTAAAGGAGAAAAAGATATGACTCGTACAGAAATGATACTTTGTATAGGAAAAGGATTTCATACTGCAAATATTGAAGGCGGAGAATATAGCTATGTACAAGAGGCCGGTTCGAGAGCTAAACTTGAAAAAGCCGTAGGACACCCCGTAGAACATTTTAAATTGGATATTCGTTTTGAATTGAATGATGTTGTTGTGCTTATAGAAACAAAGCAGTCATTTGTTAAAAAAGATGAATTGCAGCTTGCTGAATATGTTGAAGAAGAATTAGCATTACATAACGGAAAGAAAATTATTGCTATTCTTGCTAATACAAATAATGATGAAATCAAGGTTTGGAAATCTACTGTAGATGATGAACATATTTTAACCAATGAAACTGTTCTTGATAGAATGGAACATTATGTTAGATTGTTTGACACAAACAAACAGAACGACAGGGAAAAAGTATTGAAAAATACTTACGATTTAAATGAGCTACTCCACAAAATGGATATTAAAGAAGATTTGCGTAGTCAATTCGTAGGAACAACTCTTCTATACATAAAAGATATAATAAGCAAAACAGGTGCTAATAATATTGATGATGGTTTAGTAAAAAGCCTTAAAGACACTTGGAAAATGATGTCTGCAGAAACTATTAGAGCGGCAATAAAAAGCACATTGGACGATTTTCTAGATGATTCTGACAATAAACAGAAAAAAATCGAACTACTTCAAAAAAATGTTCTTAACGACCAAAAAGTAAAAAAGCTCAAATTAGAGCACTGGATAAAAATATTAGAAACAATTATTACTGACATCTATAAATACATTGATGCAGATAGTTCTGAAGGTCAGGACATATTAAACCTATTTTTTATTGCATTTAACAAATATACAGGCAAAGCTGACAAAAATCAGGCTTTTACTCCTGACCATATTACTGAATTTATGTGCAGATTAACAGATGTTGACCGAAGTAAAAAAGTTCTTGATGCAACATGTGGTAGTGGGTCTTTTTTGGTACAAGCTATGGTGAAAGAACTTGCAGATTGTCGCCGTGGTAAAACCGAAGAAGAAGCAAAAGAATTGATGGAAATCGTAAAGAAAAAGCATATTTTTGGAATAGAAAACGAAGAAAGAGCTTATGGTCTATCAACAACAAATATGCTTATTCATGGTGATGGAAACAGCAACATTAAATTTGAAAGTTGTTTCAAATGTAAATCTTTTATTAAAGAGGCTGACCCAGATATAATTTTAATGAACCCACCTTACAATGCTAAACCTATTGGTATACCTAAAGAGTATAAGAAAAACTGGAAAAAGGCTGAAGATAAAAAAACAGACCCCACAAAAGGTTTTGTTTTCATTCATTTTATTTCTGATGTTATAAATGAAATGAATGAAGAACTAGAACGAAACAACAAACCACGAAAGACTGTTAAACTTGCCGTTCTTCTTCCCGTTGCGGCGGCTATCGGAAATGGAAAAATTCTTAAAAAAGAAAAGTCTGATATGCTTAAACACAACACTCTTGAAGCTGTATTTACACTACCTAACGAAATATTTTATCCTGGTGCATCAGCATGTGCTTGTTGTATGCTTTTCACATTAGGACAACCTCATATCAAATCTGACGGAAAGGCCCACCCGACTTTTTTTGGATATTGTAAGGATGATGGATTTAAGAAAAAGAAAAACCTTGGTCGTATAGAACAATTTGATTCAAACGGCGATTCTATTTGGAAAAAAATAGAGGAAGAATGGCTCGATTTATACTCATTTAAAAGGATTGAAGACGGAAAATCTTCTATTGCTATTGTTGACGGTGATTCCGAATGGTTGTGCGAGGCATATATGAAAACCGATTACAGAAAGCTGTCCGAAAAAGATTTCCAACAAACCTTAAACAATTATTTGGCTCATTTAATAAAAGAAGGTGAAATATATGAAGCTTGATGTTACCAAATGGAAACCATTTTTATTAGGCGATTTATTTTTTGTTAACTATGGTGTAAACTTAGAACTAAACGCCTGTGAAGAAGCAACAACAAAATCGTCTTCTAATATTAATTTTGTCTCAAGAACTGGTGATAACAACGGTGTATCAGCAAGAGTCGTTATAATAGAAGATATAGTGCCACAAAAAGAAGGTCTTATTTCTATTGCGGGCGGTGGAAGTGTATTATCAACTTTTTTGCAAAACGAACCCTTTTATAGCGGAAGAGATTTATACACGCTTGAGTGCAAAGAAAAAATATCAAATGAAACAAAATTGTTTTTAATTACCGTAATCGAGCAAAATAAATACAAATACAGTTATGGTCGTCAAGCCAATAAAACTCTTCCTTATATAGAGCTTCTTCTTCCAATTAAGTATAATAAGGATAACACTGCTGTAATTGATAATACTCATAAATTTTCAAAAGATGGCTATGTTCCTGACTGGGATTATATGCAGGAATATATCAAAACATTACATTTCAAACCACTCAAAACCAAAAATCACAAATCAACCAACACACAATTGGACATTGATTCATGGGAAGAATTCACGCTCGCAGATATTTTTGTTTTAAAAGGTGGTTTTTATAACAAAAAGCCTGAACATTCGCAAGAGGGAAAAATTGCATTTTTAGGTTCTACAGAAAACAATAATGGCGTTACAGAATTTTATAGTCTTGAGGATATCAAAAACTGGAATAAAACTGGCGACCCTGATAACACATTAGATAATAAAATTTATGAAGGAAATTGCATAGCAGTTACTGTTAACGGATCTGTTTGTAATGCTTTTTATCAGGCCGATGAATTCACTTGCAGTCATGATATAACTGCATTTTATCTTAAGAAACATACGCTTAATTCTCATTTAGCCTTATTCCTATGCACTGTAATCATGCAAGATAAATATCGTTGGAGTTATGGAAGAAAGCCACATAATGTTAAAAAATTTGCAAAATCAAATTTTAAACTCCCAATACTTAAAGACTGTAACGGATTACCTGTTGTAGACAGCGAAAAAACATATTCTGAAAAAGGTTATATTCCAGATTGGGACTTTATGGAAAATTATATAAAATCTTTGCCGTATGGAGATAGAATATAACAATAAAAAGCGAGGTGGTTTTCACCTCGCATTTTTTAACACAAAAGCTCCCCATATTCTTTCGAATACGGGGAGCTGATTGTTAGTTTAATAGCTGTTATACAGCTACAACATTAAAAGGAGAAGTTGCAAAACCCTTGATATTGCTAGGGCTTTGCTTAATTCCTTCATCCCTTGATAGCTGCCTGTGCTCCTGTTGCTGTCACATATACACAAAACCCCACCGATTACTCAGTGGGGTCATTTCATACCAATTCAGGTATCAATTATTTCTTGTCGGCAATAGCTGCCTGTGCTGCTGCAAGTCTTGCAATTGGCACACGGAATGGTGAGCAAGATACATAGTCAAGACCAATCTTGTGGCAGAACTCTACTGATGTTGGGTCACCGCCGTGCTCACCGCAGATACCGCAGTGGAGAGCAGGGTTAACAGGCTTACCAAGCTTGAGAGTCATATCCATAAGCTTACCAACGCCGTTCTGGTCGAGCTTTGCGAACGGATCGTTTTCGAAGATCTTCTTGTCGTAGTATGCATCAAGGAACTTACCAGCATCGTCACGGCTGAAGCCATAGGTCATCTGTGTAAGGTCGTTTGTACCGAAGCAGAAGAAGTCAGCGTGCTTTGCAATTTCGTCAGCTGTAAGAGCAGCTCTCGGAATTTCGATCATTGTACCAACTTCATACTTAAGCTCTGCGCCTGCTGCTGCGATTTCAGCGTCAGCTGTTTCAACAACGATATCCTTAACAAACTTAAGCTCCTTAACGTCGCCTGCAAGAGGAATCATAATTTCAGGAACGATTGTCCAGTCAGGATGTGCCTTGCTTACATTGATAGCTGCACGGATAACTGCTGCTGTCTGCATCTTAGCAATTTCCGGATAAGTAACTGCAAGACGGCAACCTCTGTGACCCATCATTGGGTTGAACTCGTGAAGAGAAGCGATGATAGCCTTGATAGCTTCAACACTCTTGCCCTGTGCTGCTGCAAGAGCTGCGATGTCAGCTTCTTCTGTAGGAACGAACTCGTGGAGAGGTGGGTCAAGGAAACGGATTGTAACAGGGTTACCTTCGAGTGCTTCGTAAAGAGCTTCGAAGTCTGCTTGCTGAATCGGGAGAATCTTAGCGAGTGCTGCTTCTCTTTCTTCAACTGTATCTGAACAAATCATTTCACGGAATGCTGCGATTCTGTCAGCTTCGAAGAACATGTGCTCTGTACGGCAAAGACCGATACCTTCTGCACCAAGCTCAACTGCCTTCTTAGCGTCAGCAGGTGTGTCAGCGTCTGTTCTAACCTTAAGTGTTCTGTATTTGTCAGCCCAAGCCATGATACGGCCGAATTCGCCTGCGATTTGAGCGTCAACTGTTGCGATAGCACCGTCGTAGATGTTACCTGTTGAACCGTCGATAGAAATTACATCGCCTTCTGTGAATGTCTTACCAGCGAGTGTGAACTTCTTGTTTTCTTCGTCCATAACGATTTCCTGGCAACCTGATACACAGCAAGTACCCATACCACGAGCAACAACAGCTGCGTGAGATGTCATACCGCCACGTACTGTGAGGATACCCTGAGAAGCCTTCATACCTGTAATATCTTCAGGTGATGTTTCAAGACGAACAAGGATAACCTTTTCGCCCTTTGCGTTCCATTCTTCAGCATCTTCAGCTGTGAATACAACCTTACCGCAAGCAGCACCCGGAGATGCACCAAGACCCTTGCCCATCGGTGTTGCAGCCTTAAGAGCCTTAGCATCGAACTGCGGGTGAAGGAGTGTGTCGAGGTTTCTTGGGTCGATCATAGCAACAGCTTCTGCTTCTGTCTTCATGCCTTCGTCAACGAGGTCGCAAGCGATCTTAAGAGCAGCCTGAGCTGTTCTCTTACCGTTACGTGTCTGAAGCATATAGAGTTTTTCGTTTTCAACTGTGAATTCCATATCCTGCATATCTCTGTAGTGCTTTTCAAGAAGCTCGCAAACTTCTGTGAATTGCTTGTATGCAGCAGGGAATTTAGCTTCCATTTCAGCGATTGGCATCGGAGTTCTTACGCCGGCAACAACGTCTTCACCCTGTGCGTTTGTAAGGAATTCACCCATGAGCTTCTTTTCGCCTGTAGCAGGGTCACGTGTGAAAGCAACGCCTGTACCGCAGTCTTCACCCATGTTACCGAAAGCCATCATCTGAACGTTAACAGCTGTACCCCATGAATAAGGGATATCGTTGTCACGACGATAAACGTTTGCACGTGGGTTGTCCCATGAACGGAAAACAGCTTCAACAGCGCCGAGGAGCTGAACCTTCGGATCTGTCGGGAAATCTGAACCGATCTTTGATTTATATTCTGCTTTGAATTGTTCTGCAAGCTCTTTGAGGTCATCAGCTGTAAGCTCTGTGTCAAGCTTAACGCCTCTTTCTTCCTTCATCTTGTCCATGAGCTCTTCGAAATACTTCTTACCAACTTCCATAACAACGTCAGAATACATCTGGATAAAACGTCTGTAGCAGTCGTATGCCCATCTTGCGTTACCTGACTTCTTAGCCATAACTTCAACAACTTCTTCGTTAAGACCAAAGTCGGAGGCCAAGCGGTCTTAGGAAGACAATAC
>JAZUOC010000230.1:0-16852 GCA_045604465.1 Acutalibacteraceae bacterium
GTCCACCCGTTCCCATCCCGAACACGGTAGTTAAGCTCATCAGTGCTGACAATACTTGGCTGGAAGCGGCCCGGGAAGATAAGGCGATGCCGACACAACAGTAAACCACAGCAAAAGCTGTGGTTTTTTCGTTTTTTTCTGTACTGTAACTCTAACTGCATCATAACCGAAGGGTGCCCTGTAGGCGAAGAAAAGCCTCTCCCTGAAAGGGGAGGTGGATTTGCGTAGCAAAGACGGAGAGGTTACAAGGGTTCAATAAAACATTTAGATTATACAGCTTCGCAGAGTTACTTTTGTTTCGCATCGTCACCGAAGCGCTCCCTGTGGGAGATGAAGCAAGGCGAGGATGCAGCTCGAGCGACAGTTTCAGCGGACACGGCAAGCTGTCCCTACGTAATCGTGTAAATTAAAAGAAGTGAGTGCTCAAGTTAATGACATTTCTGACAGGGGAATTACCTTTCAGGTCGAGACCTTGTGAGGTATCACCCTCAGATGCTATTTTATTCTTTCCCATTCTTTTTCCCTAAACCCCGTCAACACGAACCCGTTGCCTACAAGCAGAGGTCTTTTTACAAGCATACCGTCAGTGGCTAAAAGAGAAAGCATCTCCTCATCACTCATCGAAGGAAGCTTGTCCTTTAAATTCATTGACTTATATAAAAGACCGCTTGTGTTAAAAAACTTTTTCAGAGACATACCGCTTAATTCGTACCATTTCTTAAGCTCATCAAAGGTCGGATTGTCAACCTTTATATCTCTCATTTCATAAGATATACCATTTTCGTCGAGCCATTTTTTCGCTCTCTGACAGGTAGTGCATTTCGGATAACAGATAAATTTCAGCATAATATTTCTCCTTTACTCTATTACTTCGATATAAAAGCTTACGGGTCGGAATCCGTCATTACAGGAAAGCATGGCGGATTTTTTATTTTTCATCCATCCGTCGTAAAAGTCCTCGCCCCCATGGGCAAGAGTCATCACGAAGGGTGACAGGGTTTCCCATGCACTGTCGCAGAATCCATCCGGCTTTTTCCAACCGTCGCAGACAAAAACCTGTCCTTCCTCAATGTCGCAGGCGTGTTCTATGGGGTTTTCGTATTTTTCCATAAGGTCATCGTAGCGTGCCTTACGCATTACGGTGATTTTTATTTTTTTCATTCCGTCACTTCCTTTTTACCGTGTTCGAAAACATAAAACTGTGTTTCCCAATCACTTTTCTTTTTTATCAAAGCATTTAATTCAGTAACTCTGCCTTTTGCCCATTTTGCATTCTTTCTTATCCACGAAGTATCATCATCCTCACACTCCCATATAGTTACCATATAAAGGTGTGCGTCTATTCCGTTATTTATGTATTCTTCCAATTTTTTATAATCAGCATAGACTCTGTCCGCCTCTTTCTCAGTTGAAATAAATTTAATCTCAAAAACAGCTAAAATACTGCCTATCGCCTCACTATAATAATTGTACTTACCTTTTTCGCTATCCACTTTTGCTATAACCAAATCCGGCCTGCATTTCATTGAATTAAATTTATCGTCTGTAAACTCCGTGAAAAGACGAATATCTTCTTTTTGAAACAAATCGGAACACTCTGTCCTTATATGATGATATAAAGCACTCTTTAATGTACTTTCCCTATATAACCAATCTAGTTCATAATCCTCTTTAATTCTTTCTTCCCAAATATACTTTATCCTTCTGTGAATTGTGTCAAATATTTCTTTCTCCATTTCAACTCCTCCTTTTTTCATCATTCTAACATATTTCCTTTTCATTGTAAACTTTATTTTCATCTGCACCCGTTGTGTAATTCAAACTTTTATGTTATAATTACCGCAGAAAATCAAAAGGAGAAATTGTATGATCAACGAGTACCCTAATCCCTTTATCCCCGAGCGTGCCGACCCCTACATAACCGAGGGCGACGGATGCTACTACTTCACAGCCTCATACCCTGCCTTCGGAGCCGTGGATAAGGGCTATGACAGGATTATATTAAGAAAATCGGACACAGTGGCAGGTCTTGCCGAAGCAGAAGAAAAAATCATCTGGAAGGCTCACGAAAGCGGAATCATGTCGAGACATATCTGGGCTCCCGAAATCCATAAAATCGGCGGTAAATGGTATGTTTTCTTCGCTGCGGGCGATAAAGACAATGTATGGAATATCCGCCCGTATCTCCTGCGCTGTGACGGTGACGACCCCTATAATGACAGCTGGACTGAAATGGGTAAAATGCAGGCAAGTGACGGCGATGACCTTTCCTTCACCTCCTTTTCCCTGGATATGACCTACTTCGAGCATAAGGGTAAGCACTACCTTATATGGGCAGAAATTCTCCCCGACTCATCACTATTTATGGCAGAGATTAACCCCGAAAACCCGCAGAAGCTCCTCACGAAGCCCCTTCTTCTCACTAAGCCCGAATATGACTGGGAAAAGGTAAGATTCCGTGTAAACGAGGGTGCCTCCGTCCTCAAGAGTGAAGATAAGCTCTTCGTATTCTTTTCTGCCTCAGGTACGGGCAGTGAATACTGCATAGGCATGGTTTATATGGATGCCGACGGTGATCCTATGGTAAAAGAAAACTGGATCAAACGTTCCACACCCGTACTTTCCACCGAGGATCTGCAGGGCGAGTCAGGCCCCGGCCATAACAGCTTTGTCTATGACGAAAACGGCAGACTTCTTCTCGTTTATCACGCACGCCCCGAAGCACATCTTCATAAAGAATGCGGCACCTTCTGTGACGAGTCTCTCTACGACCCCTGCAGACACGCACGCATCCGTTTCGTCATCTTCGACGAAAACAACATGCCAATTATAGAAAGGTGAAAACAATGAACAGAAAATTTCTTATCGTCGGTGCAGGCAGAAGCGGTATCTGCTGTGCTAAAATGCTCAAAGAAACAGGCGACGACTTCGTAATATATGACGGCAATATAAATCTTGACAAAAAGGCAACCGAGGAAAAAATCGGCAAAAGCGACCTCACATTCATTCTTGACCAAATAACCGAAAAGGATTTCGAAGAAATCGATGTCTGCGCCGTAAGTCCCGGTGTTCCCTATAACTCGCCCGTCCTCACTATGGCAAGAGAAAAGGGTATTCCTCTCTGGAGCGAAATCGAGCTCGCTTATCTTTACGATAAGGGCGACATAATCGCCATCACAGGCACTAACGGTAAAACCACCACTACCTCGCTCGTTTACGAAATCGTAAAGGCACACAACGAAAACACTCTGCTTGTGGGCAATATAGAAATCCCCTATACAGGTCTCGCCCTTTCTTCTGTCGAAGGCGGCGCTACCGTAGCTGAAATAAGCTCCTTCCAGTTAGAAACTATGATTACCTTCAAGCCTAAGGTTTCCGCCATCCTCAATATTACACCCGACCATCTCGACAGACACGGCACCATGGAAAATTACATAGAGCTGAAAAAATCTATTGCAAAGAACCAGACAGCCGACGATTTCTGCGTTCTGAATTACGATGATGAAGTTCTCCGTGAATTCGGAAAAAAGCTTACCTGTAAGCCGCTTTTCTTCTCGGCTAAAGAAGAGCTTATCGACGGTCTTTTCTATAAGGACGGAACGGTTTACAAGGCTGTCGGCGGTACTGTCACACCTTATCTGACTCAGAAGGACACCAACCTCGTAGGTGTACATAACTTCGAAAACATTATGGCGGCTGTTCTTATGACCGAAGCCTTCGGTGTACCCGAGGGAACGATCAAAAATGCCATAAAAGCATTCCGTGCCGTGGAACACCGCATAGAATTCGTAGCTGAAAAGAACGGCGTTAAATACTACAACGATTCAAAAGGCACAAACACCGATGCGGCGATAAAAGCCATCGACGCTATGCCCTCTGAAACCGTACTCATCGCAGGCGGCTACGACAAAAAAAGTGACTATGACGAATGGGTGAGCCACTTCCCCGGTAAGGTAAGAAAGCTCATTCTCATCGGTCAGACCAGAGAAAACATAGCCGCAGCCTGTGAAAAAATCGGCTTTACGGATTATGTTTTCGCAGAAACTCTCCCCGAGGCTGTTTCTGTCGCCTCAAAGGAAGCTAAGGAGGGTGACTGCTGTCTCCTCTCCCCCGCCTGTGCCTCCTGGGGTATGTTTAAGAATTATCAGCAGCGAGGAGATATATTTAAAGAAGAAGTAAATAAAATATAAGGCGAAAAGGCTGTCACGGTGTGATGTGACAGCCTTTTCTTTTGACAAAAGATTTTAAGAGATTATTTAACCTTTACATTCTTTACACTGCTCCATGCTCCGTAAACTTTCTTTCCGCTTACAGTCTTATATGCACGGACTTTTACATAATATTTTTTGCCCTTAATGAGCTTTTTGATTGTAGTCTTCTTTGTCTTTGCCTTTTCGATTGTAACAGTCTTGGTGGTTTTCTTAGTGAACTTCTTTGAGGTAGAATACTGTACCTCATAGCCTGTGATGTTGGCTAAAGCCTTCCATGAAGCTGTAAGCTGTTTTTTACCCGCCTTAAGAGTAAGATCGGTCTTAAGAGGAACTGTCTTGCCTGTGTAGGTTGAGGAGTATGAGCCGTAATACTTGCCTGCTACCGCTCTTACTCTGAACTTATAAGACTTATCTGCCTTAAGCTTTCCTACTGTATAGCTTGTCTTCGAGGTAGTTTTGATTGTCTTCCACTTTTTGCTTACATACTGCTGGATTTCATACTTCTCTGCGCCTGTAACCTTCGCCCAGGAAAGAGTGAGACTCGACTTGGAGCCCGATGCGAGCTTGACTGCCTTGGTCTTAAGACTCTTTACCTTGCCGAGCTTTTTACGTGCCACGGTTTTCTGTGCCACGATGATTTTTCCGCAGTCAGCACATTTCTTACCTTCCGTAAGACCGTCTGCCTTGTAGGTAGCGGCTACTGCTTTAAGAGTAGTAACAGCTTTGTGATTATCCTTATTTACTTCGCCGTAATCCTTACCGCAAACAGTACAAACAGCCTTATCGCTACAGGTTGCTGTACCGCCGGTGTGTGCGCCCGTGGGAGGAATAAGAATCTCTTCCTTGTCAGCGATGGGCTGCTTTGCTTCTTCATCCCAATACAGCTTTCCGCAATCGCAGGCATAGTAATATGTATGACCTGTCGAGCCACAAGACGGGGGCTGCGGCTCAACAAATTCAGGAGCACAGCCTGTTTCGAAGGTGTAGCTTACGGTAACAGCACCGGAATTAGCCCATTCAAGCTTTGCCTTTTTACCGTTAACGACAGCTGATGCATTACCGAATTCACAGCCGTCAACAGCATAAACGCTGTAGCTGACTGTATATGTATGATGTGCCTTGAAATAGCAATCAGTCGTTCCGGAAATAAGATGTTTACTCTCTGTTTCGTCGTACCATTTCACGCCTTCCACTTCGGGGCTCTTGTTGCCGTAGCTGTAATATCTTCCGTCCCATACTGTTTTGAATTCAGGCTTTGCGCCGACTTCAGGCACTGCAGTTGTAATAGCGACGGTAAGTATTGTACCGCACCTGTCAAAGGACTGCTGAACATAATAACCGTTGCTGTCCTTGTACACCCAGGCTCTTTCCTTTCCGCTGCCGAAATAAGCAGTTATATCAGAAGCGTTTGCAGGGAATTCGTAGCCGGCGTTAGGCTCGATATAAACCTTAACCTTGTAATAAGTGTCCTTCACAAAGGAGCTGTAGGTTTCGCAATCCCACTTAACCGAATTATCATTAGTGGACCAATGAACGCCGCGTTCATTCTGGATTATGCAGTAGGCTGCACCCGTCGGCACAGAGCCGTAAAAATCGGGCGGTTCTCCGGGAACGGGAGCGTCGATGTCGTATATATGCACCGTTGTTATTACATTGTCATCCTCTGCCGATGCGGTCATTACGCCTATGACGCACAGCATTACAAGACATAAGATTATGCCTGCAATTTTAAAAAATCTGTTTTTCTTCATAATCATTTCTCCTTTTACAAAAAATTTGCTCTTTTATCACAGCATACCCTTGATTGAAAATGAAGGTTTATGCTATAATAAAAAATACTAATGGGAGGAATCTGTTTCCGTGGGCGCTATCACAGAAACCCGTAAACAGGGTACCCTTTAAATAAAAGCTGTACCCATCTTCATACACTCCCGCGATTTTATTCTACTATATTGTTCCTTCAAAATCCCCACCCTTTACACAGAAAATCGAGAAAAAGTGTGGGAAAAAGTGTGGGATATACCATTTTTTTATCTCAGAGGTAGACTTTCCATGAAAAAATTTCTGACATTACCCATAGCTTGTCTTTTAATGCTTCTCACCTTCACGGGTTGCGGCCCCATAGGAGATAAAACGGCAAGCCTATCAATAATATACACAGCAACCACAATAATATCCTTCATTATTCTGCTGGTCTACTGCTGTATTATTAAAAAAAGAGACCTATGGTTTCTTCTGCTGTTTTCCATGGTATCCGTAGTAAATCTCGGTTATCTCGCCCTTTCCGTTTCAACCACCCTGGAAGAGGCTCTTTTAGCCAACCGTATTTCCTATCTTGGCTCAGTTTTTCTGCCATTTTCTATGCTTTTTATCATACTTAATGTGTGTAGATACAGATATCAGAAATGGCTTCCCATACTTCTCGGTACAGTCAGTATAGTTATGTTTTTTATTGCTGCCTCACCGGGTTATTCTGACATATACTATAAAGAAGTCACCTTAGCTACCGCTAACGGTGTCACCGTTCTCGACAAGGTTTACGGCTCCTGGCATCCCCTTTATCTTTTCTATCTCATCTTCTGCTTTGGCGCTATGGTAGTCTGCACTGTCCATGCCACAGTGAAAAAGCAGATCTCCACTACCCGACAGGCTATGGTTCTCAATATAGCTGTTATGGTCAATATCGGTGTGTGGCTTATAGAGCAGTTAGTAAAAATCGATTTCGAATTTCTTTCTGTTTCCTACATTATCAGCGAAATGTTTCTGCTGAGTCTCTGCTTTATGCTTCAGGACGAGCTTAAATACACTGCAAAAGAAGAAAATCTTAATCTTGACCCCGAAACGAAAAAAGAAGAAGCGGCACCCACCGAATACAAGACAGAAGAGAAAAATGAAGGCTTCCTTATGCAGTATGAGTTTTTCACTTCACAGCTGAAAACTCTCACACCTACTGAAAAGACCATTTTCGGCTTATACCTCGACGGAAAAAGAACCAAGGAAATAATGGAAGAGCTGAACATAAAAGAAAACACTCTCAAATACCATAATAAAAACATCTACAGTAAATTAGGTGTTTCTTCACGAAAGCAGCTGCTCGAGCTGGCGTCAAAAATAAAAAACGATCTTTAAAACACAAGCAGGTACTTCCTCAAAAAGGAAAATACCTGCTTATTTTATTCCTCCATCTGCTTACTCATAAAGCCTGCCGCCACCTGAGCAAGCTTTACATCTACCACACCGGGAGTTTTCTTTTTATCATCGCAGAGAAGTACCACTGCGCCTAAAATATCCCCCGCACCGATAATGGGACTCATAACAGCCACCTCACGGGGCATCTCCTCAGAGACTACTATGTTATCCTTATCCGTACCGAGAGTAAAACCGCTGCGTCTTTCCATATAGCTCTCGAGCATCGGTGAAATTCTCTTTCCCACGATGTCCTTTTTCGGCATACCTGCCGCAGCCACCACTCTGTCTCTGTCACAGATAACTGCCGCAAGACCGGTAGTACGGCTTAAAACATCTACATACTGCTTTGTATCTGCACCGAGCTCACCTACGGGTGAATATTTTTTAAAGATAACCTCACCGTCCGCCTGGGTATAGATTTCGAGGGGGTCACCTTCTCGGATTCTCATGGTGCGGCGGATTTCTTTTGGGATGACGACTCTGCCGAGGTCGTCTATTCTTCTCACAATTCCTGTTGCTTTCATATATATCTTTCTCCTCTTAATGCAAATTGTGTTGTTAGTATTTGTAAGAAAAGGGGATTTATACTGTGTGATTTGATTTTAATGTATAATAACATATTGATTTTCAGACTTAAAAGATATATACTTTAATCAAACAAAGCAAAGGAGAAATATACCGATGCCATTTAAAATCACCTCTGATTTATATGTAGTTCGTGCAAATGTTAAGAAGGCTCAAACTTTAAGCTCGTATTTTGCAAATGAACAATCTCCCTTGGAAAAAATAAACGGTAAAATTAAATATGTTGTTTATGATTGCGACGTCGATTAGTCCGCACCGACCAGTCCGAATTACGAGGGTTTTACATTTAGTGATCTGTTTATATTTTTGAGCGATGATGTAGATTTAATCAGATTTGTGTCAACAAATGAAGAAAAAATTAACGAAGAAACCGTAGCAGATATTTACTACATCAAAGAAACTGATAAAAAACTACCGCAGTTAACAAAGATTTGTTTCTCCGACGGTCAAGTAAGCTTTTTCAGTGTAGATTTAAATGATATAGACGAAGATGCTCTGATTGACTCTATCGGTATAGAAAACCTTGAATCAATTAAAAACAAGAGGTGGTTTATGTTTTTCGCAAAGCTTCCTTTAGAAAAAATTGAAAAGTTGCTAGAATATCAATTTTAAATTATGCGAATATTTTGTCATAATAATCAAACTGAAGGAGAGTAAAATGAAATATTCAACATTTAAAAACCTTATAGACACTATGGATTCCTACAATTACGATTATAAAAAAGAAATCATTGAGGTAGAAAAGCGCAGAGAAGCGTTGACTTGTGTAAATAACACAACTGAAGTGTTAGGTTTGTCTGAACATATAAAAACGATGATTTATGCTCAACTTTCCAATAATCGTCCATGGAAACCTATTGCCGAAAAAGCAGAAATGATCGACAAAATTTTTTTGAATTATGATGTTGAAAAGCTGAAAAAAACTAATCCAAAAGAACTTTTGGAGAAAATACTGTCTATTCGATGCGGAAACAGACAAATATCAAAACAAATGCAATATCTGAAATACAATATAGAAACATTAGAACGCATTGAACAAGACAATGGAAGCATTGACAGTTACTTCAAAAACACTTCACTCGCAGATGTTGTAAAAAGCTTGAGTTTGGCCAATGGAAAGTACAAACTTAAAACAATGGGCGTTCCTTTGGTTTGTGAATATCTCAAAGGTGCCGGTGTTGACATCGTTAAACCTGATTCTCTTCTTTGCAGAATTTTAGGGCGACTTGGTTACTCAAAAAAAACACCCGCTACAGCTTGGGAAGCAATCGAAATATGTAAGGAAATTGGAAAAGAGTATAATTTATCTCAACCAATGGTTGATACGGTGTTGTGGCAATATTGTGCAAAAGATAAATTCGAAATTTGCACTGCTACACCTAAATGCAACAAATGTAAGGTTGTGAATTGTCCCGGCAGAATAAATTAAAAACACGAAAAGCAAAGGCGGAATGATTTCACCTCGGTCATTTGCATTTAAAAAAATTCATGCTATAATATAAAAAACCAAAGGAGGTCAAAAAATGGTACACATCGGTAATGACCGGGACGAAATTTTAGCTGACGAGTGGGCAAAGCCCTACTATCAGAATCTGCGCCGGTTCCTTAAGTCGGAGTATTCTACATAGAGGATTTATCCTCACATGAACGATATTTTCAACGCCCTTAGGTATACCTTCTTTGAAAACACAAAGGTAGTGATTATCGGTCAGGACCCCTATCACGGGGCAGGTCAGGCACACGGCTTGTGCTTTTCCGTAAAGCAGGGAGTAATGCCGCTGCCGAAAATTACAAAGCGAAACACGCCGATGATAAAGCTACCGCTATTTACAGTAAATATTACAAGCGGTATTCTGCAAGAGTAAAGGTCAGACAGATTAAAGAGGCTGACTTCAAAAAGTGGAAATATCAGGCTATAACAAAGCGTGATGAATGTACCAACGGCGATATTACGCCTGAAGAGTTTACAGAGTGGATGGAAGCGTGTTTTCCGAACAGAAAGAAAAAAGATTGACAGATATAGCAACACCGCCGAGGATTTTCTCCCCGGCGGTTAGTTTATTTATTGGGTTTTAGTTTACCAATGAGTAACTTCGCAATCACAATACCGCTGAATGCCAAAGAGCTTATAGAAGAGTTCAGTCATAGAGAAATGTTATGTACTAATTTAAATCAGAGTTTTAAATTCTTCATAAGCCTTGGGGTTAGCAAAAATAATATCATTGGGGGTTGAAAGACTGATTTCTTTGCCTTCGTAGTTTTTTACTATGCCACCGGCTTCTTTTACAATCAGTGTTCCTGCCGCAATATCCCAGGGCTGCAAACCTTTCTCGAAAAAAACTTCACCTCTGCCGCAGGCTATCATACATATATCGTAAGACGCCGTACCGCTTCTGCGAATATCACGGGAAAGATCAAAGACTTTTCTTAAGAGTGCGAAAGTTTCGTCCGTATTTTCAGGATGATAGGGACATGTTCCGAATAGAGCAAGTCCGTCTGAAAGAGGGCGTTCACTTACATTTATTCTGTCGCCGTTCAGATATGCGCCCTTGTCTTTTTCGGCACTGAAAAGCTCGTTGGTGTATGGGTTATACACAACACCTGCAATAACCTCGTTTTCCTTGCAAAGTGCAACTGAAATACAGCTGCAGCGATAATCCTGCATAAAGTTTGTTGTGCCATCAATGGGGTCAATTATGAAACGCAAACCATTTGTTGAAAAATCATTTTCTGTTTCCTCGCCGATAAACTCAGCATCAGGGAAAGCCTTGCCAAGCTCCTCGAACAAGAAATTCTGCACGGCAACATCGTACTTTGTTACAAAGTTTTTCTTACCTTCTTTGGCAGTTACACTGTCTTCCTGATTATGTGCAGCAAGAATAATCTTTCCTGCTTCCTTTACTTTTTCAGTGATTTTTTTTACCATAATTTATCATCCTTTATTAATTTTTGCTTTTTTATTCAGTACTGCCGATACAAAGCAAAGGGCAAATGAAACAGCAGTAAATATCAAAATACAAACGAACACATCGTTCCAGCCCTTTGTATCTGCGATTTTGCCCAGCATTGATGTTGCAAGAGTGCTTCCTATATAGCAGAAAGTATTGAGAAGCCCTGCTGAAAATCCCGAATCAATTTTATCTCTTGAATAAAGCGGTACAACACTTGTTATAACATTATTCACTGCTGACATAAGGCAGGCAATGCCGCCGAAAAGCATAAGGGTAAGGGGTACTGATTTAAGGTTAAGTGTCAGTATTATAAGCACAGTAAAAATTATTGTCACGAAGTAGAAAATTCCGTTAAGAGCATTTTCGTCCTTCTGTTTTTTATGAAGTACATTTACTAAAGATGTACCGAAAATTGACAGCACCGGAAGAAGCAGAGTAACAATTATAGAAAGTGATGAAGGTACACCGAATTCCTCTTTCAGAATTGAGGGCACCCAAGTTGTTATGCCGTCTTTTATGAAACCGTTGGATATTGCCGATATGAGTATAACGGCGATACTTATAATAAATATTGGTGTAAAAGACAAGCTGCTTTTTACTTTTCTTTCGGCAACCTCTTTTTCTATCTTTTCGTTTTTGACGGTACTCATACCGATAAACCACAATACTGCCACAGCACCCACAAGCACTGATGCAACATAAAATATAGTTGTCCAATCAAGTCCGAGATATGAGAAAAGAGCAGCAAGACCATAAGCGGAAAATGTACCTGAGGCGACAGTAGTACTCATAACCATAACTGCTTTTGAAAGCCTACTGTCGGCAAGATTATCCGATAATGTTTTGATGAGGGAAGACCAGAGAATTGACTGAAAAGCGCCGTTCAGGAACCAAAGATATTTCATAGAATCTATTCCCTGACAAAAGGTCATAGCAAGGTTGATAATGCAGGATGCCGCTAAAGCTACGGTAACGGAATATTTGGTGTTATATTTTTTCGAAAGCAGACCGTTTATAAGCTGACCTGCACCGTAAGCGAAAAAGAAAAATGAACTGACAGTTCCTGCCGCCTCTTTAGTTGTGCCCATCTGAGACAGAATTTCAACCATTGAAGCGTTATAGTTAAGTCTTCCTACATAGGCAACCGTATAAGCGGCCCAGCAGAGAAAAATAAGAAAATTCGATTTTTTATTGCTTAAAGAGTTCAACATCTTATTCACCTGTACCCGTAATTACCTCTTTGTCAATTTTGCCGACGAATATATTTCCCTCTGTCAACAGTTTATCCTCATTGGGATTTTCAAATATAATTCCGTAGCTTGGCGAATCGGTTTCTTCGGGAGCAAGAAACGCATTGTTTCTGACTGTGAGGTCATAAACCATAGGTCTGAAGAATATGTAGCCTCTGCTTTTACCGATTCTTCCCGAGGGTCCGTCAAAAATATTGTTTTCAATAAGGATATTGTGGTGATCAATATCTCCGTGGTGACCAACTCCGGGGAAACCGTCACATTTGAAAATGTTGTTTCTGATTACTATATTACGGCAGACAGTATCGTCACTCTTGAAATCAATGAGAGCTCCGTCACAGTTATAAACAGGACCGTATGAACCGTGACGTGACATATCGAGCTGAATCTGTTCATTAAAAAGAATATCTGTCTTGAATGTGTATGACGGACCGTCAAAAACACAGTTTTGAATAGTTGTGTTTTCCGTTCCGTTAATTTCAATACAATGCCAATGGGCACAATGACGGAATCTGCAATTTTCAATGGTAATATTGCTACAATGAACTGTGTTCACAAGGGTTATACTTTCATCAAGATTTTTGTTACCGTCAAAGATACCGCCTGAAATCACAACATCGTGTGTACCTTCATAAGCTCCCCATTCAGGTTCGGAATAGGAAGCAAGAAGATATCTTGTCAGCGGTTCACTTTTGTCGCTTCTGAGAATGACTGCATTATCCGAAAACTTTAGATGTTGATACGAATAGAAAATAAGTGCAGCAGAAATAAGATATGTACCGTTGGGGAAATAAACTGTTCCTCCGTCTTTCAGTTCATCAATGCACGCCTGCAGGGGTTTTGTGTCATCGTGAATACCGTCAGCGAATACATTTTTGTTATCTGTAACCTTTATAAAGTTCATATTAAACTTCCTCTTTTAAATAATCATTATCTCTGTCTTCACGGTTTATTACGCGGGCTCTGATTCGTGGTGCTTTTTTGAAATTCTCGGTGCCGCACCTGTCAGATGTGAAATATCACGGTATTCACCTTCATAATCAGCGAACAGTCCTTTTGGAATCTGTGAAGTCCAGCCCTTTTCATCAAAGCCGGGAGCCTCTATACCCATAGCATAAAGGACAATAGCTGCAAGGTCACGGATATTCATTTCTTTGATTTCACCGCTTTTTATATTTTTGCCGACTGCGGCAAAGGTTACATATTTCTCTTCATCAGTCCAACCGCCGTGAGTACCCTTGCCTTCTCCGTTATTAGTACCGCCGTGGTCTGCAATAACCATAAAGAGTGTATCGTCAAGTATGCCTGCGCCTTTAATCGCAAAATAAACATCGCCGATAAGTTTGTCAATTGCATTTATAGCTTTGATGTGATTTTCTGTTCCGTATCCGTTACTGTGCCCTGCACCGTCAACGCTGTCAAAATGAACAAAAAGAAAATCCGGCTTCTTCTCATAAATATAATTACAGATAAGAGGCGTCATCTCCTTATCCTTTGCTGTTTTCTTCTCTACTCCAAGTCCTTTTTCAACGATACCCTTATTAATAGGATTCCATTCACAGTAAGCACCGAGCTCAGCCTTAGGGTAAGCCTTTCTTATTCGGCGGAAAACCGTAGGATGCTTCGACCATACGGGATAAGGCAAAACTGTAACCCGTTTGTTAGTAAGCCTATGCACCTCAGGACCAACGCCGATAAGCATTGAACCCCAGCACTCTGCACTTATGGTAGGCTTTGAAGAAAGTGCATTGTATGTAACGGCACCGTTTTCAAATATTTTATCAAAAAAAGGTGTGTCGGCAATCTTAAACCAGCTGCCTGCTCCGTCTACACCTATAACTATTATATGCGAATATTTTCTTTCCACTTATATTTCTCACCTTCCGAAAAAATGCAAGCCTCCCCGCAAAAGCAAGGAGACTTCGCTTTTTTAGTTCCATTCCTTGTTCATTACAACAAATGTCATTCTTTCCTGGATGCTTTCGCCGCCGTGACCGGTACCGATTCCGCCGTGGTCACTTGTCACAATAATAAGCCAGTCTTCACTGTCATAGGTTTCTCTTGATTCGATAGCCTTGATTAACTCATATCCGTAAGCATCTTCTGTCTTGAAACCGTTTTTATATATAGGATTATTGAAGGAGAAGCCAAAGTCGTGACCGGCAGAGTCTGTGTTTTCATAGATAACGAAAACGAAATCAGCGCAGTCCTCTCTTGTTACTTCTTCCATAGCACCTGTATGAATATCTGATTTAATTTCATGTTAACTTCCAAAAAAGGATGTCCCCGCTTTTTCGTTGTTTCATTGTAAATTCAGCGTTTTTATTTCCGCCTGATATTGTAAAGTTCATACAGCACCTCTTGTTGTGTTAAATAATACTATACTTGACTCTGAGTATCAGATGACTGCTTTTTAATACTATAGCACTTCGCCCATAAAAAATCAATTAAGAATCGATTTGTTTTACAAAGTGAGTAAAACACTCTGAATTTATCTTTATTCGTTTTTCTGTTATCTTTTCAAAACTATCGTAATTTAAAGCTACTTTTGACGATGTTATATTATTGTGACTTGCAGAAGCAATAAAACATAAGCTATGTTAATGAAAAAAATTCTTAAAGACAGAATAACAGAAGATATTACTCTGCTTTTCCAAATGATTTAATCAATGATTATGGCTTATTTGCAATTATCTATTGTTTAAGATTTATTTTTATGTTACAATATCCTCAACAAAAAAATAGTTTTGAGGCACATCTTACAGCAAGATAAATAATAATTTGGGAAGGCGTCCCTATGCATAACATTGCATTGATTCCAGTTTCAAGTTGAAAACCAAATTCGAGTTTTCGAGTATATAGGTTATGTAACGGGCAAGTACAAAGGAGAAATAGTATGATTTATAATTTTTATCACATCACTGACGTGCATTATTACAGCAAAAGAAACTTCAGATGCGATTGGCGCACCTTTCCCCAGCCAAGCACACAAATCTGTATTCTGAAAAGTGAAGAAGCTTTCAAAAGGGCTTTGGAAATTGTCAGAGAGGACAAGGATACAAGCACCGTTATAATAACCGGTGACCTTACAAACCACGGTGAAGCCTATAGCCACGAGGAAGTAAGAGACATACTCAAGGATTTCACCGACAAGGGCGGCTGTCCTTTCGTTTATCCCGACAGCCACGATTACCCGTCCTTCTACATTTACGGCTTTGACGAAAACGGCAACAAGGTTGAAACAGAGCATCTGCCTGAGCAGGAAGTGAAAAAAATATACTATCCCTTCGGCAGAGACAAGGCCTTCGACATATATGAGGGTGATGACACAACCTTTATTGCAGAAATTCTGCCAGATCTTTATTACATCGCTATGGGCTATGACTCAACCAAGGACGGTCCCGTTTTCTCTGATGAGCTTATGGCGTGGATTAAAGCTCACGCAGAAAAAGCAAAGGAAAAAGGCGCAACAGTTATCTGCAGCACTCACCGTCCCCCTGTCACACCCTCTCCTGCATATGCAGTTGTGGGCAAGGGCAACACCTTCATCGGTGGTGAACAAAGAATGAAGGAGCTTGCAGATATGGGTGTGAAGCTTTTCTTCAGCGGTCACACACATATTCAATGTATGAAAGAGGTTGTAAGTGAAAAGGGTAATAAGATTTACAGCGTCCAGACCTCATCCCTTGCAGGCTTTCCCCCGAAAATGAGAAAAATCACAATAGACACCGAAAAAGGTACTGCCGACATACGCACAATTGATATGGATCTGCCCGAGCTTGGTATGACCTTTACCGAATATGCAAAAAACGGTTTTCTCGGCATAATCGAAAAGGTTCTCTATAATATGGAGCACGATGTTGAAGCTTTTGCCAACACCGAGGGCGGCATTTCACTTCCAAAGGATTTGATTATGAAGCATCCGAGAATTGTAATGTTCCTCGGCAGAAAGCTTAACGGCCTTACCTACAGCAAGGTTGCGAAGTTTTCAAAAAAATACCACGATTTGAAAGCAATCGACTATGCAGATAAGAAAGATAGAAGATTCGTTGGTCTGATTATGGAATTGGTTGCTAACCTTTATCGCGGTAATGCTCCATATTCACCTGAAACTGTGGAATACAAAATAACAATGGGAAGCTTTAGAAAAATCGAAAAGCTCCTTTCATTCTTACATATTGATATTAAGAAAACACTTAACGGATATACATTATCAGAGTTTGTTGAGCCGCTTCTTTATAATAGCGGTCTTGATGACAACAATGTAACAGTTAAATTTAATTAAAGTAGAGTTATTTGAGTTTCCTTCACATACACTCAAGGATGAAACGGTGGTTTTTTTCAGTGCACAACGACGAGTACCTAAGTATAAGAATGTAAGGCAAGGTCAAAGCTGAGACCTTGCCTTATATTTTACTCTTACATCGTACAATATTGTATCAGTATGTTCACTTTTTTCAAATAACGTTGCAGTTTTTTTGCTTTAGTCCGGATATACAATTGTTCTGCCTGTAAAGAATTCTATCACTGAATGCCAGATCTTCATACAGATTTCCTGAGCCTTGCCCTTAACTGCAAGCTCGAAAGCAATTCTCCATGAATACTTATCACCGTTATCCTTTGCAGTTTTTATGTAATCAAAGTCAAAGACATCATAAAGGCGCTC
>JAZUOC010000231.1:0-4728 GCA_045604465.1 Acutalibacteraceae bacterium
CAGCTCCTGCCGAAACAGAGTAGCGTTATTCTATCACCCTTTTCCGTCTTTGTCAACAGTTTTTCGGCAAAAAATTTGGATAATATGCACTATGTTCGCTCTTTTTGTACTCTTGCCCGGGTGTTTTTGGGCGTGAATACAATTATGCCACTATATATTGTGTTTCTCCCTCTTTTTCTTCTTCTGTTTCTATATGGGGTATATGCGAAAAAACAGACCTTCAACTGAAAGTCTTTCTTTAATACTTTTAATCTCCAAAATTACCATATACTTCATATATTTGTGTATGAATCGGTTTATCTACTTTTACAGATAAGTTTCTATACGGATTGACTGGTTTCTTTTTCATATAACCGTTTAATGATGCAAAGCATGTCATATACAAGAGTATAAAATACATAACGGTACTAATCGCGTTATAATATATAACCTTTACTATTTCAATATTTTGTTCAACAAATTCAGGCGCTAAGACAGTCATTAATGAAATCCCAAAAATTCTTATAAACGTGATTGCAAAATTTAACAACACCCATATGGGTTTTAAATTATTTTTCTTTTTCAGTGCCAAAGTTACAAAAAAAGATATACCCGCCACAACAAAAAAAATAACACCAGACATCAACCCTTTTGTAGCGTCAGGAAGTTTAAGATTGTTTAAGTCTACGGAATTCAGCACCAAAAACAGCACAGCGGCAATTAAATGATAAACCGTAATAGCAATCAACCCTCTTTTTTTATCACTGTTATTTTTCATCTTTCGTTCCTCCTAAATATAAATATCCCGAAACAGGATATTTATATTATACCGAAACGGTATAATTTTGTCAAGAAGAAAAATACTGTTACGGGGGGTTGATATTATGCGGTTAAAACAACTGCGCAAAGAAAAAGGCATAACACAGCTAAAGCTCGCTATGGATTTAAATATGAATCAGAACTGTATCAGCCGCTATGAAACACAGGAACACGAAGCCGACTATAAAACACTTATTGCTCTTGCTGACTATTTCAATGTTTCAATCGACTATCTCCTCGGAAGAACAGATAACCCCACATTTTTAAGTGAATAAAAAGACAGACTATTGCCTTAAACAAAAGTCTGTCTTTTCTATATTATATGCTTATTTTGAAATAGTTCCCAGATAATCCTCGATCATATCAACCATTTCGGGATTAAGATTAACGATGGGAAGATCGAGAAGCTGACGGAGAGTGAAGGGCTTCACGGCAAACATAAGAGGACTTCTGAGAAGCTTACCTGCGGCGCCGCCTACCATGCCCATAATGTCCTCACTCTTAAGAAGGTCACCGATAGTGTCGTCAAGTGAGAAGCAGTCATCTCTCTTTGTGCTGTCGCGCTCTACAAACCAGTTACGCACCATAGATTTGGCATCTCCGGGCATAGTGTACTCTGCGGGATATTCCTCCACACCGGTGATGATGTAGGTTTCCTTGATGTCGCCTGCTGTAAGAGTAATCTTGTTTTCGCCTGCCTTGATTTCCATACCGTCAAATACGAAAATGCCTTCTGCGGTAACAGTCTTCTGCTTATTATTAACCTTAATCTGCACCTTATCGCAGTTTGAATAAACCTTAAAGGTCTGTGCTCCGATTTTACGGAGAGGATATCTGTCGCCTACGAGATGCACGAACTTATCATCTGACCAGAATGCCTTATAAAGGTAGAAGGAATCCTTCTTCGTCTTTCTGTCGAAGGTGACGAGACCTTTATTATTTCTGCCCTTTACACCGCCCTCATTTCTGATAGCAGAGCCGAAATCGAACATATTCCAGACATAGGAGCCCCATATCCACTTATTGGCATTGATTGATTTGATGTAATGCTCGTGATAAAGAGCCTGGTAGCCTTCGGAGTAGTCGCCCTGAGCAGGAGCGTCATTGAAGTAGCCGAGAACACCCTCTGCACCGTATTCGGAAATACCCATCTTAAGGTCGGGGTTGGCGGCGTGGAATTTCTCAAGCCATTCATCTAAACCGTCGCAGGTTTTCATATACCAGCCGAAGTAGTGATTGTAGGCAAGAATATCGGTTACTCTGTTAAGCTCGGAATCAAGACCGCACATAGTGAACTGTGCACAGGTAGTAGGTCTGGATGAGTCGAGGAGCTTTGCGTAAGCGTTAAGCTCTTTTATACCCTCGATAAGTGCCTCATTTTCACTTGTGATAGTGATTTCATTCTGAACACCCCATGCATAAATTGAAGCGTGGTGCATATTCTGTTTGATAAGCTCCTCGAGCTGATTTATGGCGTTATCCTGAGCAGCCTTAGAGAATCGGGAGATAACGGGAATTTCTGCCCATACGAGGAACCCCATCTCATCGCAGAGGTCATAAAACTCTTCTGCCTGCTGATAATGAGCGAGTCTGATGGAATTAGCACCCATTTCCTTAATGATGTCAAGATCCTCCTTATGCTCTGCTATGGTAAGAGCATTACCGATAAGCTCTCTGTCCTGGTGACGGGAAACACCCTTGAGCTTGATATATTCACCGTTAAGGAAGCAGCCTTCCTTTGCGTCGAACCTAATATCTCTGAAGCCGAAGCGAAGCTCAGCCTTGTCGATGAGAGTGTCACCCTTTTTAAGAGTAGCACGGAGAGTGTAAAGATAAGGATTCTTCATACCGTTCCAGAGAATGGGGTTTTCTACGTGTAATTTTTCTCTGTCACCTGCTGATGCTACCACATTTCTTTCTGCGTCGATAACCTCATAAAGAACCTTGATGTCCTTCTGATAGCCTGTGATAACAGCCTTGACCTTCACGTCACCGTTTGTCTTGGCTGTGACATAAACGCCCTTACTGCCGTAGTCGTCGAGAGAAAATCTTGTTTCGGGAACATCGGTGATAAGGTTGACCTCTCTGTAGAGACCGCCGTAGAAGGTAAAGTCTGCGAAGCCGGGATAAACCTTTTTGTTTTCGCTGTTATCCACAGTGATTTCGAGGAAGTTTTTCGGTGAGGAAAGGAAGGAGGAAATGTCGAAACGGAAGGTGGAATAACCGCCCTCGTGTGTGCCGACCTTTCTGCCGTTAATTTTAACTGTGGCTACGCTGTTTGCACCCTTGAGCTCGAGATAAGTAGTACCCTCGTATCTCGGAATAATTCTCGTGTAGGTGCAGGCACCTCTGTAGTAAGAGCCTTCGTTCATACCCTGACCATCTAGGCCGTTCCAGGTGTGAGGAAGATTTACGGTTTCCTTCACGCCCTCCTTACAGAATACCCAGTCATTATTAAGTGCGATAATCTTTTTCATTTGTTTTCTTCTTTATATTTATAATGTATAATATTATTTCACATAACAGCTTACCACCTCACCGATGTACATACGGTGGTAGTCCTTTTCGGGGTAGTTCTTTGAGTCGATAGTTTCATCGATAAAGCCTTCAGGCTTTATATCCTGATATGCGACCTTTCTGAGAACTATCACTATCTCACTTTCTTCGAAAGAAACGGAGCCGTCAATCTCCATAGGTGTAAGACCTGTTTCCTTCGCCTTATCACATTCTCTTCCGCTGTTTCTTCCGCAGAAGGCGAGAGCCTTTCTGTACTCTTCACCGAAAAAGCTCAGCGTAAACAGCTCATTCTTTTCCGTAAATTCATAGGTGTATCTCTGAGGACGGATAAAACAGAAGCATACATCCTTATTCCATAGCTCACCCATAGCGCCCCAGGAGGCAGTCATAGTGTTATAGCTGTCGTTGCTGCCGGCTGTAATGAGACACCATTTGTCGTCAAAAAGCGATACAGCGTTACCCTTAAGCTCTTTAATGTCGATTTTCTTCATAAGTTCACCTCGGTATACCATTATATGTCCTTAACTTTAATAATACCATAGTTTATAATTTTTGTCCACAGAATTATTCTTTTTTGCTTTTCGGTTTATAAAGTTTAATTTTTACGTTATAATCAAAACCACCGGTGAAACCGGTGGTTTGCTCACCCCTATAAGGGGTTATAACTGGCTTAACCCCTAAAAGGGGCACAGAAGGTTTGACATCGCATTACAATTACTTGGCGACCGCTCATGAGCGGCTATTTATTTTGCCTACTTTATCTTGCTACCCGTAAACGGGTCGATGTATTCTTTCATTGTTATTTGATCTTGTGCATAATCTTCTTCAAGTTGTGTTCTTATGTATTCTGCAATAGCTTTTTTATTTTTTCCTACTGTATCTACATAATATCCTCTGCACCAGAAACTTCTTGTCCCGTACTTGTATTTCAAATTTGCATGTCTATCAAATATCATTAATGTACTTTTACTCTTGAGATATCCCATAAATTGTGCTACACTTATATGCGGTGGTATGCTTACCAACATATGTATGTGGTCGGGGCAGGCTTCTGCCTCTATTATCTCTACTCCCTTTTGGTCACATAACTTTCGCAATATTTCACCTATATCTTTTTTCAGTTCTCCATATATTACTTTTCTTCTGTATTTCGGTGCAAATACTATATGGTACTGACATCTGTATCTTGAGTGTGCACTGCTTTTTATTTCACTTCTTTTGTCTATTCTCATTGTTTTTAAACCTCCTTTTATTTTAGTAATGCGGCTGCCAAACCGTTACTATTATATATGGAGGTTTAATTTATTGGCAAGTGACTTGGGCTTGCTTTGAGCTCGCCCGTTTTGACTTTGCTAGAAGCCTTCTTCGCCCCCAGTAGAACTGGGGGTTTATTTCCACGCATAAATGCACCAA
>JAZUOC010000232.1:0-3474 GCA_045604465.1 Acutalibacteraceae bacterium
GAAAAAAGTTTTACTTTACTATTGACAAGTAAATACAAATAGTATATAATAGTTAATGTAATCAAGAGATTACAAATAAAAAAAGGCAGGTGAATTCCCATTGAAAGTAGTTGATAGTATGAATATCGGTGAAATGTTCAAAAACAGCGTAGAAGACAATCAGACAAGAAAAATACTTGAAATTATCAAGGAAAGTAAAACGCTCGAAGAAGCAGAAAAAAAAATAAAATCTCTGCTTCACGACAAATAAAAGCACAAAAAAAGAAGTCCATCGGTAAGAGCCTGAGAAACTTACACCGATAGACCAAGTAAGAAGAAGACGAAGTTAAAAAAATTAAATCCTGCCTGCTTCGTCTTCATTATACTTGATAGGCAGGAAAAAGTCAATATATAATGGAGGATTTAACAATGACTTACGAAATCAGAGATAATGGAGAATTCAACAGCAAAGAAATCTATTTTGACGGAAAGCCTTCTGAAGCAGTCCGCACAGCGTTAAAAGCCTTAAAATTCAGATGGCACGGTAAGAAAAGATGTTGGTACGGTTACGCAGACGAAAGCACTTTAGTTTCTGCCATTCTCGGAACTAACGAAGCACCGGACCTGGAAGAGCCTGCAGCAGTTATCACAGACGGATACCTCGGAGGCGGTGCAGTATATGGAAGCAAGAGCCGCATGGGCTTATACGGTAAGGACCTTAAGAAAGCCATAGCCGAGGACATCAAGAAGTCAGGCATCAAGGGTGTTACTCTTTCCGTGAGGAACGGAAACATCACCGCAACCATCAACACCACAGCTGAGGACTTTATCAGCCTTGAGGAATATATCAAGGTTTACGAAATCCAGGGCGGGCAGTATTGGATAGAATACACCGACGAGAACGGACACAGAGCCACTATCCACCGTGATAAATTCTTCGCTCTTGACTCATACGAAGAAAGAGAAAAGATCCGTGTATCAGCTGCAACTCTTGACTATCAGACATGCACCACCGGATTAACTTACCTTAATGAATACTATCTGGAGAAAAACAAGCATTTCACTGCTTCCGGAATGGATAAGGTCAACAAGATTAACTCTATTATTTCAGCGTACCGTTTCGATGAATCAAATGCGATGGTCGACTATTTCCACACTAATTTCTATTATACACTCATTACACAGCCGAAGAAAAAAGCAGCATAAGGAGGAGAAAACACTATGAAAAAGACATGGACGACACCGGGCGGAACTGTTTCGGGCCTCTGCTCTGACATCCTGGAGCAGCCGCATTTACTTGTTGCAGGTGCAACGGGCAGCGGTAAAAGCGTATTAATCAACAGCATAATATATACAGCCCTTTACAAGGATCCGAGCCGTTTACAGCTTGTATTGATTGACCCGAAGAGAGTTGAGTTAATCGACTATAAGCCTTTACCGCATACGCTCAGATATGCAAGCGAACCCAGGGACATTATTGACACGCTTAAATGGTGCGTTGATGAAATGGAGCGACGTTATAAAGAGATGCAGAGATTTCATCAAAAGAAATTCGACGGCTCTAATGTCTACATTTTCATTGACGAGTTCGCCGACCTTATGACAACTCAAAAAAAAGAAACTCTTCCCCTGCTTCAGAGAATCGCACAGCTCGGAAGAGCCGCAAACCTTCACCTTATAGCAGCCACACAGAGACCTACAAAAGACATCGTCAACGGTCAGATTAAAGTCAATATGGACAGCCGTATAGCTTTGCGTTGCCCCACAGCTCAGGACAGCAGAAACATCATCAATGTGAACGGTGCGGAACAGCTTCCCCGTCACGGCTTCGGCTACTATCTGACACCGGAACGCTTCGAGAAGGTACCGATACCGTACATCACAGATGAAGAACTCCATGAGCGTGTCAAGTGGTGGACAAAGCAAAACAAGCCCTTCTGGAAGATATTCTCATAAAAATTAACCGCCTTCGATGAGGGCGGTTTTATTATGCCGATACCGCCGATTTTAGGCCCTTTAACAGGTCAGAATCAGCGGTATTTTTTTAATTTTCATATATGGAGCAACTTAAAAAATCAGTCTGTGATGTCTTCGGCAACGCTGTCAATATATCTCTGCTCTATCTCTTCGGTACTCTTCTGCTGACCGAGAGGACTGTTCGGAGTCAAGACAAACTCCTGCGTATCGGAATAACCGAAGTTGTTCTTCATCAGAAAGATAGCTGAGATAGGATTCATCTTACCGTGCTGCATATATTCTTCCATTAGAAGATTAAGCATTTGATATGCCTTTTTTATCGTGTCCGAGCGGACATCTGTTTCAGTCTTACTCCACTCCCACAATCTCCGTCTGTCTGTACCGATAGCAAGAGCCAAACCTACAACAGTCGGTCTCATATCATCTTCAGCACAAACGGAAAAGTAGGTGAAAATTCGCTCTTCAAGCTGTTCAATATTCTTGGTGTCTATCTTTGGAAACTGAGCAATTTTTAATGAATGGAGAAGAAACTTTTTATTATCTCCAGGGGTTGTCTGAGGAGCCATTTCAGCGGATTTCTTCGGATTTTTCTTTTTTGTCTGCTTTTCAATCTGGTTTACGAGTTCAGCGGTCATTTTTTCATCCATATAGTTCACCTTCTTTCACTATTTGTTCTGTTATGGAAATATTCATCCGTAAAAGTGTTACCAAGTCCAAGTTGGTAACACCCTTCAAAATCGGCTCAAAGCCTTATGGAGACTGGGTTTATCGGCATTTTCTAAATCGTTACCGTTACCAAGTTTCCTATTAAATATATACGGTAAAATAAATTTATACTACTTTTTAAAAAGTTGTACTATTGGTAACATTGGTAACACCCCACCATAAAACCTTATAAACCCTTATAAATAGGGAGTTTTCAGCTGTTACCAAGGTGTTACCAACCCGTTACCAAGTCCCCTCTTTAAGTCAAGTTGGTAACACCCTTATATCAAAATCCGAGGTCATCATCGTCACCGATTATCTCAAATTCACCGAATATGTGGGTACGCTTCCACCACTTCTGCAGGCCGTAGCTTTTAAAGCGTTTCGGGTTATTCTGCTTCTCCCAGCCGTCAAGAGACTGCATAATCAGAGCAAGCTCATTACTGTCCTTCTTTTCAGGCTTCGAGAACATACCCATTTTAAGAGCCTCTTGCCACAGCTCAAGAATACATATCTCGTCCTTATCCTCTATGTAGTCCTTTACCATCCCCACACGGTAATCATCTTCCACAGCTTCAGCCTGTTTCTCTCTGATTAGAGCCGACAGAGTTCTGTCCGCATAAGGTAGCAGCTCACCTTTATCAAAAAGATGCTTTGCTTCTGCCCAGCATTGACGGATGAACTCCTTTATTTCCGTCTCTCTGTCAAAAAGCTCGTAGCCTGTCTGATTGACCTTAACGGGATAAAAACGTCTGTTGCCCGTCTTGTCCGTAAGGAACTGCTCTTTGTTTGTGGTACCGATAAAAATACACT
>JAZUOC010000233.1:0-6496 GCA_045604465.1 Acutalibacteraceae bacterium
TCCGACTTCGATAGAAATCTGATGAACGGGGTCCTGACCGGGTGTGAAATAGGTAGCCAGAGCATGACCTGCTTCGTGATAAGCGGTAAGCTTCTTTTCCTTGTCGCTCATCTTACGGGATTTCTTTTCAGTACCTACCACACACTTGATGGTAGCTTCTTCTATCTCGTTCATGGTGATGGCCTTCTTATTTCTCTTAGCAGCGAGAAGAGCAGCCTCGTTAAGAAGATTTTCGAGATCAGCGCCCGTAAAGCCTGCGGTAGACTGAGCGATAACCTTAAGCTCTACATCGGGAGCGAGAGGCTTGTTTTTAGCGTGAACTCTGAGAATTTCTTCTCTGCCCTTTACATCGGGTGCACCTACAGTGAGCTGTCTGTCAAATCTGCCCGGTCTGAGAAGAGCCGGGTCAAGAATGTCAGGTCTGTTCGTAGCCGCAATAATGATAACACCTTCATTGGCTCCGAAGCCGTCCATCTCGATAAGAAGCTGATTAAGAGTCTGCTCTCGCTCGTCATGTCCGCCGCCCATACCTGCACCGCGGTGACGGCCTACAGCGTCAATTTCATCAATGAAAAGAATAGAGGGAGCGTTTTTCTTAGCCTGGTCGAAAAGATCTCTGACTCTCGAAGCACCGACACCGACATACATTTCTACAAAGTCGGAACCGGAAATAGAAAAGAAGGGTACGCCTGCCTCACCTGCTACGGCTCTGGCCAAAAGAGTTTTACCTGTACCCGGAGGGCCTACGAGAAGCACACCCTTAGGTATTCTCGCACCGAGCTGATTAAACTTTTCGGGAGTGCGGAGAAACTCGACTATTTCTTCGAGCTCTGCCTTTTCCTCGTCAGCACCCGCCACATCCTTGAAGGTCGTCTTTCTCTTTTCATCCTTACCGAGCTTTACTCTTGCCTTACCGAATGAAAGTGTACGGTTATTTTCAGTCATTATACTCTGACCCATTTTACGGTAGAAATAGAGCATAAATGCCACGAGTAAAACACTCAGCAGGAACATCGGCAGCATACTTGCCCACCAGGAGTTACCCGAGCCTCTGATATAATCATATTTCACGGGAGTTTCCGAGGTAAGATTATTTTCGGTTACGTAAGTGTGAACATCCTTAAGGAAAAGATCCACATTAGGAACGATGTAGGTGGAAAAATCGTCACTGTCCTTAAGAGAATACTTAAGCGCACCGCTGGAAAGGTTCAGCGAAAACTCGTCAACCTCACCTGTGCGGAAAAGCTGAACTATCTGATAATACTGCGGTTTTTCGTTTTTATTGCCTTCGCCCGTAAAATACGCCAGAGAAATCACAAGTATCACAGGGATAATAATGTAAAGAAGATTACCCCACTTCTGATTCCCTTTATTTACAGGTCTTCCGTTATTATTTTCCAATATATAATCACTCCTTATTTTGTATAAACTTCCGGTTTAAGAATGCCGACAAATGGTAAGTTTCTGTAATGCTCATCAAAGTCAAGGCCGTAGCCTACAACGAAAGCGTCAGGCACGGTTTTACCTGTATATTTAAGCTTAAGCTTAACATTAGGAGCTCTTCTTTCAGGCTTATCGAGAAGAGAGCAGCAGGCGACACTGCGAGGATTTCTGGCTTCGAGAACCTTCATCAGCTTTTCGAGGGTTTTACCGCTGTCAAATATATCCTCAATTACAAGAATATCATATTCGGAAATATCATAAGTTATATCCTTAGTTATGTTTACCACGCCGGCAGTGTCCGTGCTTGAGCCGTAGTAGCTTTTAGCGGACATAAAGTCGATTTTACAGGGAACGGTAATCTCCTTCATAAGGTCGGACATAAAGCAGACCGAACCCTTGAGAACGCATACAAGAAGAAGGTTTTTACCCTTGTAATCCTCATTTATCTGTCCTGCGATTCTTTTTACGATTTCATCGATTTCTTCTTTTGAAACAAGAATTTCCTTAATGTCATTAAGCATAATTTATCCATCCTTTTTTATCGCAAAGATTTTTTCAGAGCTTTTTTCGGGTAAGTAAGGAGCATTTACGCCGACTCCTTCTACCCACACTATATTTTCACCGTCACGAAGTACGGCTATTTTGTCTCTGTCGGCGACAGGAATTTTAATTTCATTGAAAAGCTTTTTAAGGCTTTTGCTGATTCTTCTGTTTCTGAAGGAGAAGCTGTCACCTTTTTTTCTCGATGTGAGAACAAGACTGCCTCTGATCTTTTCCCCATCGAAGGCACCGTCAGGCTTTCTTTCAGCCTCGTCACAGACTATACGGTAGATGCCGTAGGGACTTGCAGCTGCTCCCGACACAAACTCTGTCTGCCAGAAGCCGATTTTCTCTGCCGTTTTAGTGAAGGATAATACACCTTTTTTAACGACTGCATAAACACCTGCAGTAATCTCAACAGTGCCGCCGCAGCCCTCGATAATCGAATCGATAAGCTCGACATGTACATACAGGGGCTGTTTATTCATTCTTTCACGAAGCAGAAGAAGTATCGCTCTCTTTCTGACAGCAGGATGTGCGTCGTAAAACATTTCCGCATCATAGCCGCCGTCTGTTTTTGCAT
The DNA here is from genome assembly GCA_045604465.1 of Acutalibacteraceae bacterium. Classification (GTDB taxonomy): domain Bacteria; phylum Bacillota; class Clostridia; order Oscillospirales; family Acutalibacteraceae; genus UBA6857. The sequence continues at coordinate 2,567 of JAZUOC010000233.1, forward strand.
GGCGTAGAAGCCTGTAAGCACATTCCTCCATAAAAGCATTTTCTTCGCTCAGAACAGAGCAGGCACGTGAAATATTACTTTCATAAGAGCTGTTCACCTGTGCAAAAGAGGGAATGATCTTATGTCTGATGTAATTACGGGTATAATCATCCGTCAGATTAGTGCTGTCCGTAATATACGGTATCATTTCTTTCTCGCAGTAAGCTTCTATTTCATCTCTTGTGCAGAAAATCAAAGGTCTTATGATATTCGGCTTTCTTTTTACGGGGATTCCGCATAAGCCCTTAAGACCCGTACCGCGAAGAAGATTATAAACCGTGGTTTCGATGCTGTCAGAGAGAGAATGTGCTACGGCTACGGCATCACACCCTGCCTTTTCGAAGCACTCGTAACGCACTTTTCTGCCACATTCTTCGGTGCCGACTCCTTTTTTGGCAGACAGAGCCATAATATCCACGGAATGAACCGTAAGCTCTATCCCCTTCTCGCGGCAATATTCCCTTACAAGGCTTTCATCCCTTAAGGCTTCCTCGCCTCTGAGGTTATGATTTATATGAACCGCTTTAAGTGTTATACCATATTCATCCTTTAATGAACTTAAAATATGGAGAAGACACATTGAATCTGCACCGCCGGAAACACCCACAGCGACAGATTTTACATTTTCAAATAAACGGTATTTCTCGACCGTCTCAATAACCTTACATATCATTTCGGATAGTCTCCAGATTTGAGAACAGCGTGTAGTCGCCGTTCCAGGCGACCTTCACTGTAGTAGTGGGGCCGTGACGGTTTTTGGCTATGATGAATTCTGCTTCATTCACGGCAGGTCTCTCCATCTCAGTAGGGCCGTCATCCTTTTCTGTAGCATAATATTCATCTCTGTAAAGCATTATAACTATATCGGCATCCTGCTCGATGGAGCCTGATTCACGAAGGTCGGAAAGCTGAGGCTTATGAGATTTACCTCTGCCCTCGGTGGTACGTGCCAGCTGAGCAAGAACGACTACGGGGATGTTAAGATCCTTAGCCATAAGCTTAAGATTTCGTGTGATTTCGGAAACCTCCTGTACACGGCTTTCTACTCTCGTACCGCTCTTCATAAGCTGAAGGTAGTCTACGAAAACAGCATCCACATCACGGAGTCTTCTGATTCTCGACTTCATTTCCGATACGGTCATATTGGAGGTATCGTCGAAATAAAGCTCGCAGTTACTTAAAAGCGCAGTGGCGGTAGCCAATTTCGCCCACTCGTCACCGGAAATATTACCTGTTCGCATCTTCGTGCTTTCTACTCTCGCCTCGGTGGAGAGAACTCTCTGTGCGAGCTGCTCCTTCGTCATTTCGAGAGAGAAGAAAAGTACCTTCTTTTTACCCATCATCGCAGTGTTTCTGGCGAGATTAAGCGCAAGACTCGTTTTACCCATAGCAGGACGGGCACCGATAATCAGAAGGTCGGAACGGTTAAGACCGGTTATAGCCTTATCGAGATCCGTAAAGCCTGTGGTAAAGCCCTTATACTTATCTCTGTCGGCAGAGCTGAGCTTCTGAAGCTTATCGTAAACCTCATTAACGATAATGTCACCGATTTTCGTGGGACCCTTCGACACTCTGCCCTGTCTTATATCGTAAATCTGCTGTTCGGCAGATTCGAGAAGAGTGTCGGCAGGCTCAGAAGATGAGGATGCTTCGTCTATAATTCTCTTTGAAACATTAATAAGTGTACGTATATGATATTTTTCTCGGATTATCACCGAGTATTCCTCTACATTTTCCGTAGAAGGAACTATCTGAGTAAGCTGAAACAGATACTGCTTACCGCCTGCATCATCGTAAATCTTTTCCTGCTTAAGCTTTTCGAGAACGATAAGCGGGTCGATTTTTCCTCCGAGAGCATCTATCTCCTGCATTATGGTAAAGATAGCCTTATGCTGGGGAAGATAGAAATAGTCAGGCTTTACGATAATAAGCACCTGTGTGATACAGGCAGGGTCGAGAAGAATCGAACCTAAGACCGCCTGTTCAGCTTCAAGGGAATAAGGCATATTTATATCATCCGCAGATGAATATGAACTTATATGTTCTGTTGCCATTATTTTCACCTCTTTGTTTTTTACTTGTCCGTTAATTATTCGCCAACCATTACAAAGAGCTTGGCAGAAATGCCCGTGTAGAGCTTAACCTCGAATTCATAGGTACCGAACTGCTTGATATCGTCAACGATGATTTTTCTCTTATCTACCTTGATACCGAAATCTGCGGCGAGCTTTTCTGCGATTTCCTTACTCGTAACAGAACCGAAAAGCTTTCCGTTCTGTCCTGCCTTGGCGGTAAGTCTGAGAGTTTTACCGGAAATCTCCTCAGCGTTTTTCTTCGCTGCTGCTGTCTCGGTTTCAATCCTGTATTTTTCAGCCTGTTCACGGTTTTTTAGCTCAGACATATTCTGTGCATTAGCCTCTACAGCGAGATTTTTCGGAAAAAGGAAATTTCTGGCATAGCCGTCAGATGCATTTACAAGCTGACCTTTCTTACCCAAGCCTTTTACATCCTGTTTAAGTACAACCTTCATTATATTTTACCTCCGTTATAAATTATCATAATATTTATCTATAGCATTTTTAAGTGTTTTTTCAGCTTCGCTAAAGGATATGTCGCCGAGCTGACAGGCAGACATAGTCTGATGACCGCCTCCGCCGAGTCCCTCCATAATCAGCTGAACATTGATTTCGCCGTAGGATCTGGCTGAAATGTTTATTCCCCCGCCCTGTGAAAAAACTACAAAGGAAGCTTTTATACCTTCAATGTTAAGCATTTCATCAGCAGCCTGTGAGGTGACGAGTCTGATTCCTTCAAACTCATCTTCGACAAAGGATACAGCACAGCTTCTGTACTCCTGTGCGAGGTCAATAACAGAGTTTCTGTGGCGGAAAAGCCCCATATCATTAGAAAAGAGCTTCTTACACTCTACGGTGTTTGCACCTCTCGAGCGAAGATAGGCAGCAGCCTCAAAGGTGCGTACACCGGCTCTTAAAATAAAGTTACGGGTATCAAGCATAATACCTGAAAGAAGAGCTGTGGCAACAAAGCGGTTAATGACAGGCTCATTATCCACATACTGAGCGATTTCAGCTACCATTTCCGAAGCTGATGAAGAGCCGGGCAGATGGTAGAACATCACAGTATCCTCCATATAGCCGACAGATTTCCTGTGATGGTCGATAACCATAACCCTTCTTACCCTGTCGATAATCTCAGGCGACTCGGTAAAGGACTTTTTATGTGTGTCGGTTATAATCAGCAGAGTGTTATCCGTAAGCTTATCCGCGGCCTCGGAAGGAGAAATCAGCTTACTTTCACTGTCCTCCTCCTTAAACAGGTCGACAAGGGGCCCTGCAAGCGTGTTTTTCTCATTAATGATAATGTGAGCTGTCTTCGAAAAATGCTCTGCTATACTGAGCATACCCACAGAGGAGCCGAAGGAATCGAAGTCAGAAAATCTGTGTCCCATAATGAGAACACTATCGCTGTCCGAAATAATTTCTGCTATGGTTTTGGCGATAAGTCTCGTTCTTACCTTATTTCTTTTTTCGAAGCCGGCAGAAACGCCGCCGTAAAATGTGTACTCAGTGTCCTGCTTTATGGCGACCTGGTCGCCGCCGCGGCTCTGCGCCATATCGAGAGCCTGACGTGCTAAGCTGTTGGCCTCAATAAGATCATCGCTTTTGCCGATACCTACAGAAAGAGAAATATCTGTGTTTTTTCCCTCGTAGGTAAATTTACGGATGTCCTCGAGAATGGAAAATTTGTCAGTTATCATACGCTTAAGGTTTTTCTCTTCGGCAAAAATAAGCATTCTCGCATTAGAGAATTTCCTGCAAAGACAGCCGTAGGACGTGGCCCAATCGTCAATCATCTGCTCAGCATAGCTGA
>JAZUOC010000234.1:0-10627 GCA_045604465.1 Acutalibacteraceae bacterium
CGTGGGCCAACTTACCGTCAAGCTTATCCTTACTGTAAGCAAGCGGAGTAAACTCCGTATCGTTGATAAGGCAACGTATCTCTGACCGCATTACCTTGAAGTGTTTTTCAAGTAATGGTGATGACTTTATGATCTTACGGATAGCAACCTTTAATTCACTCGAAAGCTTAAGATCGGGTGCAACCGAAAACAGTCTTGAAAACTTCGGAGAAATAAGCATAGCAATAATAAATATTACTGCTGCCGTGAACGTCTTATAGTTTTTACGGGCTATCTCCAAAAGTCCTGTGGTATAATAAGGCGTACCGTCCTTATTTCTGGTACAGAAAAGGGCAAAGATAAAGAGCAATGCATAATCTTCAAGTCCTTCCAGCATATTAACACCTAAATCAGGGTGCATAATAATCTTCAGGAGCTTGCATATCTTTATATACCGCTTTTCGTCTATGTAGGCTTTTTTGTTCTTTCCATCTGCAATTTTCAGCCACGCTCCAGCCTGCTTGCGGACGTATTTACCTACCTTTTTATTGTTTTGTCGGGCGGCAAGTCTTGCGTACCTGTACGCCCGACTGTTTTTTATGCCGTCCATATTGCCTCCTGTCAGTCGTCATCAAAGGTCTTTATTTCAATACCGGGCTTCTTGTAGCCGTTGAATATTGCATAACTGTCCCAGCGTCTCATAACTTCACGAAGAGTAAGACTCATAAACTCTTCATCTGTTCTGCCCATTACGTCAACGAACAGGCTGTATATTCCCGATATATCAAAATTCTTTCTGTCTGTCTTACCATCTCCGCCAAGTACGGGAGCAGGCAAAGCGTCGAGAATAGCCGCCTGAAGTAGCAGGGATATCGTATCAGCGTCGTAATTTTCAATGATTTTGGCTACAACTCTTGAAATAACATTCTTAGTTGCATTCCCAAAGCAATCTGCCATGCCGATTTTAAGCAGTGTAAAGACCTTTTTAGGCTCCTTTATAGCATTCGCAAGGTCAAATATGTCAATACCCTCTGTTTCAGCGGTAATAAGTGCTTTTATATCAAATCGCAGATAAAGATTATCCGTGATATTTATTTTCGATTTTAAAATTTCCTTGAACATTTAATTCACCAAAATAAAGGATAAAGGCGATATATTTTCATATACCGCCCTTATCGATCTTCTTTTATGCTCCGGTCTGTTCTTCTCCGGTCTGTTCTTCTCCCTCTTCCTGTGTACCATCTGTTGACTGACCTTCAGTCTGAACGGTGATGCCACCGAGGGCAGAAGCGAACCATTCTTCAATGAGAGCCTTGTCGGTGGTGGGATCAGCACCCTTAACCACATACATATCGTTGCCGTTATTGATTGTAGGCTTGTAGCCTGCCTGCAGGCTTAACGCCTGATATGTAATACCGTTTTCATCGATGGTCTGTACACTTTCGCCCTGAGATGTAAACTTTGCCTTTGCAAACTTATATAAGTTGAGTTTACCATCAGAACGGCGGGTAGAATAGATAACCATGTTGTCAGGGACGATATCATCCTTGTTGGAAACAAGCACGCCTGTGGTTTCGTCTACCTTTGAGCCGTATAATGCAGCTTCATCTGCCGAATTAAGAGCTCTTGCAGTAATATCAAGTGTACCGCCGTTCTTTGCCACATAGCTTTCTACTTCAATGCCTCCTGCATACTGACTTGCAGTATTCATCTTAGGAGTGTACTTTGCAGTTATAAGAGTGTTCTGGAGAGTTATAACATCTCCGTACTCAAGCTTTTCTTCTGTGTCCGTGACAACAGGCGCTACTGCAAACTTTACGGTTGTTATTGCACTGCGTCTTTCTGTTGACTGAGTAAACATAGTAGTTTCTTCCTTTCTTATTTTAAAATACTGAATACAAAGTCAAGTGACTTTTGTTTTCGTGAGGGATATCCCGTATCATTACCGTTATCCCTGCCACCTAAATAACAGCCTCCCGACTGTTTCATTGCCGCTATGACCTTGTTCTTTAACGCCTCATCCACATAAGGCGTAAATAATTCAACATATACCGCATAACGCATGGTATCAGGTTCACCCTCTGCAAAATTTTCAGGTGCTTCCTGTACGGTATATGTTGCAAATTCAGAAGGCTCTTCACCTTCCTCAAATTCGGGCATACCGTGATAATAATCATCCACCGCAAGAGATAAAGCATTATCAACGATATCATAAATGCTTATCACGATTATCCCTCCTTTGCAAGCATAAGCTTGATATGCAGCTTATTCTTTGCTGGCCCGGTAAGCTCTACACGATACTTGTCAGAGCCTATCCGTACCCGATTTTCACCGCCGTACTCGTCCCGCCACATTACAAGCTGTCTTTCAGCACTGTAATTTGCTGAGCGTGCCGTGTACTGCATTTTCGCTCCCGGTTGAGATATTTCACAGCATATCTCCTTTTCTGCGGTTGCGGTAGGTGGCTGACTGCCCTTTCCCGCCTTTTCCGAAAAGATATAAGCCTTATCGATAAAGGACATTACCCCACCTCCGCACTTGGAAGAAGATTTACACAGTGCATATCAAGTATCTGCTTTACCGTAGGATTAAGATTCGTACTGTCCACAATCATTTCTCTGTCCACGTACATGCTTTCGGTAAGACAAAGATATGCTATCGTGATATCCTCGTGTTCATCAAGCTGATTCTCATCAAGCCCCGTGTAACCAAGTATAAAAGCTTTAGCCGAGCTCATAGCGATTTCTATAAGTTCGTCTTCATCGTTACTTGTTCTTCCGAGATACTTTCTTACCGTCTGTGCCGTCATCTGACTTGGTTTCATCGTTTGTTTCCTCCTCAGAATCCTTATCGTCATCAGCGGAATCAGGGGCAGGCGGAATTACTTCCACAGGCTCAACGTAACCGCAACGGAGCAGGTCCTTAAGAACTGCCCCGTCAGGAATATCTCTTGTTTCGCCCTTTGCCATATTGATTTTACCGCCGAAGCTTAAAGTTGCTTTTACCTTCATAAAGTCCTCCCGGCTTAAGCCATCTTAAGAGCAGCCAGCATCTGCTGATTCTGAACCTTTGCGTCAATTTCAGCATAGCCGTATACGCCTACTGCGTGCTGGGTTGCGAACTTTTCACGAAGCACTTCGATAGAAATATCCTCGCTCACCTTTACCGCAAGGCCTGACATATCACCGTAGTAGATTACAGTCTTGCCGGTTTCGATTTCAGGCATATTATCCGAAGTGTAAACGGGCTTACCAAAGAGAACGTAGCCCCACTTTGACGTAGCGTCCTTCTGGAGAAGATAAGTGCCGTCACCGTCCTTCAGCTTACGGATAGCCTTACGGGTCTTTCTTGACATGATCCAGATAGCGTTTGCCTGATATTCATCGATAACAGCTTCCTGTAAATCGATAATCTCATCAGCAGTGATAGCGTTAGCACTTGCGGCAGTTACTACGTTCTTGACGCCGGATAAGCCTTCAATCTTGCCTTCAGTACCAACAAGCAGCTGCTTTTCAATCCATCTTGAAAATGCATGTGCAAGCTTTGATACGATGTAGGATACAAGGTCAAACTCAGAGTTGTTGATAAGGCTCTTACTGATCTTGTTGAGTGCACCTGCAAGGAAGCCGTCAAGCTCAACGCTTAAGAACTTACCGCTTGTGCTTTCAAGCTCTTCGAATTCCGTAGCATATGCTACTTCAATGGCAGACGTGGTTTCATCATAGTAGGGAATAGAAAACTTACCCTTGACGTTGTAACGTTCCGCCATAGAATAAACGGGACAAATAGACTGAATAAGGTCGATTATCTTTTTCGCAATAGACTTAGGAATAACTGCGCCGTTTTCACCTGTGGTAAGATTGACGTCTGCTCTTAATTCTGTGTTGTTTGTCTTTGCCTTGATGTACTCAACGAAGGAACGCTCTTCTGCCTTTACAGCATCAAGCTTTTCCTCCTCTTCGCCTTCAGCCAGCTCAACGTTTCTCTGCTCTCTGCAGCGGTCGATTGTGAGGTCGAGTGCTTCAACCTCTTTCTTCTTCTGATCGTAGGAGGCTGTTTCCTCTTCGGTAAAGGCTCTTTCTTCCTTGATAGCCGTATCAGCAAGTGCTGACATTTCCTCGATAAGTGCGTTGTGCTTTTCGATTAACTTTTTAAGATTCATAATCTTTTTTCCTTTCTTGTTTTGGTTTATTTAAAGCTGATTTTTCAGCTTCATTACTTCAATTGCCGCTTTATAAGGCGGTATACCCTTGTTTTCTTCCGTTACCTCAGGCTCATCCTCACAGCCACGACGCTCTGTGCAATGACATTCCTCGCCTCTCAGCTCTACCGACGTGCCTATATATGCAGGGGTTTTTGTGAGAATCGACACTTCAAGCAGGTCGAAATTCTTCAGTTTCCTTCTTGAAATGCCTTCACGATAGTTTTCCCACTGACTTACAGGGTTTACAAAAGCAAAGCTCCAGCCACGAAGCTCCTTCTTTCTTGCCGCTTCAACCACTTCAGGATCGGTTACCTCTGCCGAGGCGTGAAGACCAATGCTATCCTCTTTAAGAGTAAGCGTCTTACCACTTACAGAGCCGATATCTCTCTGATGATTGAATTTCAGTCTTACGTCAGCCGCCTTGTCAATGGCACGCTGAAAAGCTCCTGCCTCAACCTGCTCAACAAAGGGATTAGTAGCCTCTGCACACATAGAAGCGGGAAGAATACGGCTGTCACGCTCGACAGCGTTTACATAGCCGCTTATAATAACGCTTTTGCTACGAATTTCAATATTCATTTTCGTCCTTCCTTTCTGATTTTAGGTATAAAAAAAGCGTCCTGCAAAACTGCAAAACGCTTAATTTATTAAATTGTGAAATTGATTGCACATCTATCTTATTTGCACACCGTTTTTATACGCTTCTCGTGCTTCATTAAGGCTCATTTTATTAGCTCCGCCTTTATAATCAGGGTTATCTTCCTGAATTGCGTCATCGCACCAATCACAACTTTCGCAAATATCCATGCAATTTCTACTCTCAAATTCATACTTTCCACAAACGGGACAATTATGTTTTTCCGCCATGTTTTATATCCTCCTTTTTCTGATTAATGTAATAAACATACCCTTCTTCTGGTTTAAACATAGTAATTATGCCTTTAGCAGGGTGTCCTTTGGCAAAATCGTTTTTAATTTTATCATATCTAATTACATTACCATCTTTGTCTAAATGTCCTAACACACTTCCACCAGTCGGCATTTCCAGAAGAGCCAAAGCTCTCCGTTCGTACTGTTCCGCAGTGAGTATATTATCTTTCTTGTATTCATCTTTGTGAGTTCTGCCATTGCTCCAATGATTCTGTAATTTCTGTTTGTTTCTGAAACCACGGACTGTAAATTTATTAGCACCTGTTGCACTTGGTGTCGATGCTTTGCCATTTTCTGAGCCATCCCCGCCATCTCCATCCGATGAGCTTCCTCCGCCCTCAGGCGTACTTCCCATCATAAGACCGGTTTCAGAATCCTGTATGTACTCTCTACCCTGTATTATATCATCTTTTTCAGCGTTTTGCAACGGTTTTTCACCCATTTTTGCGTGCTGATTTGTATTAGGAGTATAAAATTCCTTTGTTTTTGTATCATAAAGCACGTCATTAAGACCAAGCTTTATAAATTCAAGTCCCAAAGGCTTTAAGTCTTCCATGTAACGCACTTCATCAGGCTGGAGGAAGTTTGCCTCAAGTCCTATGCGGTATGCTTCGTAGCGGGAGCGAATATCGCCCTTCATAAGCTCAGCATAGTCTACTACAAAGTACATATCAGATTTTTCGCTTTCAAGGAGCAAGGCTCTGTTTATCGCTGTCTGAAAAGACACTACTATAGGCACAATCGCTGTTCTGACAGCGTTCATATACTCTTCTTCGGTAGCGTTACCGCTTATTATCTTTGGCGAAAGTCCCACGAGCATTGTTATCTGGTCAGAGTTTGTGATCTTGTTCTGATTAAGCTGGAGATCCACCGCAGAATTTGAGCCTTCGTGGAATTTAACACCGTTATTAAGAACTATAGCCCTATTGTCCGGAGATGAATAAAGCTCGTTCCAGGCTGTTTTTAGCTCATCCAGAGCAGGCTTTGTAAGTGATTTCTCACTCTCAAGAAAGCCCTTTTTACTACCGCCGCAGGTCGCCATATTGTTTTCAAGCCGTAGCATATTATAAGCAGTGGACAGGATAAGCTTATGCTCTGTTACAAGTCCCGTACCCGTAACGCCGTCACGTGTCTTACGTGTCATTATGATAAAATCCCAGGTGTTGTATCTTTTGCCGCCTATCATTATGTCAACGACCTTGAAGATAGGGTCAATGCCCTTCTGCGAAGAAACGTTACTGCTCTCGACATATCTGAGTGACTTTACAGTATTACCCTTACGCTCGATATAAATATAGCCTTTCCCTTCTGTCAGCATATCGCTGATAACAGCCTTTTTTATTTCAAAAGGGTTTAAGGTATCTCCTGATTCATCATTAAGCAGCTTCAGACGAATATCGTCTGTAACCTCTTCTGTAGTCATTTCACTACGGTTTTCCTTATAGAGCTTTATCGGGAGCATTGCTATTGTCGCTGCGACAAAATCTATCGCAGATGAAAAGGCTGGTATTTCTAACGCCTCGGCAGAAGTAAGGTTTGTAGCACCTCCACCTGATAAGGCTGTACGGAGAAGCACATCTTCTTCAGCGGTGGTACTGTTAGCATTGTCAACCCTTTCTTCTATTACCTCTACGGGTTTAGCAAAATAAGCCTTAATGGCTGAAAAAACACTCATTTTAAGACCTTTCCTTTCTATTATCCTGCAAGAATTTCAGCAAGCACGTCGTTATCTTCCTTAACTACCGCCTTTGGAATAGAACGGAGAGCTGCCGCCACCGTCATACAGTTTTCGCTTTCAATCTTGCCCTGGGCATTACGCTTGTGCATGATCTGAGCATCAATACTGCTTATCTGCTTGCAAAGGGTAGTAAATTGCTTTGTAAATTCTTTCAGATCGTCAAATTCAAGCTTGTCATACATCTCGTCAAACTTTTCTTCCAGTTTTGAAAACAGTTCCTCAAGGTGCAGAAGCTTCTCCTTCAGCTTCTGCTCTTCAGAGTATAATTCACAGTAGCGGTTAATCGCCGGAGCATATAATGCGTCATTCTTATCAATTGCCTTCATAAGCTCTTCGAGGCGTGTAAATTCAGTGTGAGCTACAGGATCATTCTTTACACTATCACGTTCAAACAACGGACTTCCCGAAAGAAGAGCTTTTTCGCTTTCTTCTCTCTGCTGAAGCTCCGCCTTTGTTCTGTGGCTTTTCTTTTCTTCCTTCAGCACAGCTGTAGGCTTTGCGGCTCTTGGCATATAATCGCTCCTTTCCTGAAATCTGAATTTTATATTGGGAATTTTTTATTTACGACGGGGCCGGTCAAGTGTCGGGCGGTCCGAGGCCGAAAAAACGGAAGGTAGGGGGGTATCCCCTGAAAAGTCTACCTTTTCGCAGGCAAGACGGTGAAGCTCTGACCTTTTCACCATTCCTCGTTCGGCTCTCTCGTGATGATAGCGGCAAAGGGTGATAAGATTATCGTTATCAAGACGTTTGTCAAAATCCTCAACAAGCGGTATGATGTGATGTACAGAAAGTTCCTTGCTGTTGACTATACCCGCCTTCAAACAGAGCCTGCAACAGCAATAATCCCTTTCAAGTATCTCATCAGCCTTTCTTCTCCATACCTTGCGGTTACGGAACTTCTGTGCCTGACTGTCGTTTCTTCTTTTGTATGAAGGGACTGCCACCACACGGCATTCACCCTTTTTATGAATACGACCACATACACTACAAGCCTTTAACATATTCCCACCCATAATAAAAGCCCCTCAAAAAAGGGGCTTGAATATTTGTTTACCGCCGATGAGGAGGCCCGACATCGACGGCCATTCTTAAAAGGATATAAAACTAAATGAACTACAGAAAAGTGCGGGTTTGCCGTTCTTAGCGGCAACACCCCCGCCATGATACCTCTGCTGAGTTATCCTCTTTTCTTGATTATAACTATACCACACTCTGAATGGGACATTCAAGGACATCTTTTACTGCCTGCAACGCTTCATTATGTAAACGGCAGGTATGCTTATAGCAGTAATTAAGCTCTACTGCTATATGTTCAAAACTATATCCGCTGATATATTTAAGACTGAGCAGATTCCTTAGCCTGTCATCCTCCACAGCCTCAATGACGCTGCGGACTTTATCCCGCTTGATAATAGCCTCGTCCATTTCAGCAAGTATAATGCTGTCAAGATCGGCAAGCCTTCCTGCAAGCTTACCGACCTTATCAGAGGTACTTCCCGGTGTTCCTCCCGATGAAGCACCGCCGCAGGAAGTCGCTATAGCACGTATCTGTTCCTGCTCCTCCTGTAATCGTCTTATCGATACGAGATGATTACGGTAGGAGCTTAAAAACTGCTTTACTTCTTCGGTAGTCATATTACCTCCTTACTCTCCGTCATTCCTCACGAACAAAATCCTTAATCTTAACAATTGCAACATCATCCACGTCAAGAGCTTCCTTCAGCTCTCTTGCCATTTTCTGCTTCTCTTCTTCCGTCAGAAACTGATGTTCTTCAGCGTCTCCGATCACTGTAATTTCTGCTGTGATAATTCTTGTTACTTCAGACATCCTTCTTCACCTCGCTTTCCTTTCCGAATTTTTCGTTCATTGCTTCTTCTGCGTAATGTATCGACAAATGATAAAGATAGTTACCACATTCTTTGCAGTAACAATCGTATTCGGCAACACCATCTATGAGTTCGTTCCATATCACATTGCGATGTTCCACATTGGTACTATCCTTACTGTTGCAATCAGGCTTATGAACATACTCTAAATCTTTGTAATCAATCATCCTTTATCTTCTCGCTTTCTCTCAAAGCTCTCTCCGCTTCATCTCTGGTGAGGAATACGGTTTTGCCGATATCATCGTAATTAAAATAACAATATTTGAGCCAAAATTTTTGCGTAGAAACTTTAATGATTTTATCTTCTTCGATAAACGGTTCAATGCCATCATCCCAACATATCATATATACGGTATCCCCCACCTTGCAAGGCGGTACTATTACACCATTTTCAAGAAGGTAGTCGGCAAACTTATTATCAAATTCTGCCGAATGTAAATCTCTTGCTGTTACATTTTCGGTATAATCGGCAATTAACTCTATCAGCTTATCTCTCATATTATTCTGCATTGTCAGCCCTCCTGTTTAACGCTTCGATTGCTTTTTCTTTATCTGTAAACACACATTTATTGTAGTGTTTGCTTGAAAATAACCACTCGCCCGTTTCCCCGTTTTATTACTCGCTTTCTGTTGAATGTTCGGCAAGGTATCGTAATGCCTTAACATACCATTGATTATTTATGTCGATGTCGGTTATATCTTTAAGGTCGTTTTCGTTCTCGATCTTGCTCCACCAACTTTCATAGCCGTATATGATTTTATTTAAGTCAAAAACATATATAGCAGGATTGCTCATAATACCTACAGTTAGTTCTTCACTTTCTGTGTTGTAGATTGAATAAGGCTCTGTTGGTAATTCGCCAAGAAATAAACCTAAATAGGTTTTATTTTCGTATTCTTCTCCACAAGGTCTTACCTTTGCAAAGCCGCCCATTTCATATAAGCTATACGGCTTATTGTAATTTATTTTGTTTACTTTTATTGGATATTCGATACTCATTTTTTTCTTCCTTTCACGATAAAAGCCAAAATTTAGCCCAATCGGGTAAATCGGAAGTTGCTATAAAATAAGGGAACACAATCGCCATAATCATAATAAATATCACAGCAATTATTACGACTACCTCAAACGGCGTAAGTTTGTTAGATTTTCTCATTGTCGTCCTCCGTCATTTCCGCTACAAGGTTATCAATTTCTTCTACCGATACAGCACGGAAGAGCTCTGCATATACGCTCGGTGCAAGAAGTTCTGATTTATTTTTCAGTCTTTCCGCAACCTCCCTGATTGCTTCGGACTTGATATGAGCAACATCTATATTTTCATAAGTTTGGCGACTATCGGAGTTCATTTTTAATTGTTCAATCTCAGTCTGTTCTCCTACAGACAGCAACATCTTAATATCTTCTGCAATATCCTTCGCATACTGTTTTATTTCCTCGTCATCTGACTGCTCATCTCTAACAGCACGCATATAGGCTTCAAGGGTTTCAATTATTTCTTTATCGGCTTTAGCCAATCTATTGGATAATTTATCGGCCATTATTCTTCCTCCTGTTCTGCTACTCCTCTGAATGTATCAACAAGCGAATCAATCTTCTTCATTACGTCTTTGCCGCAGTCTTCAGGGTTTATCTTACGCTTTAGCAATACCGCAAATGTCTCTACAGAATTTACCGTAATTGAAGCCGCCGCCTTATTTGATGCCTGTAATATCTCTTCCATCACGTTTATTGCCGGTGCTTTCTCGATTGCAATCTTTACAGCCTTAGCGTTTATTGCATAATCGCCACCATTTCCAAGACCTATCGGGAACAGCTTCTCTATCAAAGCTTCACGCTCTATGTATTCAGGCATTGCTGTTTTCCTCCCGTCTATCACTAAGCAATT
>JAZUOC010000235.1:0-15686 GCA_045604465.1 Acutalibacteraceae bacterium
CCAATGCGTCTAAACTTACAATTTCTCCGTCGTTTCTATTTTCGCCTGTTCTTTTTTCTTCTAACATTTTCATCACCATATTTATTATACCATAAATATGATAAAAAGCCCAGTTATTACTGGACTTTTTCGACAGTCTGAGGCGGGATGAATCATCCCGCCCTACAGTTATTCACTTGATTAATCCGGCGGAATAATCGTTCTTTTTACTATAAATCTTCCCCGCGATTGCGTTATAATAGCACCGAAGGAGCCACAACGCAGAGCCTCCCCTGAAAGTGGGAGGTGTCAGACGGTAGTCTGACGGAGGGGTTATGCGGATTATCACTTCTTCCTCACCGTCACCGCAGGCAGTATAACTGCCTTAGCCCCCTCGATGCTTTTCATCTGTTCAAGAAGCAGCTTCTTCATCGCAGAACGCACTATTTTATACTCAGGCTCTTTAATTAGATTATTAAGCTGCATAGGGTCATTTTCGATGTCATAAAGATATTCCTCCGTATATACGGGAGAGCTTTTGGCTGTCATACCTGCGATGTAACCGGGAACGCTGACTGAATAAAGATACTGCTTCGTCCTTACGGCACGGGCACACTGACTTTCACTGATCTGTATGTATACCTCATTTCTTCTCTTGTCTCCTGCGAGATCGATACCGCAGAAATTACCCGGTGAGGTTATGCCTGCCGCAGAAAGAAGGGTAACGGGAAGGTCGATAAGGCTGACAAGCCTTCTGTCGATAAATCCGCCTCTGTAAGCTCCCCCTCTTATAACGAGAGGAATATGAGTACTGCTGTCGTGGCAGGAGCGCTTGTATTCGGCATTTCTTGTCCTGAAATGACAGCCGTGATCCGAGGTGAAGACTATCACCGTATCCTCGTAAATGCCTTTTTCCTTTAGCTTATCGACGAGTAAGCCGAGATTATAATCCAGACGGTTTACTGCCGAAAGATAGTCGGCGTACTCTTTTTCGTAATTACCCCTGAAATATGTAAGCTCTTCGGGAATAGGATAATCAGCGAAATCAGCAACCGTCTCGGGATAGCCTTCAAAATGACGGCTTGAATTCTGATGATGAGGCTCAAGCTGTGAAATGAACATAAAAAACGGTTTATCCGAGGAATAATTTTCTATATATTCAAGGGCAAAATCATTTATACAGTCGGCTCGGTAGCCTGAAAAATCGATCCTTTCACCCTTTTCGTCAAAAACATATCCGCCCCTGCTGTCAGAGGTAAATTCGAGTACATCCGCACCTCTGAAATAGCCATAGCCGCCCAGTCTTTCCGCAGGTATGGGCGTTTTTTTATGGTCGTTATCCTTATCCGAGGCGAGATGCCATTTACCGATATACGCCGTTTCGTAACCCGCAGAATTAAAGCAGTCTGCTAAGGTATAGGTATTCTCAGGCAGAGCTATGTCATTTTTAAAGCATCCCGTATCTGTAGCGTAGACACCTGACTGCAGACAGGCTCTCGCAGGACCGCAGACAGGCTGACAGGTAAAACAGTTATCAAAGGTAACGCCCTCCTCGGCCAGAGCAGTCAGATTAGGCATTATGTCCTCAGTAAAGCTGTCCCACCTCTGCTGATCCGTGAAATAGAAAATGATGTTCTTTTTACCCTTATTGGTAAATACTCTGTTTCCTTTCGTTTCTTCAGCTATTTCCTCCGTCTGTGAAAAAGCTCCTTCAGCAGAATAATCTCCTTCCTCCCGTGAGGGCATAAATATTTCCTTTTCTCCCTCCGTCTTTTCCTCAGGAACATAAATCTCTCGGGGAACGAAGATTTCTTTTTTTATTTCATTTTCATCGGGTTTCACTTCGGGAATGAAAACTTCTTTTTTTACCGTACTGTCTTCGTTTCCGTCTCTGTCCTTTACCTTAACCTTTATGTTGAGAGCCATTTAAAAGCCTCCGTCCGTCGTAGTTTATATCCCATTATATTACCGTAAGCTAAAAATATCAATAAAAACATAAAAATACCCTCCGCAAAAAGCGGAAGGTATCTGTAAATCAAAGATTAATAATTCTCTTTTCTTACCTCGAAATAGCTCTGAGGATGAGCGCATACGGGGCAGATTTCGGGAGCCTTCTTACCGATTACGAGGTGACCGCAGTTACGGCATTCCCACATAATCTCTTCGCTCTTTTCGAACACTGCCTGCATTTCCACGTTATTGAGAAGCTTGAGGTATCTTTCCTCATGGCTCTTTTCTATTTCTGCTACCATTCTGAATTTAGCGGCAAGCTCCGTAAAGCCTTCCTCTTCAGCTTCCTTAGCGAAGGTGGCATACATATCTGTCCACTCGTAGTTTTCACCTGCAGCGGCAGATTTGAGATTAGCGGCTGTGTCACCGAGGCCGCCTAATGCCTTGAACCATAATTTAGCGTGTTCCTTTTCGTTGTTTGCTGTTTCCTCGAAGATAGCGGCGATCTGCTGATATCCGGCCTTTCTGGCTACGGAAGCGAAGTAGGTGTACTTGTTTCTCGCCTCAGATTCACCTGAGAATGCAGCCATTAAATTTTTTTCTGTTTTTGAACCTTTGAGTTCCATATTTATTCCTCCTTTTTCTATAACTGTGTCTATTATTGACACAGTAAGTTTTTCTTAATCATCGCTTAAACTTTATCATTAATTTTTTCTATTGTCAAGACAGAAAATAAAATTCGCAAATACAAATCACACAACGAAAATCCACCTGAAAAGCCCAATTTTGTCCGTATTACCGAAAAGGCTTTTTTACTCATTTTTCATTGACAAAAAAATGCTTTTTATGATATAATTCAAAAGGTGTGTTTTTATCTGAAGCACCCGTAAAAAAACAGATTTTACAGTTCTTTGAAACTGACGGATTTATGTGGAGCACCACGGTGAATCAAAGAACTTAAAACACGGCCTAAGCCGTTTATGTCGACCGTCTGGGCAGCTTATCAAAGGACTAACCTTAGATAAGTATGCCCTTTTTTGTTTGAATTATATTTTCAGGAGGTTTTCCAATGAAAAAAGTTGCTATTATTATGGGCAGCGACAGCGATTTACCTGTAGTTTCGAAGGCTTGTGACACACTTAAGCAGTTCGGTGTTCCCTGCGAAATGCACATTTATTCCGCTCACCGTACGCCCGAAGAAGCTAAAGAGTTCAGCGAAAGCGCACGTGAAAACGGCTTCGGTGTTATCATCGCCGCCGCAGGCATGGCTGCTCATCTGGCAGGTGCTATCGCCGCTAACACCACTCTCCCCGTTATCGGCATCCCCATGAAGTCAAAATATCTCGACGGTATCGATGCCCTTCTTTCAACCGTCCAGATGCCCTCAGGCATTCCCGTAGCCACAGTAGCTATCGACGGAGCAGTAAACGCCGCACTTTTAGCTATCGAAATTTTAGCCGTTACAGATGAAGAGCTTGCCGCTAAGCTCAAGGCTAAAAGAGACAATGATACAAAAGCAGTTCTCGAAAAAAACAAAAAGACAGAACTCGAATATAATAACTGAATTTTAAAATTAAACTTTGGAGGTTTTTATTATGGAAAAAATTTACACAGGCAAAACTAAGGACGTATTCAAGCTCGAAAACGGCAACTGTCTCCTCAAGTTCAAGGACGACTGCACAGGTAAGGACGGCGTTTTTGATCCCGGTGAAAATTCAGTAGGTCTTACCATCGACGGTGTAGGCGATGTCAACCTTCGTATGTCCATCTATTTCTTCGAAAAGGTTAATGCCGCAGGCATCAAAACTCACTATGTAAATGCTAATCTTGCCGATACTACAATGGAGGTTCTTCCCGCTAAGGTATTCGGCCACGGTCTCGAGGTTATCTGCCGTCATAAGGCAGTAGGCAGCTTCATCCGCCGTTACGGTGATTACATCGAGGAGGGTGCAGATCTTCCTGCCTATGTAGAAATGACCTTCAAAAACGACGAAAAGGGCGACCCCCTCGTAATCAAGGATGCTCTCGTAGCTCTCGGTGTTATGACCGACAAGCAGTATGACGACATCAAGGAAATGACTCAGAAAATTACTCAGATCGTTGCTGACGATCTCAAAGAAAAGGATCTCATCCTTTACGACATCAAATTCGAATTCGGCTACGATGCAGACGGAAACGTAATGCTTATCGATGAAATCGCATCAGGTAATATGCGTGTTTATAAGGACGGTAAATATATCGATCCTATGACACTTTCCGAACTTTTCTTCGCATAATTTAAGAGGTATTTTTTATGGGTGGTTTTTTTGGTGCAGTCAGCAAGAATGATACCGTCTTAGACGTATTCTTCGGCACTGACTATCACTCTCACCTTGGCACTCGCCGCGGAGGTATGGCCGCATACGACGAGAAAAAAGGATTGCAACGCAAAATTCATAAAATAGAAAATTCACCTTTCAGAACAAAGTTTGAAAACATTTCAAATTCAATGAAAGGTAAGGCGTCAATAGGGTGCATCAGTGATTCTGATGCACAGCCTTTGCTTATGCGCTCAAAATTAGGACTCTATGCTATATGTATTGTCGGTCTTATCAACAACAGAGAAAAGCTGGTCGAGGATATTCTTTTCGCTAACGGCGGCCATTTCGGTGCCGTAACAAACGAAGGTATTAACTCCACCGAGCTCGTAGCGGCACTTATCAACCAGAAGGATAATTTTGCCGACGGCATCGAATATGCCCAGAGTCTCATCGACGGCACAGCATCAATTCTTATCCTTACCGGTGACGGCAGAATTATCACCGCCCGTGACAGATTAGGCAGAATCCCCGTCCTGATCGGCTCTAACGGTGAGGGCTACTGTGTTTCCTTCGAGGACTTCGCTTACAAAAAATTAGGTTATTCCGACTACAAGGAGTTAGGCCCCGGTGAAATAGTCGAATTTACCGCCGACAGATTCGAGGTTTTAAAGGAAGCAGGAAAAGAAACTAAAATCTGTGCCTTTCTCTGGTCATATTACGGTTACTCAACCTCCTGCTACGAAGGAATAAATGTAGAAATAATGAGATACAAAAACGGTCAGATTATGGCAGAAGCCGACCGTAGGAACGGAATAGCTCAGGATATTGACTATGTAAGCGGTGTTCCCGATTCGGGTACCCCTCATGCTATCGGTTATGCTCACGAAAGCAGAATTCAGTTTGCCCGTCCTTTCATAAAGTACACACCGACCTGGTCACGAAGCTTTACACCTTCTAACCAGAACGAAAGAAACAGAGTCGCTAAAATGAAGCAGATCCCCGTTCACGATCTCATCACCGGTAAAAAGCTTCTTTTCGTCGATGACAGCATAGTTCGTGGTACCCAGCTCCGTGAAACGGTAGAATTTCTTTATGAAAACGGAGCAAAAGAGGTGCATATCCGTTCAGCCTGTCCACCGATTATGTACAGCTGTAAATACCTTAACTTCTCCAGATCAACATCTGAAATGGAATTAATTGCACGCAGCACCATCTCCGAGATCGAAGGCGAAGAAGGTCTTAAGCACATTGATGAATATATCGATTCCTCTACCGAGCGCGGTAAAAAATTAAGAAGTGCTATCTGCGAAAAGCTGCACTTCACATCTCTTGAATTCCAGTCTATCGACGGAATAATTAAAGCTATAGGACTTCCGGCTGACAAGGTATGCACCTACTGTTGGACCGGGAAAGAATAAAAAAATACAGGAGAGTGTATTATGGATCATAAAAATTCCTTTTCTGCCAGCTATGCTGCTGCAGGAGTAGACATTACTGCCGGTTATAAATCAGTAGAGCTTATGAAAAAGCACGTGGCAAGAACCCGTAACGAAGGCTCTGTAGATGACGTAGGCGGCTTTGGCGGCTGCTTTGATCTCAGCTGTGTAGCCGGAATGGAGCACCCTGTTTCTGTTTCAGGTACTGACGGATGCGGTACAAAGGTTAAGCTTGCCATTCTCATGGATAAACACGATACCATCGGTATCGATGCAGTAGCTATGTGCGTCAATGACATCATCTGTGTCGGTGCAAAGCCTTTATTCTTCCTTGATTATATTGCCTGCGGTAAGAATGTTCCCGAAAAGATTGCAGAAATCGTCAGCGGTGTCGCTGAAGGCTGTGTTCAGTCAGGTGCAGCACTCATCGGCGGAGAAACAGCAGAGCATCCCGGTCTTATGCCTGAAGAGGATTACGATCTCGCAGGCTTTGCAGTAGGTGTAGTGGACAAGCCTAAAATGATCGATAACAGTAAAATGGCTGCAGGCGATGTGGTTATCGCTCTTCCTTCTACAGGTATCCACTCAAACGGCTTCAGCTTATGCCGTAAGGTTTTCGACATTGACAATAATAACCCCGAGCTTTATGTTCCCCGTGAAGAACTCGGCGGAAAAACCATCGCAGAGGCATTACTTGTTCCCACGAGGATTTATGTAAAGCCTGTTCTTGCCCTCATCGAAAAAGTTAAGGTAAAGGGTATTTCTCATATCACAGGCGGCGGCTTCTATGAAAATATTCCCCGTTCTATCCCCGACGGCCTCTGCGCTAAGATCGACAAATCTGCCGTTAAGGTGCTTCCCATCTTCGATGTAATCGCAAAATGGGGCGATATTCCCGAGCGTGATATGTATAACACCTACAATATGGGTGTCGGTATGAGTATCGTAGTTCCCGCCGATGAAGCAGAGCTTTCTCTCGACCTGCTTAAGGAAAACGGCATCGATGCTTATGTTATAGGCAAAATCATCGAAGGTGACGAAAAAATTATCATCGACTAAGAGGTAACGGTTATGAGTAAAACTAAAATTGCCGTTCTCGTTTCAGGCGGCGGAACAAACCTGCAGGCTCTTATCGATGCACAGAAAAGCGGCATCATCGAAAGCGGTGAAATCACACTCGTCATTTCAAACAATAAAAACGCCTATGCTCTTCAGAGAGCTGAGGATAACGGTATAAAAAGTGAAGTAGTTCTGAAAAAAGAGCTCGGCTCACAGGAAGCCTTCGAGGAAAAAATTATTGATCTTCTCAAAGAAAACGGTATCGAGCTTATCGTTCTGGCAGGCTTTATGAGCATACTTTCCGAAAGCTTTACCCGTCAGTTTGAAAAAAGAATCCTTAATGTACATCCTTCTCTTATCCCCTCCTTCTGCGGGAAAGGTTTTTACGGGCTTTATGTTCATGAGGCTGCCCTCAGCTACGGAGTCAAGGTTACAGGTGCCACAGTACATTTCGTAAATGAAATTCCCGATGGCGGTGAAATCATTATGCAGAAGGCTGTGGAAATAAAAGAGGGTGACACTCCCGAAATTTTACAGAAAAGAGTTATGGAAGAAGCCGAATGGATTATTCTTCCTCTTTCAGCAGAAAAAATCTCAAAAGAAATAAAGGAGAGTAAGTAATGAAAGTTAATACCATTAAAGACGAACTCAATTCTTTAGCATATCACGGCAGAGGTATCATCATCGGTAAGAGTGCTGACGGTAAAAAGGCTGTTACTGCTTATTTTATTATGGGCAGAAGCGAAAACAGCCGTAACCGTGTTTTCGTTCTCGAGGGTGATGCTATGCGCACTAAGGCATTCGATGAAAGCAAGATGACAGACCCCCACCTCATCATCTACTACCCCGTAAGGGTTTTAGGAAATAAGACCATCGTTACAAACGGTGACCAGACAGATACCATCTATAACCTTATGGATAAGCAGATGACCTTTGAGCAGGCACTGCGTACCCGTGAATTCGAGGATGACAAGCCAAACTTTACTCCCCGCATTTCAGGTATCATCAGACTCGAAAAGGACGGTATGAACTTCGCTATGTCTATCCTTAAGAGTGCCGAGGGTGACGACTCCTCCTGTGAACGCTTCACCTACGCTTACTCAGATCCCCTCTGCGGTAAGGCTAAGTTCATCCACACCTATAACTGCGACGGCGATCCCCTTCCCTCCTTTGAAGGTGAACCCAAAACTCTCATTCTTCCCGATATGAATATCGATGAGCTTACCGACCTTATCTGGCAGAATCTCAATGAAGACAATAAGGTTTCGCTTTTCGTAAGATACATAGACATCGAAAGCGGAGAAGCTGAAACAAGAGTAGTAAATAAAAACAAATAAGACCTTTTCTTAAAATATAAAGGAGTTATAACAATGAAAGAATTTGAACTCAAATACGGCTGTAACCCCAATCAGAAACCCTCAAAGATTTATATGCACGACGGAAGCGAGCTTCCCATCGAAATTTTATCAGGCAGACCCGGATACATAAATTTCCTCGATGCCTTCAACTCCTGGCAGCTCGTTAAAGAGCTTAAGGAAGCTACAGGCCTTCCATGTGCCGCATCCTTCAAGCATGTAAGCCCCACCTCCGCAGCCTGCGGTACTGTCCTTCCCGAAAAGCTCAAAAGAGCCTGCTTCGTTGACGATGTGGAAGGTCTCGATGAAAGCCCCCTTGCCTGTGCTTATGCCCGTGCAAGAGGTACTGACAGAATGTGCTCCTTCGGTGACTGGGTAGCTCTTTCCGATGTATGCGATGCCACCACAGCAAAGCTCATCAAAAGAGAAATTTCCGACGGCGTTATCGCTCCCGGTTACACAGACGAAGCTCTCGCTATTCTCAAGCTTAAAAGAAACGGCAACTACAATGTAGTTAAAATAGATGCAGACTTTGTTCCTGCCGAAATCGAAACCAAGCAGGTTTACGGCATCACCTTCCAGCAGGGCAGAAACAATTTCGAAATCAATGAAGCCCTTCTCGAGGACATCGTTACAAAGAATAAGAACCTTCCCGAAACTGCAAAGAGAGACCTTATCGTAGCTCTCATTACCCTTAAATACACTCAGTCAAATTCCGTATGCTATGCAGTAGACGGTCAGGCTATCGGTGTAGGTGCAGGTCAGCAGTCGAGAATTCACTGTACAAGACTCGCAGGAACAAAGGCAGACACATGGCTTCTCCGTCAGGCTGACAAGGTTCTCAATCTCCCCTTCCTTCCTACTCTCGGCAGAGCAGACAGAGACAATGTCATCGACGGCTATATCAATAAAAACGAAGAGGATGTCTGTGCTGACGGTAACTGGCAGAAATATTTTACCGCACAGCCCGAGCCCTTCACAAAGGAAGAAATGGAAGCACACCTTAAGTCATATTCAGGTATCGCTCTCGGTTCAGACGCCTTCTTCCCCTTCTCTGATAACATCGAAAGAGCATACCGCAGCGGCGTAAGCTACATCGCAGAGCCCGGCGGTTCCATCAGAGACGATGCAGTTATCGAATGTGCAGACAAGTACAATATGGTAATGGCATTCACAAAAATGAGACTTTTCCATCACTAATATAAGACATACAGGAGACCGATATAATGCTTAAATACTTTGACCAGCTTAATGAATTTGACAGCGAGGTTTTTGCCGCCTGCGAAAAAGAAATGGACAGACAGCAGACCTTTATTGAACTTATTGCTTCAGAAAACATTGTTTCTAAGGCTGTGCTTTTAGCCGCAGGCAGTGTTCTTACCAATAAATATGCAGAAGGCTATCCCGGTAAGCGTTACTACGTCGGATGCCACTGTGTAGACGAGGTAGAAAACATCGCCCGTGAAAGAGCTAAAAAGCTCTTCGGCGCAGAACACGCCAATGTTCAGCCCCATTCAGGTGCCAATGCCAATCTTGCCGCTTTCTTCGCACTTTTAGAGGTAGGCGACACAGTTATGGGTATGAACCTTTCTCAGGGCGGACATCTCTCCCACGGCTCGCCCGTAAACATCTCAGGTAAATATTGGAATATCGTCCAGTACGGTGTGGATGATGTTACTGAAACCATCGACTACGATAAGATGCTCACTCTTGCTAAGGAATGTAAACCCAAGCTCATCGTAGTAGGCGCAAGTGCATATTCCAGAGTCATCGACTTCAAACGCTGCAGAGAAATCGCAGACGAAGTAGGAGCGTACTTAATGGTTGATATGGCACACATCGCAGGTCTCGTAGCCGCAGGTGTCCATCCCTCTCCCGTTCCCTATGCACATGTGGTAACCTCCACCACTCACAAAACCTTAAGAGGTCCCCGTGGCGGTCTTATTCTCTGCACCGCAGATCTTGCACAGAGAATAGATAAGGCTGTTTTCCCCGGCACTCAGGGCGGCCCTCTTATGCATGTTATCGCCGCCAAGGCTGTAGCTTTCGGTGAAGCACTTACAGATGAATTCAAAGCTTATCAGCAGCAGATAGTTAAAAACTGTGCTGTTCTCTGCGATGCACTTAAAAAGGAAGGTGTAAACATCGTTTCAGGCGGTACTGATAACCACCTTATCCTTCTCGATCTTCGCAATTTCGATCTTTCAGGTAAAGAGCTTGAAAAGAGACTTGACGAAGTACACATCACTACAAATAAGAATACCATCCCCAATGATCCGAAAAGTCCCTTTGTTACAAGCGGTCTTCGCATCGGTACTGCCGCTGTTACCTCCAGAGGCTTCAAGGAAGAAGAAATGCTTCTTATCGCCAAATGGATAAAAGCAGTTATAACTGACTTTGAAGGAAACAAAGAGCAGGTAACAAAGGAAGTAATGGCTCTTTGCGAGAAATTCCCTATCTATAAATAAGGAGGGTATAAAATGAAGGTAATGGTTGTAGGTGGAGGCGGACGAGAACATGCCATCATCAAAAAACTTAAGGAAAGCAATAAAATAACAGAAATATTTGCTCTGCCCGGTAACGGTGGCATCGCAGCAGACGCTACGTGCGTAAATATCGGTGCAAAGGATATAGAAAAAATCTGCGACTTTGCTAAAACAGAAGGTATCGACTATGCAGTGGTCGCTCCCGATGATCCTCTCGTTTTAGGATGCGTGGATGCCCTCTCTGAAATCGGTATCCCCTGCTTCGGTCCCGAAAAGAAAGCTGCCATAATCGAAGGCAGCAAGGTTTTTTCGAAGAATCTTATGAAAAAATACGGTATTCCCACAGCGGAATACGAGGTATTTACTGACCTTGAGTCAGCTCTCACCTATTTAGATACTGCTCCCATCCCCACAGTCATCAAGGCTGACGGTCTTGCTCTCGGCAAGGGTGTTATCATCGCTATGACCAGAGAAGAAGCCAAAGAAGCTGTACGCTCAATGATGGAGGATAAAATCTTCGGTGAAAGCGGAAGCCAGATAGTGGTTGAGGAATTCCTCACAGGCCCGGAGGTTTCAGTACTCTCCTTCACCGACGGTAATACAGTAGTTCCCATGATTTCCTCTATGGACCATAAGAGAGCTCTCGACAACGACGAAGGTCTCAATACAGGCGGTATGGGTACAGTCGCTCCCAACCCCTACTACACAGAAGCTGTGGCAAATGAATGTATGGAAAAGATTTTCCTTCCCACAGTAAAGGCTATGAACAGCGAAAACCGCACCTTCAAGGGCTGTCTTTACTTCGGTCTTATGCTCACACCGAAGGGTCCCAAGGTTATCGAATATAACTGCCGCTTCGGCGATCCCGAAACCCAGGTAGTTCTTCCCCTTCTCGACAGCGATCTGCTTACGGTTATGATGGCTACCACAAACGGTACTCTCGCTGAAACAGAGGTTAAATTCAAAAACGAACACGCCTGCTGTGTTATTATGGCTTCAAAGGGTTATCCTCAGAAATACGACAGCGGCTTCGAAATCACTATCGCAGACGAAATCAAGAACAAGGTTTACGTAGCAGGTGCCAAAAAGGACGGCGAAAAGCTTCTTTCCGCAGGCGGCCGAGTCTTAGGCGCTACAGAAACTGCCGACTCTCTCGAAAAAGCTATCGACGGAGCTTATGCCCTCGTAGAAAAGATTCGTTTCGAAAACGCATATTTCAGACACGATATAGGCAAAAAAGCCAAGGAGGCAAAATAAATGGTATACCGTATATATGTTGAAAAGAAAAAGGGACTTGAAAATGAGGCAAAAGGTCTTCTGAACGAAGCAAAAAACCTTCTCGGCATCGAAAAAATCGAAAACCTCCGTCTTTTCAACCGTTATGATGCAGAAAATATTACTGAAGAATTATTTGATTATGCAGTTAAGACTGTTTTCTCAGAGCCTCAGCTGGATGATGTATATGACAGCATAGAAATCCCCGATGCATATGTTTTCGCAGTGGAAGCTCTTCCCGGTCAGTTCGACCAGAGAGCAGACTCTGCCGCACAGTGTATTCAGATTATCTCTCAGGGTGAACGCCCTCTCATCCGTACTGCAAAGGTTTATGCTCTTTACGGTGAGCTTACCGAAGCTGATATAGAAAGCTTCAAGCATCACGTAATCAATGCTGTCGAAAGCCGTGAGGCATCTCTCGAAAAGCCCGAAACCCTCGTCGCAGAATATGCCGCTCCCGAAACAGTGGCTACTGTAGAAGGCTTCATCGGTATGGACGGGAGTGCTCTCGCTGCTCTTCTCGACGAAAAGGGTCTCGCTATGGATCTCGATGATCTTAAGTTCTTACAGGCTTATTTCAGAGATACCGAGCACAGAGATCCCACCATCACTGAAATCCGTGTAGTTGACACTTACTGGTCTGACCATTGCCGTCACACCACCTTCTCCACTCACATCGATAATGTACGCATCAGTGATCCTGCAGTGCAGGAGGCCTATGATCGTTATCTTGCCGCAAGAGTAGAGGTTTACGGTGAAGAAAAGGCTGCCAAGCGTCCTCAGACACTTATGGACATCGCTACCATCGGTACCAAGACTCTTAAAAAGCGTGGACTTCTTCCCGAGCTCGACGAAAGTGAAGAAATCAACGCCTGCTCCATCCACGTAACCGCCAAAGTAAACGGCGAGGATCAGGACTGGCTTCTTATGTTCAAAAACGAAACTCACAACCATCCTACAGAAATCGAGCCCTTCGGCGGTGCGGCTACCTGTATCGGCGGCTGTATCCGTGACCCCCTTTCGGGCCGTGCCTATGTTCATCAGGCTATGCGCGTAACAGGCGCAGGCGATCCGAGAAAAACTATCGCGGAAACTCTCCCCGGTAAGCTTCCTCAGAGAAAAATCTGTCAGACTGCTGCAGCAGGCTACTCCTCCTACGGTAATCAGATAGGTCTCGCTACAGGTCATGTAGCCGAAATGTATCACGAAGGCTTCGTGGCAAAGCGTATGGAATGCGGTGCGGTAGTGGCTGCCGCTCCCTCTTACAATGTACGCCGTGAACGTCCCGCTCCCGGTGATGTAATCGTTCTCCTCGGCGGACGAACAGGACGTGACGGTATCGGCGGTGCTACAGGCTCCTCAAAGAGCCATAATATGAAATCTCTCACCACTATGGCATCTGAGGTTCAGAAGGGTAATGCCCCCGAGGAAAGAAAGATTCAGAGACTTTTCCGTAACGCAGAGGTTACACGTCTTATCAAAAGATGTAATGACTTCGGTGCAGGCGGTGTTTCTGTAGCCATCGGCGAGCTTGCTCCCGGTCTTCAGATCGATCTTGACGCAGTACGCAAAAAGTACGAGGGTCTCGACGGTACAGAAATCGCTATTTCCGAATCACAGGAAAGAATGGCTGTTGTAGTTGCCGCTGAGGATGCCGATAAGTTCATCGCCTTCGCAGAGGAGGAAAACCTCGAAGCTTACCGTGTAGCCGTGGTAACAGAGGAAGAAAGAATGGTTATGAAATGGAAGGGTAATGTAATCGCTGACCTCAGCCGTGCCTTCCTCGACACTAACGGTGCTGTCAAGCATACAGATGTAGCCGTTACCGAAAAGGACCTTTCCGTTCTCTCCAAGGCTATGTTCGGTTCTCTTCGCGAAATGGCTTCAGATCTCCGTACCGCAAGTCAGAGAGGTCTCGTTGAGCGCTTCGACTCAACCATCGGTGCATGCAGCGTGCTTATGCCCTACGGCGGTAAAAAACAGCTTACTCCCACACAGTCTATGGCTGCCGTACTCCCTGTTCTTCCCGGACAGGAAACAGACCAGGCAAGCGTATTCAGCTGGGGCTGTGATCCCGACCACCTTTCCGTAGATCCCTACACAGGCGCTCACGCTTCTATCTATAATTCAGTTGCTAAGCTTGTAGCCGCAGGCTGTGACTATAAGAAAGCATATCTCACCTTACAGGAATTCTTTGAAAGACTCCGTACAGAGCCTGAGCGTTGGGGCAAGCCCTTCGCAGCTCTTCTCGGTGCACTCGATGCACAGCTCGAGCTGGGTGCTGCCGCTATCGGCGGTAAGGACTCTATGTCAGGCACCTTCCTTGACAAGGATGTTCCGCCCACACTCATTTCCTTCGCTATCGCTCCCATTAAAAAGCAGGATGTTATTTCTCCTGAATTCAAGGAAGCAGGAAATCCCGTTTACCTCTTCGGTGCAGCTGACGAAAGTGCTGACAGCCTCAAGGCAACTTGGGAAGCCTTCCACGCTCTCACTAAAGAAGGCAAGGTAAAGGCATCCTGGGCAGTAGAAAGAGGTATCGGCGAAGCAGTGATGAAGATGTCCTTCGGTAATCACATCGGCTTCAAATCCTGTGCTGAGCTTAAAGAAAACTGGCATCTCGGTATGTGGGGCTTCCTCGTAGCAGAGCTTACAGAAGATGTAGAGCTTCCCGGTGTAATGAAAATCGGTGAAACCACCGCAGAGCCTGTAATCACTCTCGAAAATGACAGCGCAACTATCGACGAGCTTTACGAATTACATACAGAAGTTCTCGAGGATGTTTATCCCACTAAAGCGAAGGAAGACGAGGGTGAAAGCCCCACCTTCTCCTTTGACGGTAAGTGCAGTGCTTCCGCTAAAAATAAGGTAGCCAAGCCTAAGGTTCTCATCCCCGTATTCCCCGGCACAAACTGCGAATACGATTCAGCCCGTGCTGTAGAAGCAGCAGGCGGTGAGGCTGAAATCTTCGTAATCAGAAACCTTACTGCAGAGGATGTAGCACGCAGTGTAGAGGGCTTCTCCGCTAAAGTTAAGGAAAGCCAGATTATCTTTATTCCCGGAGGCTTCTCCGGCGGTGACGAGCCCGACGGCTCCGCTAAATTCATCACAGCCTTCTTCCGTAACCCCGCAGTCAAAGAGGCAGTTACCGACCTTCTCGATAACCGTGACGGTCTTATGTGCGGTATCTGTAACGGCTTCCAGGCTCTTATCAAGTTAGGTCTCGTTCCCTACGGCAAGATTATCGACACGGACGAGAACTGTCCCACCCTTACCTTCAATAACATCAGCCGCCATCAGAGCAGAATCGTTCACACAAGAATCGCTTCTGTGAAGTCTCCCTGGCTCAGCCGTATGAATGTGGGTGACGTAGTAAATGTTCCCATTTCTCACGGTGAAGGTAAATTCCTCGCATCAGCTGAGCTTGTTGCAGAGCTTGCCAAAAACGGACAGATTGCCACTCAGTATGTGGATCTCGACGGTAAGGCTACCTCAGACATCGACTTCAACCCCAACGGCTCCGTATGTGCTATTGAGGGTATCACCTCTCCCGACGGCCGCGTATACGGTAAGATGGGACACAGCGAAAGAATCGGCGACGGTCTTTATAAGAATGTTCCCGGTGAATACGACATTCAGATGTTCAAGGCTGCAGTGGAGTATTTTAAATAAACCTCTCCTTTCAGGAAAGGCAGAAAAAAAGATTAAAGGGGCTGTTGCACGAAAGTGTGACAGCCCTCACTTCATAACCCAAACCGAATATGGAAATGTTAAATTGTGGAAAAATGCAAGTTTTGCAAAAACAAACACACAGTGAAATAAAGGAGATAAAAAAATCCCCCTTTA
>JAZUOC010000236.1:0-15533 GCA_045604465.1 Acutalibacteraceae bacterium
CTCTGCCGTTCACGTTCACTGCTAATCGACGCCTGAGCCCGAGCCGCAGTACTCTCAGGTCAGACGGGCCGCGTTAAGCAGCCTTTAAAACTGTATTGTTGTCAGTTATTTTTAAATGTGTGACCTTTTAAAGCGATTGCCACAGCGCTACCCGCTTATCGTGCTTCAAAACCCCCGTCGAAATCCTTTCATCCCCGTATGGATTTTTAAGCTTTTTGCTTTGTTATTATATCACTTTGATTCTATAAAATCAAATGTAATTTTTACCTGTTTTTTGCGGCTCTTTCCATATCTCTCTGTGCATCTCTTTTGGCAAGAGTTTCACGCTTATCGTAGTTCTTTTTACCCTTGCAAAGACCGACTTCAAGCTTCGCTCTGCCCTTAAGAAAATATACGGAAAGAGGAATAAGGGTAAGGCCCTGCTGTTTGGTGACACCTAAAAGACGGTTGATTTCTTTTTTGTGCATCAGAAGACGCTTTACACGCATCGGGTCACGGTTAAAGATATTACCCTGCTCATAGTGGCTGATGTGCATACCGTTTACAAAGATTTCTCCTGCATCGATATTGCACCAGGAGTCCTTGAGGTTGATTTTACCCTTACGGATGGATTTTACTTCTGTGCCGAAAAGCTCGATACCTGCTTCATAGGTTTCGAGGACGAAATAGTCGTGCCTTGCTTTTTTGTTCTGGGCTACAACTTGTCTTTCATCGGGTTGTGATACTGCCAAAGAAGGCACCACCTTTCTGTAAATGCAGAATTCAGAACGCAAAGTGCAGAATTGCGCCGAACCGTGTGTATATCGGAAAGATTATTTCCACTTAGTAGGTTCTGAATAAACCTAAATGTATTTTCAGAACCAATATTCCTGCATTGCTTTTAAAAATTCTTTTGTAACAGGATAGCCGGAGCTCTCTCCTATTACAGCATCAATACCGCAAAACGGACAGAGTGCTGTTTCACCGGAGTCTTTAAGCCACTGAATTATTTAGCTTGGCTCAAAATTTTCAAGACAATAAAAGCATCCGCATTTTTTGTCGTTAATCAGTTCTGCCTTATGATTTGTGGAAAAATTATGTGCGGAGATTATATCTTCATTTTTCATAGATTTACATCCGTAAAAACTGTTGGTTATAAATATGGCGGACTATTACTTCCTTTTTCGTGAGTCTTACCCGCGATTTTGCATTGAGAATTGATAATTGCGAATTATTACAGGCTTCTCCTGCCCTCAAGTGCCCTCGTCAGCGTGACCTCGTCAGCATATTCAAGGTCTGCACCTACGGGAACGCCGTAAGCCAGTCTTGACACGGTAACACCGAGAGGCTTAAGCAGACGGGAAATGTACATCGCAGTCGCTTCACCTTCAACAGTGGGATTGGTTGCCATAATGACTTCCCTGATGTTTCCGTCAGAAAATCTTGCGATAAGCTCCTTTACGGTAATATCCTCGGGGCCGACGCCGTTCATAGGGGAGATAACTCCGTGGAGAACGTGATATGTACCCTCGTATTCGTGTGTTCTTTCGAATGCCATAACATCCCTCGGGTCCTCGACCACGCAGACGGTGCTTTCATCTCTGCCTGCACTTTTACAGATGGGACATAGCTCATCCTCGGCAAGATTACAGCAACGGGAACACTTTTTGATTTTTTCGTGGGCGTTAAGGATAGCATCGGAGAAAGCCTGTGCTTCCTCTTTTTTTAAGCCGAGAACATAAAAAGCCATTCTCTGGGCCGTCTTATGTCCGATGCCGGGCATACGCTCAAACTGTTCTATAAGCCTCGAAAGAGAGGCTACATTATAGCCAGCCATCAGAAGGGAAGGTTGAGACCGCCCTTAGCGGCATTCATAGCCTGCTCCATAGCATCGTCGGCTTTTCTCATTGCCTCGTTGGTAGCGGCGATAATAAGGTCGGAGAGCATCTCGATGTCTTCGGGGTCTACTACATCCGGCTGAAGCTTGATGTCCTTTACTTCGTGAGCACCTGAAACGGTTACCTCTACTGCTCCGCCGCCTGCGGAAGCGGTGAATTCGCTTGCTTCGATTTCTGCCTGCTTCTGCTCGAGCTGTGCCTGCATTTCCTGGATTTTTTTCATCATATTCATCTGGCCGCCACCCATGCCGCCGGGAATTCTTGCTTTCATGTTTTTAGTCTCCTTTAATTAAGTTTTATCTCTTTGATTATATAATAATCATTAATTTACGTCAATATTTATACCCATATCTCTTGCCTTGCCGATGAGGTTTTCCAGAGGATCCTTTTTAGGCTGAGGAGCAGCCGGGGTCTGCTGTGCCGAGGCATTGTAAAGACCGAGACGGTAAGGTCTGCCCATAACATTTTTTATGGCTGTTTTTATGTCTCTGGCATTTGTACCTGTTTTAATAAAGTCCTTCAGAGTTGGGTTTTCACTTTTGATAAGAACGAAATCTCCCTGAATGACAGCCGAGGAGGAGTTAAGGATACCCCATAAGGGCATATTGAGCTTAGTGAGCTCCTGCATAACCTCGGCCCACGGAAGCTCTTCCTCAGCGGGAGAGGGCTCATCCTCGGGATAGGGGGTATCGGTCTGCGGTGAAGGAGTATACGGGATTTCTGCAGACAGGGGAGCCGGGTTCTTGACATCTGCCTCAGAGACGGGAGCGGCTTCTTCGGAGGTCTCTTTAGCCTCTGTCGGTGTAACGGCAGAAGCAGAGTGGGAAACAAAGGTGCCGCCTTTCAGTTTATTTTCAAGCTCTGCGATTCGCCTTAAAAGGTTTTCGCTGTCGGCGGTGAGAGAAGGAGTGGAAAGCTTGATAAAGGTCATTTCCATCTCAGTTCTTCTGTTCACGCCTTTTTTGATGTTTGCCATAGCCTCCTGCAGAAGTGAAATGCAGTAGAGGATGTTTTCGAGAGCAAATCTTCCGCTCTGCTCCTTATACTGCTGCAATTCGTCAGCGGTACACACGAGAAGGTTTTCGGCGCTTCTGACGGTTTTCACTATCATAAGGTTACGGAAGTGATTTATCATATCCGAGCAGAGTCTCTCCATATCACAGCTTTTACCGTGAAGCTCGCTGATAAGCTCGAGAGCCTTTGCAGAATCTTTTTCGTTTACTGTCGAGGCAAGAGAGAAAAGATGGTCTTTTCCTGTCATACCCGCTACTGAGCAGACAAGGTCAGCATCAATGGTGTCACCGTGGCCTGTACACTGATCCAAAAGTGAGAGTGCATCACGCATACCGCCGTCGGCTATTCTGGCAATAAGTGAAAGAGCCTCTTCGGTTACGGTGAAGCCTTCCTCTGAAGCGATGTAGTTCATTCTTTCAGCCATAGCTTCCGGAGTCACTCTGCGGAAGTCAAAACGCTGGCATCTTGAAAGAATGGTTACGGGAAGCTTGTGTACTTCCGTAGTAGCAAGGATGAATTTAACGTGTGCAGGAGGCTCCTCGAGAGTTTTCAGAAGAGCATTGAAGGCACCGATGGAGAGCATGTGTACCTCGTCGATGATGTAGACACGGTACCTACAGGAGGCAGGGGTGAAGTTAATTTCTTCACGGATGTCACGGATATTGTCTACACCGTTGTTACTTGCGGCGTCGATTTCAGCTATATCTAAAATAGCGCCCGATTCTATGCCTTGACAAACCTCGCATTCGTTACAGGGGTTTCCGTTTATTGGGTGAAGACAGTTGACTGCCTTGGAAAGAATTTTCGCACAGGTGGTTTTACCTGTACCTCTGGAGCCTGTGAAAAGGTAGGCGTGAGAAAGCTTGCCTGTTTCGATTTCCTTTGAGAGAGTGGTGGTGATATGCTCCTGACCCACTACATCGGAAAAAACCTTCGGTCTGTATTTCCTGTATAATACCTGATACATGCTTTCGCCTCCTTTAAAATAAAAGATACTTTCCCTTGGTCATACAGCAGCAGGCTGACCTGTGTCGCACAGACGAATTGCTTAATGCTGCTCGGTTCCCCGCCTGACATGGTTCACAGTGTACTGTCGCACAGAACCCACTGCTGCATGACCAAAATAAAGTATCTTCGTTTTATTCGGGGAATACCCCTGTCTTTGATTAGCCTTAATATTATAATATAAAGCGTAAGGAAAATCAAGTGTTTTTATAAAGAATTTCATTCTTTTGTTTTTGTGAATAATCAGTATTATTTAACTCCTATAATTAATTATTATTTGTTTAGCTATAGACTTTTATTTTTCCTTGTGTTATAATTTTAAGGATATGTTCTTTAATTGAGAATTTTTGTGAGGTATTTTTATATGAATATGGCAGATAAATTAGAAAGAGCCGCCGCCGGAGTAGTCCTTGACCGACTTTTAAAGTATGTGGACAAGGATCCGCAGAGCAATCTTCTTAAGCTCGTTGACATCGGAGAAAAGCTTTTAGGCGGCACATTTCCTAAGCATTATATCGATGCTTTCCGTAAGGGTATAAGCGACGGCGATAATGTTTACTATGAAATGGCCATGAATATTCTCCGTGATGTAGACAGAGATGTTATAAAAAAGATGCTCCTTGCCATGGGTCTTGGCGCAGGTGTCAAGGGTACAAAGGCGGTAAGAAAGAATCGTGAAAAGTATAAATGTAACATTCCCTTCCAGATTCTTATTGATCCTACCAGTGCCTGTAACTGTAAATGTGAGGGCTGCTGGGCGGCAGAATACGGTCATAAGCATAACCTTACTTATGAAGAAATGGCTTCCATCGTCAGTCAGGCAAAGGCTCTCGGCACACATTTTTATATGTTTACCGGTGGTGAGCCTCTTATCAGAAAGGACGATCTTATAAAGCTCTGTGAGGCTAATCCCGACTGCGGATTCCTTTCCTACACTAACGGTCATCTCGTGGATGAAAAGTTCTGCGATGAGATGAAGAGAGTGGGTAATCTTGCTCTCGCTCTTTCCATCGAGGGTACAGAGGAGACTACCGATGCCAGAAGAGGCGAGGGTAATTATCAGAAGGTTATAAATGCCATGAAGCTTCTGAAAAGCAAGGGCTGCCTTTTCGGTATGAGCGTTTGCTATACGAGAAATAACATCGACCAGGTCACAAGCGATGAATTTCTCGACAAGATGGTTGATCTCGGTGTAAAGTTCGGTCTTTACTTTAACTTTATGCCCGTAGGCCACGGCGCATCTCCTGACCTTATTCCTACTCCTGACCAGAGAGAATTTATGTACAAATGGCTTCGCAGAGTCAGAAACTCAAAGACCGGTAAACCTATGTTCTTTATGGATTTCCAGAGTGACGGAGAATATGTCGGCGGCTGTATCGCAGGCGGAAGAAACTATTTCCACATCAACTCTGCAGGTGATATGGAGCCTTGTGTTTTCATTCACTTCTCCGATTCTAACATCAGAACACATACTATTCTGGAAGGTTTGCAGAATCCCCTCTTTATGGCTTTCAGACACGATCAACCCTTTAATGACAATCATCTCCGTCCTTGTCCTATGCTGGAAAACCCTCAGTGTCTGAGAGACATCATAAAAAGAACCGGTGCGAAATCCACAAACTTCCTCGGTGAAGAGACTGCGGAAATGCTCTGCAGTAAATGTGATAAATTCGCAGAGGAATGGGCTCCGAGAGCAGAAGCGCTCTGGAACAGCACTAAGCATCCCAACCATAAGACACAGTATTACAGAGATACTGAAGAGGGAAGAAAAGAGTTCGGTACCACAGAAAAGAAATAATAAAAACGGCACTGTTGATACGAAATCAGCAGTGCCGTTTTATTTTATTACACCTTATTCTCATCAAAATCAATAATGATGTTTTCTTTTGTAGGAGTGAGCTTCGAAAGCTTTACTCCTGCGGCCTCAAACATTCTCTTTGAGGCTCTGGTGGCCATGGTCTCCGCATATTTATCGGAGAGGTAAATTACCTCTTTTATGCCGCTCTGGATGATAGCCTTGGCGCATTCGTTACAGGGGAAAAGTGCCACATAAATGCGACAGCCCTCGAGATTTATTCCGCGGCAGTTCAGAATAGCGTTAAGCTCAGCATGACAGACATAGGGGTATTTGGTGTCATAGGCATCGCCTGTTCTTTCCCAGGGGAAGCAGTCATCACTGCAGCCGGTGGGGAAACCGTTATAGCCGACGGACATAATGCGGTTTTTATCATTTACTATACAGGCTCCTACCTGTGTGTTCGGATCCTTACTTCTGTAGGAGGAAAGCATGGCTATTCCCATAAAGTATTCATCCCAGGATAAGTAGTCAGTTCTTTTTGGCATAATTAAGTCCTCTCTCTTTTCTTCATTTTTTATCCTTCAAGCCCACGGTAATAAAGTCCGCGGGTATATTCGCCTTTTATGGACATACCTTTGCGGTAAGCATCCAGGATGGCTTCACACGCTTCCTTTTTTTCTTTGGTAAAATAGAAGGTGATGAAGTCAAGATTTTCGATTTCGCTAAGTCTGTCACCTAAATAGATTGGCTGTGAATTTAGAATTTCGCATGCAGCGAAGTGACAGACGACAGGGAACCTCATATTTTTTCTGTCGGTGAGGAATTTATTGCTTTTACAGTCGGTGCAGTCTGTTCCGTTTTTCACGGGGCAGTTTCTCGTGAGCATAAGAGGGAGTCTGCCGTAGCCGATTATACCTCTTTTTACTTTTCCGCCCACCACGGAGAGCTTTTTCAGTGTAAGCTCTGGTGACAAGGTGATAGCCTTTACACCTAAAGACTCTAAAAAGTCTACGGAATAGCTGTTGAAAACATTCATTGAAAAGCCTGTATGAATGTCAAAACCGTGTTTTTTAGCTAAGGCGAGAGCATCCAAAGTGGAGCAGTAGGCTGTGCTGATGCCAAGACTTTTAGCTCTTTCGAGGTACTTTTCCACAAGTGCTTCATTACCGAAAATGCCTCTCGGCACCTCAATTCCCACATTTACAGGGAGTTTTTTTACGTTTTCCACGAAGTTTTCCTCAGAATTCAGCGGAATATATAAGTTTTCCACATTGTCGAGGTTTTCGGGGAGCTGATTTGCACGTGCTATTCTTATGTTATATTTCAAGTAGCCTTCAGCTTTATAGGGTTCGCTTTTTATATCTATATCTGTAAAGGTGTTTGACTTTACAGAAGAGATCGCTTTTTCAAGCTCTGAAATGGCGGTTCTGCGAAGGTTATTTATGGCACTTGCCGGAACAATAAGACCTTCATCAAGATCAATTTCAGTTTTTTCGGCATAAAACTGCGTGCCGCCGCATTTGGAAATTCTTTCGGTGAGACCTTCTTTTGTAAGCGGTTTGTTCAGCGCTTTTTCGGGTATGCAGTTCTCTTCTGCATAAACGGTTTTACCCATAGCTGAGGCTGAAAGGGATATATTTTCTCCTTCAATAACTGTCAGGAAAAAACTGACCGGAATGTTTCCCTGCTCCTTTTCATAAAGCCGGGAAAGCTCCTTAAGCACCCGGTTTGTGGCGGAGGTGACATCCTCCTTTTGTCTGATGCCGAACATTTCTTTTCCCCGTCTGTCGGTAAAATATCCGTCGGTAAAGCCTGAACGTGAAAAAACAGCACGGAGATTTGAAAGAATATCTTTATCCGCTTTTCCGTCGAGAGTGCTTCTGATAGCTGTAACAGCTGCCGCCACATATTCGGGACGTTTCATTCTGCCCTCGATTTTAAGAGAGTCTATTCCGAGCTCGGTAAGCTCATGCGCTCTTTCGATAAGAGACAGGTCCTTTAAGCTTAAGTCATTGCCTGTTCCGTTTTCTGCGCAAAAGGGGAGTCGGCAGGGCTGGGCGCAGAGACCTCGGTTGCCGCTTCTTCCGCCAAACATACTGCTCATATAGCACTGACCGGAAACAGACATGCACAGAGCACCGTGAATGAAAACTTCTATTTCAATGTCGGAGCTGTCCTTTATGCTTCTGATTTCTTCCTTCGTAAGCTCACGGGGGAGTACGGCACGTGAAAATCCCATTTCCTTCAGAAGCTTTACACCCTCTCTCGTCTGCACTGACATCTGGGTGGATGCGTGCTTTTCCAGAGTGGGAGCTGCTCTGTTCATGAGGGAAGCGAGACCTAAATCCTGTACGATTACCGCATCGGCACCCCATTCGCAGATGCGTTTTACCGTGTTAAGAGCTTCGGGTACCTCCTCGTCGGAAATGAGGGTGTTCATGGTAATATGTACTTTAACGCCGTGGCTGTGACAGTAAGCGACGGCGTTTTTTATTTCTTCGTCGCCGAAATTATCGGCTTTTATTCTTGCGTTGAAGCTTTTACAGCCCATATATACCGCATCGGCACCCGAGCGCACGGCAGCATAAAGAGAGTCAGGCGAGCCTGCGGGAGCTAGAATTTCAGGCTTTTTCATCACTTATTTACCCGCTGAATCCAGCACTGCTTTAAGCTCTGCTTTCAGTCTGCCGTTTTCGAGACGGAGCTTCTCTGCTTCTTTTTTGAGAGCCTCAGCCTCATGTCTTGCCCAGTCGGCCTTACTCTTAGCGTCGGAGGCATCGTCGAGATAATCCTTTATCTGTTCACGGAGCCTGTCGGCAGTGGCTATGGCTTTCTTAGCTTCGTCAGCGTAATCGAGAGCCAGAAGAACCGCCGCCTGTGTGGTAGAAATATTGGTATTGGCTTTCATAATCTTAGAAAAAGCCAGATCAAGCTCTTTTCCGAGTGTCTGAACATACTTTACATCATCCTCGGCTAAAATAGAGTATTCTGTACCGCCGATAGAGAGTTTCACTTTATTTACTGCCATATTGCTCATCCTTTCTTCTGAGAAAAGTTTATTCATCATTATTATACATAAAAACGGTCAGATAATCAAGATTAATTTGTTCTAAAAAATGTTTGCTTTTTTGTTCGTGCGGTGGTATAATAATATAGTTATATGCGCAGGGCAGGAACATATCCGATTTTTTAAGGAGGCGATACACTTGGATACCGTAAAGACATTTCTGACGGATTTATATGCAAATCCGAGTGTACAGTACGCTTTGGATGCCATAGTAAAAATGGTGCTCGCCGTGTTTTTCAGCGGTCTTATCGGTTATGAAAGAGAGCATTCTCACCGACCCGCCGGCTTCAGAACCCATATTCTCGTGGCGGTAGGCTCTACTCTGGTTATGATGACCTCGGGCTTCGTCTTTAATGAATATGAGGGACTTGCTAATTTCGACCCCACCCGACTCGGCGCACAGGTAATCAGCGGTATCGGCTTTCTCGGTGCCGGTACCATTCTCCGTGAAGGTTTCAGTGTCAAGGGACTTACCACCGCCGCATCTCTGTGGGCAGTTTCCTGTATCGGTCTTGCCGTAGGTGCAGGTTACTATCTGGGTGCATTTATAACCACTCTGTTTATTTACGCTACCCTGAACACTCTCAAAAGATTCATCGCTAAAGGTAACCCTTCGAAGAATCTTTACATCGAAGCGGAAAACCTTTCGAGACAGGCCTCGGATATAGGGGAGATAATAAAGCGCTACGGCGGTTCTCTCCACACCTTAGAGGTGCTTTATGCCGACAGCGTATCCACGAAAAGAAAAAGCGACTCCATCGTTATGAAGGCTGTTATCTTCCCTAAGGATGAGGAAGGCCTCAATATGACTGTTTCAGCTATCAGAGCCCTTGACGGTATCAGAGATTTGTATATTGACTGATGAGTTACCCTTTGACCGAAAAGAAATTTTGGTCAAAGGGTAAGTTTTTTTATTTTTAATTTATGCACCTTTACCATTTACAAAAATTCGACAAAATGATACTATAAATGTAATAAAAAAAGGAGGAATTCCAATGAAACTTTACTATGACATCAAAGACAAACCCAAATTTCCGAATCTGATAGTTTATGCCATTCAGCAGCTTCTGGCTATTATGGCAGCGACTCTCGTAGTACCTATCATTATCGGTAACGGTATGCAGCCGGCCGCTGCTCTTTTCGGTGCCGGTGTAGGTACACTCGTATATGTTCTTTTCACAAAGGCATCTTCACCTGTTTTCCTCGGTTCATCCTTTGCTTTCCTCGGATCTATGGCTGCCGCCTTCGCAGGGGCTGTTTCCGCACAGGCAGGCTATGCAGGTATCATTATCGGTGCGGTTTTTGCCGGTCTTGTTTATGTTTTACTTGCTCTTATCGTTAAGCTCGCAGGTGTAAACTGGATAGATAAGCTTATGCCAAAGCAGGTAATAGGCCCCACAGTTGCCATTATCGGTCTTTCTCTGGCAGGTAATGCTGTCGGCGACCTTCAGAAGGGTAAATTTATGATAGACGCTGTTTCACAGGTAATTCAGGACGGACAAATTGTTGAGGTTACGAACAAGGTTTCCTCTGCAAGTCCTCTTGTAGCTGTTGCCTGCGGTCTGGTTACTCTTTTCGTTACGATGCTCTGCTCTACCTACGGTAAAAAATCACTTAAGCTCATTCCCTTCATTATCGGTATTCTTTCAGGCTATGCCTTCGCTTCTGTTGTTACTCTTATCGGTATCAAGACAGGTAATGATGCTCTCAAGCTTATCGATTTCAGCATTTTCTCCGGCATCAGCCTTTTCACTGTTCCCGAGTTCACCTTCCTTACGGCTATGAAGGGTATAAAGGAAATCGACGGTGCATACATAGGTACTCTTGCCGCTGCATATCTTCCCGTGGCATTCGTAGTTTTTGCTGAGCATATCGCCGACCATAAGAACATTTCTTCCATCATCGAAAAAGACCTTCTTAAAGAGCCCGGTCTCCACAGAACACTTCTCGGTGACGGTATAGGCTCCATGGCAGGTGCATTCTTCGGTGGATGTCCTAACACTACCTACGGTGAATCCGTAGCTTGTGTGGCTATCACCAGAAACGCTTCTGTTTACACGATTATCGCCGCTGCAATCGGTGCGATACTTATTTCCTTCCTTGAGCCCTTTGTTGCCTTCGTTGACTCCATTCCATCCTGCGTAATGGGCGGCGTATGTATGGCTCTTTACGGCTTTATCGCTGTATCCGGTCTTAAGATGATTAAGGATGTTGATCTCGAAGAAAACAGAAATCTTTTCGTTGTTTCCGTTATCCTCATCGCAGGTATCGGCGGTCTCACCCTTTCCTTCGGCAACATTACCATCACTTCAATTGCATGTGCTCTTATCCTCGGTGTGGTAGCAAATATCATTCTCGGAAAGAAAAAGGCATAATTCTCAGACAAGATAAAAGAAAACTCCCTCGCACTGATAAAAAGGTGTGAGGGAGTTTATTTTTTTGCTGTATAGTTTTTTATTATAAGGTGGATGCTTTCTTTTTCTTCCGGGGACAGATTACGGTAGGTGTCAATGAGGGCGGCTTCGTCGGTGTTAAGGTCGTAGGGTGAGACAGGCTCGATTTTACGGTTAATATCGCTGTGACCGATGAGGTAGTCTACGGAGGTGCCGAAGAAGTCGGCTAATTTTATAAGCATGTCTATATCAGGTTCGCACCATTGGGTTTCGTATTTATAAATTGACTGCTGACTTAAACCCAAAGCGTCGGCTAATTTTTGCTGGCTTAAGCTTTTTTCAGTGCGGAGTGCTTTTAGATTTTTAACCACATAAATCACCTTACTATTTAAACAATAACAGAAAAAAATCTTTCTTAAATGATAACAACTTTTAGTTTTCAAGTATAAAACCAAAATGGTTTCATCGACAACAACTATTAGTTGTTATATAATACAACTGAAGGTTGTAACTAGACAGTTATACAATTATTTTATTTAAGGAGGTTAAATTAAATGAAAAAAGGTTTAAAGAAGGGGCTTATGCTCATTATAGCTGTGATGACTCTGAGCGTGTGTTTTGTGTTTGGGGTAAGTGCGGAAAAGTATACGGAGGGTTATTATACTTATACTGTTACTGACGGAACGGCTACTATTACCGATGTGGATGAAAGCATCAGTGGTGATGTGGTTATACCTGATATGCTTGGTGGGTATCCTGTAACAAGTATAGGTTCGTGGGTGTTCCATAATAGTACAAGCCTTACAAGCATTACAATCTCTGACAGCGTAACAAGTATAGGTGATTCTGCGTTCAATTATTGCACAAGCCTTGAAAGTGCTCATTACAGCGGAACACAGGAGCAGTGGAATGAGGTTACAGTTGAAGAATATAACGAGTGTCTCACCGATATAATCCATATGGCAACCGATGAAAACAATGACGGCATCTGTGATTTATGTATTCATAATCATACATATACGACAACTGTAACAGAAGCAACCTGTACCAAGAACGGCTACATAACCTATACCTGTTCAATATGCGGTGACACCTATAGTGAAACTACTCCCACCGCAGGTCACACCTACGGCGACTGGTACAGAGAAAAAAATCCAACTTGTACAGAAACGGGAACCGACAGAAGAAACTGTCTCAACTGTACTCATTACGAAACCCGTTCTGTCGGAATGACCGATCATATTATGAACGGCGAGTATATAAGAACAGAAGCAACCTGCACAGAAAAGGGTGTTCTCGTAACCTACTGTACAGAATGCGGTTATGAGAAAACAATTGCCATCGAGAAGCTCCCTCACAGTGATAATGATGCTGACGGAATTTGTGACTCATGCGGTCAGGATATAGCAGTGGCTGACTGCTCCTGTAACTGCCATAAGGGCGGCTTCGGCGGCTTCATCTGGAAAATCCTTCGTATCTTCTACAAGATATTCAAAACAAAAGAATTCTGTGCCTGCGGTGTAGCTCACTATTAATCAGTAATACATAAAATGACAAGAGGGCGGTTTCGCTCTCTTGTTTGTTTATGGTGCTGTACCAAATATGACTGATTCTGAACGCAGAGTGCAGAACGCAGAACGTCGGGTAGCTTTGCTTCTGATTATATCCGTGTAAGGTTTTATCTTTTATAAAGGGATTCACCGCCACTTTATAAAATTAATTATAATTGGCTTTTTGACTTTGAAATCATACTTTTTTGCGGAGATGGCTTGAATTTATTACCGTGATAAATCCGCGATCATCGTTCTGCACTCAAAAAATCAACACTTTATTTGTAT
This sequence comes from Acutalibacteraceae bacterium, assembly GCA_045604465.1. GTDB lineage: Bacteria > Bacillota > Clostridia > Oscillospirales > Acutalibacteraceae > UBA6857. Next base: position 12,993 of record JAZUOC010000236.1, read on the forward strand.
ATAGCTTTTGTGATAAAACAGACTTTACGACTTTACCACGTTAATACATATTATACAAAAAAATCGACAAAATTTTAGGCAGTATTTTCTCTTGACTTTAGCGTAGTAAAGTTATATAATTAGTTTTAATATTCATAAATATAATGAGTATATGGAATTATTATAAGAGGTGTTTTTTATGAATCGTGTATTCAATTTTTCAGCAGGTCCTTCTATGCTTCCTGTTTCCGTGCTCGAAAAGGCAGCTTCTGAAATGCTCTGCTACGAGGATTCGGGTATGTCCGTTATGGAAATGAGCCACCGCAGTCCTGTTTATGATAAGATAATCAAGGATGCCGAGGCACTTCTCCGTGAAATTATGGAAATTCCCGATAACTATAAGGTTCTCTTTTTACAGGGCGGTGCTTCTACTCAGTTCGCCGCTGTACCCCTTAACCTTATGAATAAGAATAAAAAGGCTGACTACATCCTTTCCGGTCAGTTCTCCACCAAGGCCTACAAGGAAGCACAGAAGTACGGCGATGTAGTAGCCGCCGCATCCTCAAAGGATGATAACTTCTCACGTATTCCCGAGACTACAAGAGAGTCCTTCAGACCGGATGCAGACTATGTACATATCTGCTTCAATAACACAATCTACGGTACAAAATACAGCTACATTCCCGACACAGGCGATATTCCTCTCGTAGCTGATATGTCCTCATGCATCATTTCTGAGCCTGTGGATGTAAGTAAGTTCGGTATGATTTATGCCGGTGCGCAGAAGAATATGGCTCCTGCAGGTCTTACCATCGTTATAGTCCGTGAAGACCTTATCGGTAACGCAAGAGAAGACACACCTGCTATGCTCGACTATAAGCTCATGGCAGACAATGACTCAATGTATAATACTCCTCCCTGCTACTGCATCTATGTGGCAAAGCTCGTTTACGAATGGATCAAATCTATCGGCGGTCTCACTGAAATGAAAAAACTCAACGAAAAGAAAGCCGCTCTCCTTTATGATTATCTTGATTCACAGGATTACTACATCGCACCTACGGAAAAGGGAAGCCGTTCAATGATGAACGTCACCTTCGTTACAGGCGATGCAGATCTCGATAAAAAGTTCGCTTCAGAGGCAGATAAGGCAGGACTTAAAAATCTCAAGGGACACAGAAGCGTAGGCGGTATGAGAGCATCTATCTATAACGCTATGCCTTATGAGGGCGTAGAGGCTCTTGTGGCATTTATGAAGAAATTCGCCGCTGAAAATCCCAAGGCATAAGAGGTGTAAGACAATGAAAACTATTAAAACGATGAATAAAATCGCTGCCATCGGTCTCGACCAGCTCAATAAAGAGGTTTTCGAAATCAGTGACAGCATCGAAAATCCCGACGGTATTATGGTGCGTTCCGCATCTCTTCACGATGTGGAATTCGGTGATAACCTTAAGGCTATCGTACGTTGCGGTGCAGGTGTTAATAACATTCCTCTCGACAAGTGTGCAGAGAAGGGTATTATCGTATTTAACACCCCCGGTGCCAACGCTAACGGTGTTAAGGAGCTTACCATCGCATCTCTCCTTCTCGCCTCCAGAAAGGTAGTGGACGGTATTTCATGGGCTAACAGCCTTACAGAAAACGTAGCAAAGCAGGTGGAAAAGGGCAAGAGTGCCTTCGCCGGTAACGAAATCGCAGGTAAAACCCTCGGCGTTATCGGTCTCGGTGCTATCGGCGGTATGGTGGCAAACACTGCCAAGAGCCTCGGTATGAAGGTTTTAGGCTGTGATAATTTCCTTACGGTAGAAGCTGCATGGCATCTTTCACGCTCCATCAACAAGGCATCAAGCTATGACGAGATCTATGCCAATGCCGATTACATTACTCTTCACATTCCCTCTAATGAAAAGACCAGAGGTATGATAAATAAGGACTCCATCGCAAAGATGAAGGACGGCGTTAAGATTATCAACCTTTCCCGTGCAGATCTGGTAAATAATGCTGATATCAAGGAAGCTATCGAAAGCGGTAAGGTAAGCTGTTATGTTACAGACTTCCCCACAGAGGAAACCATCAATGTGCCCGGTATCATCACCACACCCCATCTCGGCGCATCCACTGCAGAGTCTGAGGATAACTGTGCTGTTATGGCTGCTCATCAGATAGAGGATTTCCTTCTTAACGGAAACATCAAAAACAGCGTGAATTATCCTGATGTCGAAATGGCAAGAACAGAGGGTGGAAGACTTCTCGTTCTCCATAAGAACCTTCCCAACATTCTTTCTTCCATCACTACTCTCATTTCTGAGCAGGGAATCAACATTGACCATATGGCTAACCGTTCAAAGGGTGATTATGCCTGCACTATCGTTGATACTACATCTCACCTTGATGATGAAACAGTAGAGAAGATTTCAAAGGGCGAGAATGTTATCAGAGTAATCAAGTTTGACTGATTAGAAAATAATAAAGGTAACCGTTTTCTGTAAGGAAGGCGGTTATTTTTTTTGTTAAGGATAGGTAGTGCTTTTCAGTAAGGAGGCGGAGCCGGGGGGCGGG
>JAZUOC010000237.1:0-5067 GCA_045604465.1 Acutalibacteraceae bacterium
CGTTCAAGCGGTGAGGACAGAGAAAACGCTCTAGAAAAGGGCAGCTACTATGCTACGGATGATGAAATCACCATGCTTAAGAGCGTTACCTCCGTGTTCGATAAGACAGTAGTTCTTTTCAATATCGGATGTATTATGGATTTGAGCTTCCTGGAAAGCTTCGGCGATAAGATTTCCGCCGTTCTCGTAGTATGGCAGGGCGGTATGGAAAGCGGTAATGCCGTGGCAGATATACTCTGCGGTAAGGTGTCACCCTCCGGTAAGCTTCCCGCTACCATAGCGAGAGAATACGAGGCATTCCCCTCAGCTGAGGATTTCGGCAATAAGGAATACAATAATTATACCGAGGATATTTATGTAGGCTACCGTTATTTCGAAACCTTCTCTAAAAACGGAGTCCTTTATCCCTTCGGCTTCGGTCTTACCTACGGTGATTTCGAAACGAAGCTCGTATCTGCTGAGGAAAAGGAGGACGGCTTCGAATTTACCGTCGAGGTAAAGAATAAGGGCGGATATGCCTCTGCCTATGCACCGCAGATTTATGTGGAGAAGCCCTGCGGTGCTTTAGGTAATCCCTACCGTGAGCTTTGCGCCTTTGGAAAGACAAAGGTACTGGCAAAGGGTAAAAAGGAAAAGCTTGTTCTTTTCGTTTCTAAGTATTCTCTTGCTTCCTATGACGAACAGGGCAAGACAGGCTGTAAATCCTCTTATGTAATCGAAAAGGGTACCTACGGCTTCGCTGTGGGCGACAATGTAAGAGATGCGGAAAGAGTCTTCGAATGGACGGCAGAGGAAACCGTTCTCTATAAACAGCTTTCTCAGGTAGCCGCACCGAGAGAGGATTTCGAAATCGTGACGGCTGCAGTAAAGGATGACAGATATTACATAGTTAAAAAGCCCGTATTCAAAAAAGAGTACGATCTTAAAAAAATTATCACAGATAACCTTCCCGCAGGTAAGGAAATAACCGGTGACAAGGGATATAAGCTTATCGATGTAAAAGAGGGCAGAGTGTCTATGGAGGATTTCGTGGCACAGCTGAGTCTTGACGAGCTCGAAGCCATTTCACGCGGCGACTACATAATGAACAGTCCTCTCGGTGTTTCGGGTAACGCAGGCTGCTTCGGCGGTGTGCTTCCCTCTATGAGAGACAAGGGCATACCTGCCGCCACCACTACAGACGGCCCTTCAGGCATCCGTCTTTCCGCTTCCTGTTCACTTATTCCCATCGGTACACTCCTCGCCTCCACCTTTGACGAAGAATTTACCGAGGAGCTTTTAGCCAAGCTCGGTGAGGAAATGGCAGACAGAGGCACAGATATTCTTCTTGCACCCGGTATGAACATTCACAGAAATCCTCTCTGCGGAAGAAACTTCGAATATTTCTCCGAAGACCCCTATCTCTGCGGTAAAATCGCTGCCGCTTATGTAAGAGGTGTTCAGAGAAACGGAAAATCAGCCTGTCCTAAGCATTACGCATGTAATAATCAGGAATTCAACCGTAACGGAAATGATTCGAGAGTATCGGAAAGAGCACTCCGTGAAATTTATCTCAGAGGCTTCGAAATCTGCGTAAAGGAAGCACAGCCGAAAAATATTATGACTTCATATAACCTCATAAACGGTGTATGGGGACATTACAACTACGAGCTTTGCACTCTCATATTAAGAGAGGAATGGGGTTACACGGGTAATGTTATGACTGACTGGTGGATGAGAAAGTCAAAGAGTCAGGAATTCCCCGTTATGGAGGATCAGGCATACAGAGTAAGAGCGCAGGTTGACGTGCTTATGCCCGGCGGCGGAAGAACAGGAAAGAATAAAAAGCCCGACGGCACACTCCTCGCCACCTACGGCAAGACAGACGGTATCACTCTCGGTGAAATGCAGAGAACAGCCGCTAATGTTCTTCGCTTCGTGATGAACAGCACCGCTATGGACAGAATGTAAGAAGGGAGACGGAATTATGCCTTTAATTACAGCTAAAACATCAGTTGAAATATCTAAAGAAAAAGAAATAGCTCTCAAAGAGAAATTCGGTGAGGCTATCAGTCTTATCGGAAAAAGTGAAAGCTGGCTTATGGTTGACTTTCAGGACAAGAAAAATCTTTGGTTCAAGGGAACTGACGAAGACTGCGGAATAATCGAGGTAGACCTTTTCGGCAAGGCAAGTGACAGTGGCTATGATGCACTGACGGAAAAGATAACTGAAATCGTATGCAGTGAGCTTCCCATTGACAGAAGCAGGCTTTATGTAAAGTATAACGAGATTGACCATTGGGGCTACAGTGGGTTTAATTTCTGAGAGTTAAAGGAACGGCGTAAAAACCGTTCCTTTTTTTACTTAGTTGATTTGTGACGGAGAGGTTAAAACAATAAAAATACAATTAACCATTGATTTTTTATAAAAAGGGTGGTAAACTGAAACTCGCGACATAAATTTGATATTTTAATTCAAAACAGAGAATACTCGGTAAAAGTGCATTCTCTTAATTAACTATATCTACTTTGAGTTAAATTTGTGTCGCAGCAAATGAGATGCATTTTTCGGTGCGTTTCATTTGGGACGCACTTTTTATATTTTAAGGAGGAAGAAACAAAATGAAAAAAGTATTGAAAAACTTAATGCTTGTTGCAGTTATGACTGTGTTGTGTATGGCTGTGGCTGTGACGGCGAGTGCATTGGATGAAACAGGTCAGTGCGGTGATAATGTTTATTGGGATTATAATCAGGAGACAGGTGAACTTGTTATAAGTGGTGAGGGAGAAATGTGGGATTATACAGGTTATAATACTGCACCCTTTTCTAATCAGGGAGTAGATTCAATAATAATAACTGATGGTGTAACAAGTATAGGCGATTATGCTTTGTGTGGTTGTCGTTGGATTACAAGTCTGACTATTCCCGACAGTGTTACAACTATAGGAGACAGAGCTATTTTTTCTTGTGAGAGTCTTATGTGCGTAACTATACCGGATAGTGTAACTAGTATAGGTGACTATGCGTTTTCGGGATGTGAAAGCCTTAAGAATGTAACTTTACCAAATGGAATAACAAGCTTAAGCACAGGGCTTTTTAGTTACTGTAAAAATCTTGATTATATTGAAATTCCGAATAGTGTTAAAGATATAAGTTATAATGTGTTATACGGAACTTCCTGTTATAACAACGAAGCAAATTGGAGAAACGGTCTGTTTATTGTTGACGGGTGTATATTTGAATCGATGATGGGTCCCTATGCTTATATACCTGCTGATGTAAGGGCTATTTCAAACATGGCTTTTATTACTACTGTACCTTATGTTAAAAGTTTTGAGGTTGATCCTGACAATAGATACTATTCCGCAGATGAATACGGTGTGCTTTATAACAAGGATAAAACAGAGCTGATCAATTATCCGGGAGCTTTGAGAAATAAAAGTTACACTATTCCGAATACAGTAGAAAAAATACATGTTTTTTATAATATTTACATAGAAACTCTTGTTATTCCTGAAAGTGTGAAGGAGTTTCCTGAACTACCTTTCTTGGGTTGCAGTGTTAAAGATGTGTACATTTACAGTGATGATGTAGAAATCAATTACGACTGCTTTTTATGTCTTACTGATACTGATCAGGCAAAGTGGTTTGAAGTCCGTGATGAGCTTGCCGAAATATTCGAAGACTATTATTTGAGATATTTTAACGGAACACTTACTCAGGAAGAGGCGGAGCTTATTAACAAAGGATTGGATAAGTACAGTTATCTTATGCTTGACGATTATGTACCTTGCGGAACTATCCATGCTAACATCGGTTCAACTGCTGAGGCTTACGCTAATGAGTTTGGTATTAGTTTTGAGGAAATAAAGGATAAGAAAACCGTCACAGACACAGGCACAGGTATCGTTATAGAGTATGCTGACGGAACCTTTAACGAAGAAGCAGAGTTCGTTATCAACAAAGTAATAACTAATGCTAATTATGTATTTGCAAGTCTTTTCAGCAAATTTGCATCCTATGATATTTCCTTTATGCTTTACGGTGAAAGAGTACAGCCTAACGGTAAGGTGACTGTTAAGATTCCTCTCCCTGAAAATTATAACGTTGGTACTACCTTCGTTTATTATGTGGATGACAGCGGAAATTACGAAAAGCTTGACAGCACATACTCTGACGGTTATATCATCTTTGAGACGGATCATTTCAGTGAATATGCCATCGTTGATGAAAGCAGTGAAATAATTGACGAGCCTGTCACGGATCCAGAGGAACCGACAACAGACCCCGACGACGATACAACCGATAACAATTGTTCCTGTAATTGTCATAAATCAGGCTTTATGGGCTTTATCTGGAAGCTCCTTCGTTTCTTCTACAAGCTTTTCAAAATAAATCCTGTCTGTGCTTGCGGTGTAGCACATTATTAATAGTTAAGGGAACGGCATAAAAACCGTTCCTTTTTTTGCTCCTTTTCTCATATTATCTTGTACATTACTACCGAATAACCTGTGCATTATTAGTCAAAAATACCTACAAAAACCCTGCACCGTTATCGGAAAAATATACAAATATACAATCTTTCACAAAGAAGACCGCTTTTTAAATTTTTTCTTGACAAAAAAAGGTTTTTATTGTATATTATTAAGGCATGCGACTATGCAAAAATATATGAAAGGAGATGCTACATTTGCCTACCTTTAACCAGTTAGTTCGTAACGGCAGAGAAACACTCGTTAAGAAGCCGAAGGCTCCTGCTCTTCTCAAAGGCCTCAACTCAAAGAGAAATGTTATGACAGATCATAACTCTCCTCAGAAGCGCGGCGTTTGCACAGCAGTTAAGACAGCTACACCGAAAAAGCCTAACTCAGCTCTTCGTAAGATTGCCAGAGTTCGTCTTACAAACGGAATCGAAGTTTCAGCTTACATTCCCGGCGTAGGTCATAACCTTCAGGAACATAGCGTTGTTCTTATCCGTGGCGGTAGAGTTAAGGACCTTCCCGGTGTGCGTTACCATATTATCCGTGGTACACTTGATACACAGGGTGTTAACGGCCGTAGTCAGGCTAGATCAAAGTATGGCGCAA
>JAZUOC010000238.1:0-10298 GCA_045604465.1 Acutalibacteraceae bacterium
ACAAACATTCACAGTTTTGTTAAAATTAAGTGATTGCAAATTATACTATTATATTAAGGAGGCAATTCATATGTTTAAAAAAGCGAAAAAATTACTTGCACTTACTCTTGCTGTGATTATGGCATGCAGCGTGCTTCCGATGGCTGCTTCTGCCGCCGAAAAGAAGCTTGATCCCGTAATCTACATCCTCGGCTACGGCGGAAACCTTTTCGTAGACAGAAATAATCCGAACAGCGAAAAGATCTATCCCTTTGATGTCGATGCAGCAGCTATAATAAAAGAAGCAGCCGCACCCTGCCTCGCCGCTCTCGCTACTGCTACACTCACAGGCGATTACAGCAAATACTGCGAAGAAATCTACAAAAGAATGGCTCCCATTTATGAGGATGTTCTTCTTAATCCCGACGGAACCGTAAAAGTAGCTGACGACGGAAAAATCAGCGGTAACCAGTACCGTCTGAACTATAACAGCCACAACTATTTCGAAGCCGATGAATACTACTTCTACTACGACTGGAGACTTTCTCCCATGGTTCTCAAGGAGCAGATTGAAGACCTCGTCGACACAGCTGTCAGCAGACCCGGTTCTACAGGCAGAGTCGACATCGTAGGTCGCTGCTACGGTGCCAACATCATCTCAGCTTATCTTGCTACAAATGAAGATGTAAGCTCAAAGGTCGATGACATTATTATGTATGTTCCCTCCACTGAGGGTATCGGTCTTATCGGCAGATTCTTCTCAGGTCAGATCGAACTCAACGCAGATGCCATCAACGACTATGTAAATGAGCTTATAGTTTACGAAGATATGATCGAGGACAGCTTCGTTAAAAGCTTCATCGATGTCTTCCTCCTTATTTTCGAGCAGGCAGAAATGCTTCAGATGAGTGCTGATAAAATCCAGGAGCTTATCGATGCTATCAGAGTCGACCTTATTGCTCCCCTCATCAGAAATTCTTACGGCTCATTCCCCTCCTTCTGGGCAATGATACCCGATGAATACTACAACGATGCTCTCGACTTCGTTTTCGGCACAGACGAGCTCCGTGAAGAATATGCCGGCACACTCGCTCAGATCAAGGATTACCACAATAATGTCCAGGTAAATTCCCGTGAAAATCTTAAAGCACACGCAGAAAAGGGTGTTGACATTCATGTCGTTTCTAAGTACAACCTTCCCTCTGCTCCCGTTTTCGGAAACACCAATCCTATGAGCGATGCTATCGCTGAAACATCTCTCACCTCTTTCGGTGCTACAACCAATGAATACGGCAAAACTCTTTCCGCTTCCTATATTGAAGCTCTCAGCAATAAAGCCTATCTCTCACCCGATGAAAAGGTAGACGCTTCGACCTGTCTTTTCCCCGAAACAACATGGTTCATCAAAAACTGCTACCACGACTATTTCAATGCAGATGCTCTTTACACCTTCCTCGATACCATTCTCGCTACTGAAGATATGACCGTATTTACTAATGCTGAATATCCTCAGTACATCGATGCAAATGTGTCAGCTGAAGCTCTTACACCTGTCGAAGGTAAAGATGAAGCTGCTCCCGAAAAGGGTTCTGTCGGCGCAAGATTTCAGATGATCTATAAATTCATTATGGTTATCATTGAAGCCTTCAAAAAGCTCTTAAAAGGTGAATTCACTTTTGATTTCGGTTCAATCTTAGGTAAATAATTCAGGCTTTTGTCAATTAAATAAAGCAGACAGTTCTCTGTCTTAACGAAAAGCTATTAACGGGCGGTGCTTCTCCACCGCCCTCTCATTTGGCTCATCTGAAGCCGTCGGCAAAGTCGACTGATAAATCATAATAAAAGCATTAAGCACAGGGTTAAGCTTATTCAGCCGCCCTGTGCTAAAAAATTAATACCTCCATTATTTCACTTCATAATGAAACAACGGAGGTTTATTTTTTACTTTTTACTGCTTAATACGATATCCACAAGCTCACCTGTCATAGCATCAATGTCCGTCTGTGACGGATTAGAGCTTATCTTCTGCATCTTTTCCGCATACTCACTCTGCACCGCTTCGTCGCACATGGAAAGCACATGATAGAAGGTAACTGTGTTAATTCCCAGAGCATCTGAAAAGTTTTTCTTGCCCCAGATTGCCGTACCGTCTTCACTGTAGCCTGTAAATACTATCGTACCCTCATTCAGCTCGAAATCCCACACCGCCATAGGATAGATGCTGTATCTGACCGAATCTATCACTACTGTGTAGTAGCCGCTTTCCTTAGCAAGATTACCCTGAGTGGAAAGCTTTCTGCCCTTTCTGATGTCCTCTTCGGTGATTACTGCATTTTCGAGTATGGTAACTGTCTGTGAAGTATTTCTTGCCACTGCCTTATAGCTTCCAGAATCACCCGACGTGTCAAATATAACTGTATCCCAGTTTCCGTAAAGGGATGCCTGCTTTATTTTCGTGGAGGCTGAAGTACCTGAGAAGGTTTCAGGGCAGGCCATAGGCCATCCGTCTACAGTCCATTTAAGCTCTCTTATCTCTAAGCTCGGGAACGGGTAAACATCTGTAAGTCCCTTTTCCGTAGCCTGTGCGGCACCTGTGGTAATTTCCGAGTCAACCTTATAGTAAAGCTGTGACTGTGAGCCCATAAACCATTTACCCTTTGAGGTTTTAATGACAGAAGGACTGCCTATCGAGGCTCTTCCGATGTCAGTGTAGGTTACACCGCCGTTACTGCTGGAAAGGAAGTTATAACCTGCTGCCAGCATAAGGCCCTTAGTGTACTGATTATTTCTGGCGCTCTTACCGAAGGAAGCCATATCGGAATCACTGAAATCCGTATAGGGGCCTTCGGGAGACTTGGCTCTTGCGACACGCACATTGTAGTTGCTCTCCTCTACACCATAGGTAAGGAAGAGATAATAGTAGCCTGTATCTTTATTATAAACGATGTCTGCACCGCTTAAAAGACTGCCGTCATTTTTAGAAAGTGCAGGAATTCTGCCGGGCATAGCGATAAGAGTACCCGCCTGGAAGCGTGTGGAGCCGTGAAGAGTGGAGACCACATCGCCCTTACTGTTTACAGGGCTTGCTGCCTTGAGAAGACCTGTCTTCGGGCTGAGCTCTACGATATAAATTTCACCGCTGATTTTCTCTCTGCCGTAAGAGCCGCCGTAAATCATAAACAGACCGTTTTCAGTATTAATGACTGCAGGATGAACAGCATTGGCCTTGTCATAGGAGGCTTTAAAAGAATGCTTATTCTTTTCTCCGGATTCCTCATCCTCGACGATTTCACTTCCTGCGTGTCTTCCGCAGGTGCTGATAACAAGACCTGCATCCTTCCACTCTTTGTTTTCTATTGCATCGGCAAGATTATCCGTGGTAACGCAGAAGATGGCACTTTCATTCGCATCAGCTGTTTTAGAAAGAGAAAAATAAAGATAATAGACACCCTTGCGATAAATAATTTCCGGAGAAAGAGGTGTTCTGTCCTGGGTCTCATTGGAATAGGCTTCATCTGCTCCGTAGCCGTGTGCCTTGGCCCATTTCTTTACGCTCTTAAAGGATGAGAAGGACATAACAGCATTACTCTCCGCATCCTCGGGAGTGGGAAAATAAGTAGTACGCGATGTCCAGTTTATGAGATCCTTAGATTTAATTACCACATTGTCAGAACCGAAGCAGTAATAGTATTCACTCTTTTCATCGTAAAAAATGCAGGGATCCTTTATGTCATATGCCGCATAAGAGCCGATGTACTTATTATCGGCATACTTGTCGACAGAGGGCTTTGAAATGCTCGAAGCAGCTTCCTCGCTCTTATATCCCTCCGGTCTTTTACCCTTTTTGAAGAAAGCCAAAACATTAAGCTTTTTGTCTGCCGTTACCTTGTACTGAAGCATATTTACTTCATCTGTAACATTTACGCCGTTTACGATAAGCTTTTTAAGGTTATAGTAGGTAGAATCGGTTCTTTCGGGATTTATGTTCAGAGTGAGAACCTGTCCGTTATCGCATGCCACACGGTATTTTTCATCGGTGCCTGTAGTATTTTTACTGTCGACGGTAATTACACCGTGACCGAAGGTCTCGACGAAAACCATATATTCCGAAGGTCTTACATACTTCCAATAAATCATAAACACTCCGCCGAAGAGCAAAATAGTAGCTGTAAAAAAGGCTAAAAATTTTTTCATCTTATTATCTTGTCCTTTCTTTTATTTCGTAGTAAGAGAAGAGATGATGTCAGAATAAATGGAAACGGCATTATCGAAGAAATTCTTTTTTACCGTTTCTATCTGGCTTTCGTCGGGAACATAAACCGTAATCTTTAAAAGCTCCGTGTCCATATCCATAACGGTGAACTTAACGTGGAAGCCATGGTCAAGAGGAAGGATTTCCACGCTGCTTTCTTTGATTATCCTCTCTCTGGAAAGCACCTTGATGGCTGCCGCCACACTCTTTTCTCTGACGGTACGGGGTAAGCTTCTCTCTATGGCTGCCACATCGAGCTCAGACCTGGCAGTGAGAGTTATAAGCTCGTCGCCCTCACTTATTTCGCTGATAACCTGTCCGCCTGAGATAAGCTCGCTCACAGCTCCGTTTACCTCGAAGTAATTAGCTGCGGAATACTCACTGATAATTTCGTTCAGCTGTGTTCTGGTAAGAGACCTCTTAAGAGTTTTCAGAAGATAACACACCAGCAGCTTTATTTCATTTTTATCGCGAAGGCCGCCGGGGACGATACCCTCACTGAATGTATCTGATGACATAATTAATCTGCCTTTCATTATAGTTATACATTCTAATTTTACCACAAGAAAAATAAAAGTAAAGAGAAAAAGAAAAAATTTATTAATTTGTAAGATTACTTATATAATTGACAGAGAGATACTTTTTTAGTAGAATATTTTCAGAGGTGATAACAATGACTAAAAAATACACCACCGTGCTTTTTGATGCGGATAACACCCTGCTTGACTTTGACAAAGATGAGGACTGCGCCCTCAGAAAGGTAATGACTCTTTACGGCGTACCTGTAACAGAGGAAAACATAAATACATACGTAGAAATAAATCAGGGAATGTGGAAGGCCCTCGAAAGAGGAGAAATTACCAAGCCCGAGCTTAAAAGAACCAGATTCAGAAAATTCTTTGATGCCATCGGCTTCGAAACCGATGCAGATGTTTTCGAGGTAAACGAAAAATACCTTTCCCTTTTAGGAGAGGGCGGAAATACACTGACAGGTGCTTCTGACCTTTGCCGAGATCTTAAGGAAGAGGATTATGACCTTTATATAGTCACTAACGGCATAGAGAAAACTCAGAAAAACCGCCTGACTAAAGCCGGGCTTATCTCTTATTTTACGGATATTTTCGTCTCCGAAGCCATCGGTCATCAGAAGCCGAAAAAGGAATATTTCGACTATGTGCTGTCACACATAAAAGAAAAGGATATAAATAAGATTATACTTGTGGGTGATTCCCTCACCTCAGACATAAAGGGTGCCATGAATGCAGGAATCACCTGTGTATGGCTGAATCTTAAGGGACAGGAATTACTTGAGGAGTATAAGCCGGATTATATCATCAGTGACATAAGAGCAACAAGAGAGATAATACGCAAGTAAAAACAGGCTTTTTTCATTTTGTGCAAAAAATCACCTGCCTTTTTTGCACTTTATGTTATTCATTTACGGCGAAAAAAGGTGTAAACTTAAATCACAACAAAACACAAAGGAGAAACAAAAAATGAAAAAGAAAACAAAAAAAATCCTGACAATCGTAGCAGCAGTTATTATCGTTCTCGGACTTATCGCCTATGAGGCAGCATCCCTTTATTTTCCTATCAAATACAAAAACGATTATACACCGGTACATAGTCAGCTGATAAATGAGCAAGACAATGAAAAGCTTCTTACTTTAAGAAAAGCCCTGGACTGTGACACTGAAGAAACCGATGAAACCATATCGGCTAAGATTGAAACCTCCTGTACTCTCGGAGATATTTCAATTCCAGAAAAAATAAACAGCGACGGTCTTGCGGAAAAGCTCCTAGAATCCTTTGGCTTAACTGAAAAAACGAAAACTGTCACCTATGATGCATGCTACATCAATCCCTTTTACGATTGTAATTTAGCTTTTAACATTTCAGGTGTAAGTGACCTTAAGGTTACCGAAAAGGAAGACGGCTTCACTGAATATGAAGTTGAATTGTACGATGAAGTGTACTATTTCACAGGTCTTTACTTATGGAAAGTATATCCTTATGTAGCTTCTATGGGCGGCAATCAGAGGCTTTTTGGCAATGTAGGTCCCGACACAAACGAAATTAAAACACTTACAAAGGGCGCCATCCTCAGAAATGCCGACATAACCTTCTCGTCAACCGTCTTAAAGTTTACGCTTAATAAAGACAGCAATATCGTTTCAATTCATATCGATATGCCCATTGAGTGTACAGCAAAGCTTATTACAGGTATTTTTGGCAGAGAAGAGGTTTCCGCAGAGCTTACAAAGAGCATTACCTATACATTTGAATAATCTGAATATAAAATTGAGGTGCTGTTGTGAGATAACAGCACCTTTTTTCATTCGGTTATAGTGTATTTCTTTTCAGTGCGGACGACATCATCAGTGTCTGCATTTGTTTCGATGACATAAACATAATTACCCTCTTTAAGTATGCCGTTTTCAAAGGTTAGGACAGCATCAAAATATGTCATATCAATTAAATGCAGAAAGCTTATATCGTTAAATGACGAAAGCTCATATGTCTCTCTGACGGTATTATCTCTGTATTCTACAGAAGTAGAGATAATATCGGAAACTTTTTTCATTTTCTTTAATACAATTTTTTTATCATCATCGAGTTTTAACGCTTCAAAAATATCTCGCGCCTCTGTAGGATTATCCGATGAAGAGGAAGAATATTTTATTGTTTTAATTTTCACCTTGCCGTTTTCAGACGGAAAAACCGAAATAGTTTTACTTTGATTCAGCATTTCTTTTGCCTGTAAATAATCCGTCTCTCCGTTTATGCTTTCAAATGCCCTTTCAGCAAGTCTTTCATCTCCTGCTTTGTGCTTAGCTTCGGCAAGATTCTTTCCTATATACATAAAGCCCGAAGAGTTATAGGCCTCGGAGGGAAGTGTGTTGCAAACCGCAAGACCGCCAACAGACACCAAAACAAAAACGGTTGCGGTAACACGCACGGTGCGACGGAAGGAATCCTTTTGTGTTATTTCTTCATTTCCCTCTTGCATTTTAAGAAGCAAAATGAAGCAAAGAATACACATAGGCACAGAAACAAACAACGACAGATAATGTGTCATATCAGATACCCTGAAATATTCTATACCCGTTATTCTGTATATTGTATGTGAAATCATATCCGCAAAAGGATAGTATAACGAATTCACCATAATAGTCAGAAGAGACATTATGACATTAGCGGCTGCTATAGCTTTCAGCTTTTTCGGCTGATTTTTTCTGTAAGCATAAAGTGCCGTCAGAAAAATGAGACAAATGGCACACGCACTGATAATAAGGCTTTCGTAAGAAGAAAACATAGGCATATCCGAGCCAAGCGCAAACATTACGACAGCAGCACCGCCAAAACCTGAAAATACAGCCGATAAATCAGCGAGTATTATCAAAAAGAAAAGCAAAAGAGCATAAGCTGTTTTATCCTGAGCAAAAAAACGTGTTTTCTTCATTAATGTCACCTCTCTTAACATTAAAAATATCACCCTACTCCCTGTATGTCAACATAAAAAGGGAAACTTAAGAAAAAAGTCAGAAATGCCTCGCATAATGTATAACGAAAAAGACACGTAAAAAATTACATAGAAAAAGGGGCTGTTGCGCAAAAGTACAACAGTCCCATGCATTCATTATATACCATCCGTAAAGCTCACTGCAGCCAGTGCGGCAACAGCACCGTCAGCCACCGCTGTAGCTACCTGACGGATTCTCTTGCTTCTGCAGTCACCTGCCACGAAAATACCCTTCTGTGCATTTTCGGGAAGACAGCTTTCGTCTGCATTTATGTAGCCGTATTCGTTAAGGCTTACATTCGCCTTAAAGGGCTCGTTCATGGGCTTCTGTCCGATAGCCACGAATACCGCATCGCAGGTGAGAACGCTTTCCTCGCCTGTTTCAGTGTTAGTAATAACGATACCCTCGAACTTATCCTCGCCCTTTATTTCCTTAACAACAGTGGAGTAAATAAAGGAAACATTATCCTTACTGTCAAGGTCCTCCTTGAGCTTCGGCTCACCTGTTACGAAAGCGAGATTCTGTACCACGGTAACCTTCGTGCAGAGCTTGGAGAGCATAACTGCCTCCTGGAGAGCACTGTTACCGCCGCCGATAACGGCTACCTCCTTACCTGCATAAAAGGCTCCGTCACATACTGCACAGTAGGAAATGCCCTCACCCGTAAACTTATCCTCTTTCGGAAGGCCGAGTCTTCTGTGCTCACTGCCTACGGCTATAATAACTGCCTTGGCCTTATAGTCCCCTCTTTCGCCCTTTACGGTGTAGTCACCGGGAGTACCCTCGACAGCTACTGCCTTATCAAGCTCGAATTCTGCACCCTGTGCCATAGCCTGTTCGACGAGTCTGTCACCAAGCTCACTGCCCGTCATAGTAACAAAGCCGGGATAATTTTCCACCTTAGGCGAATGGGTAATCTGACCGCCGAAGGTCTCTCTTTCGAGAATAAGTACACTTTTATCTGCTCTGCGAAGATAAACGGAAGCCGTAAGACCGGCAGGGCCTGCACCGATAATTATAACATCATACATATTTTACACCTCACACAAAGTGAAAGCGGACATAATAGAGTAGTCCGCTTTCTTTATTTAATTTATCTTTCTGTATATGCTCTGATATTTGAAAGGTTAGTGATTTTTTCTGCCTGACCGCCGCTGATAACTACGAGAGTGGGAGCCTGATGAATGTCAAACTCATTAGCAAGGTCGGGGTTTTCATCAGCTAAAACCTTTTCATATTTTACACCTGCATCGTCGAGGAACTTTGCAGCCATTTTACAGTTGGGACAGGTCTTCGAAGCGAAGAGAATAATCTTGTCCTCAGCTTCACAGCATGCACATTCTTCCTTTGCTTCCTCGAAGCTCTTGGTTATTTCTCTGCCGAGCTTTGCAGGATTATACTCTACTCTGTGCTCAAATTCCTGACTCTTACCGTCGTTCCAGTTCTGTACGGGACGGTAGTAGCCTGTAATACGGCTGTAAACCTCTGTGCTTTCACCGCATTCGGGACAGGTGTACTCTTCACCTACGATATAACCGTGATTCTTACATACGGAGTATGTGGGAGAAAGGGTGTAGTAGGGAAGACGGTAATTCTCTGCGATCTTTCTGATAAGCGCTGCTGCACTCTTCCAGTCGGGAAGCTTCTCACCGAGGAATGCGTGGAAAACAGTACCCGATGTGTAAAGTGTCTGAAGCTCATCCTGGATGTCGAGTGCTTCAAAAATATCATCTGTGTAGCCTACGGGAAGATGTGAGGAGTTGGTGTAATAGGGAGCCTCACCCTTCTTCGTATCACCTGCAGTGATGATGTTGGGATAATGCTTGAGGTCGTGCTTTGCGAGACGGTAAGAGGTGGATTCTGCCGGTGTGGCCTCGAGATTATAAAGGTCGCCGTACATTTCCTGATAGTCGGAAAGTCTCTCTCTCATATGATTAAGAACATCCTGTGCGAACTTCTGTGTACACTTGTGTGTAAGGTCAGCCTTGAGCCATTTAGCATTAAGACCTGCTTCGTTCATACCTACGAGACCGATGGTGGAGAAGTGGTTGGCGAAGGTGCCGAGATATCTCTTTGTGTAGGGATAGAGACCTGCATCGAGAAGACCTGTGATAACCTTTCTCTTGATAGCAAGAGAGCGGGCGGAAATATCCATAAGCTTATCAAGTCTCTTATAGAAGTCTTCTTCGTCCTCTGCAAGGAAAGCGATTCGGGGCATATTGATGGTTACAACGCCGATAGAACCGGTGCTTTCGCCTGAACCGAAGAAACCGCCTGATTTCTTTCTCAGCTCACGAAGGTCAAGACGGAGACGGCAGCACATTGAACGTACATCGCTGGGCTCCATATCGGAGTTGATGTAGTTTGAGAAATACGGTGTGCCGTACTTTGCAGTCATCTCAAAGAGAAGCTTGTTGTTCTCTGTCTCTGACCAGTCAAAGTCACGAGTGATTGAATAGGTGGGGATAGGATACTGGAAGCCTCTGCCGTTAGCGTCACCCTCAATCATGGTTTCGATGAAGGCACGGTTAACCATATCCATT
>JAZUOC010000239.1:0-4844 GCA_045604465.1 Acutalibacteraceae bacterium
TTGGCCTCCGACTTGGATGAATTATGGAGTATATGAGATTAGGTGACTTGTGTAATATCGTTTCGGGCGGCACACCATCTCGGTCGAAAGAAGAATATTGGAGAAACGGTGCCATTCCTTGGATTAAAATAAGCAATATAAATGGTAGGTATATTGAAGAAGCGGACGAATATATAACAGAATTAGGTCTAAATAATTCAGCGGCAAAAATGCTGCCTAAGGGTACTATTTTATATACAATTTTTGCAACATTAGGTGAAGTCGGAATTCTTGAAATCGATGCATGTACCAATCAAGCTATTGCTGGGATTAATATAAAAAACGATAGCATTATAAATAAGGATTATTTGTTTTATTACTTAAAGTCAAAGAAAAAATATGTTAATGATGTTGGTAGAGGCGTTGCACAAAACAATATTAATATGTCGATTTTAAGACAGTTTGAAGTTCCTGTTCCGACACTTGAAGAACAAAAAGCAATAACTGAAACACTTGATAAAATCGAAAAAATAATATCGTCAAGAAAACAACAACTCCAACAGCTTGATGAATTAGTTAAAGCCCGATTTGTCGAGATGTTTGGCGATTGCGAAAATAGGGTTGCAATAAATGACTTGTGTTCAATTATTACTGACGGAACACACCAACCACCTAAATTTCAAAATGAAGGAATACCGTTCATTTTTGTGTCTAACTTGGCAAATAATACGGTTACTTATAATTCGGAAAAGTTTATCAGCGATGAAACATATAATGAGTTAATTAAAAGAACACCTATTGAAATTGGAGATATTCTATTAACAACTGTTGGTTCCTATGGACATCCAGCAGTGGTTGTCGAAAATAGAAAATTCTTATTTCAGCGTCATATAGCTTATTTGAAGCCTATACATAACTTAGTTAATAGCTTTTATATGCATAGTGCTATGTTATCACCTGATGTACAGCGACAGATTGAAGAAAAGGTAAAGGGCATTGCACAAAAGACTCTAAACTTGTCGGAGATAAGAAAGATAATTATTCCCGTGCCAAGTATTGAAGAACAAAACGCTTTTGAAGTTTTTATAAAACAAGTCGACAAATCAAAAGTTGCAGTGCAAAAAGCACTTGATGAAGCACAAACACTGTTTGATAGTTTAATGCAGGAATATTTTGGGTGAGGTGTGCAACAAAAATAAGCTGAAAATAAGACTTTTAGTTGCTTGTTAAGTTTATATTTGAACGGTATAATTAAAGAAAAAACAGAGGTGAAATTATGAACAATATAGAAGTGAATTTGAGTTTAGACCCTGTGGGCAAATATGAAAAGGCTAAAAAAGATTTGATTCAAGCAATTATATCAATTTCAAAGTTAACTGAACAGGAACGAGAACGATTGATAAGAGAAGTATTCGATGACACAAAAGTTGATTTTGTCATTAGATTTATGCAATCAGTTGATAGGAGATAAAATGAACAACGAATTAACTAACATTGATAATTTATACATTAAAGACTTAAGCGAAGTGATTCCAACAATACAAAAAAATAATCTATTGTTGCCTGATGTTGAGAAATTAGATTTAGACGATTTGGGAGATATACTATCTGGTATAGTTAAATCTATTCCTTATTTTAATAAAGCTAAAAAAGTAATAATGCTTAGTCGTTCAATAATTGAAAAGTTTAATATTAAAAAACAATTTGTTTTTCTTTTCCAATTACAAAATGGTATTTTGAATGACAAAGGTTTAGAAAAAAGAAATCAAGCCTACAAATCTGGAAAAAGATGGTATTATAACGAAGTTGAGCAGACGATTATTTTTTTGCATCGAGCTTCAAGAGTGGAAAAAGTAAAAATAATGGCAGAACTGTACAGAGATCTTATAAATAGTGAAATTACAACAGAGAAATATGGAGAATATCTTGATATGGTTGATCAAATATATATTCAAGACATTCCACATTTGTTAGAAATATATCAAAAGCAAAGCGAAACGAATACTTTGTTCGATGGCAAAGCTTTTTTAGAGAAAGAACAAGGAAAAAGTTTTATTTTTAATGAGATTAGATGTAGCAGATTAAAATCAATTGGTTTATTAAAGCAATACCATCCCACAAGATTGGGTTTTCCATTGAATGATTTATTTTCCTTGAATGAGTATGGAATATATTTTTGCGAAATAATTAAAAGAATTGATAATTTAAATACAGAATATATATTCAAAAAAATAAAATAACAAAGCAGGTGAAACAATGACAAACTTTGATTTTCTCAAATCTGACCCAGGCTTCAGCACCTTTGCCGATGCCGCCATCAGTGCAGAAAAAATATTCCATATAGACCCGTCGGCTTGTATCATTAACTGCCGCCGTGCTATGGAGTTTGCCGTAAAATGGATGTATTCCGTTGATGCTGACCTCACTCTGCCTTATCCCGATAACCTTCGTAATCTTATGTATAATGAGGATTTCCGTGACATCGTAGATAAGGATATATGGAAGCGTATGGAGCTTATACGCAAAAACGGAAATGACTCTGCCCATACGGCTAAAAAGGGGAGTGAGTCATTAGCAAGGCTCTGCCTCGAAAATCTCTTTGTTTTTCTTGATTTCGTTGCTTACTGTTATGATGTAAGCGGTACCTATGAGGGCAGAGAATTTGATGCCTCTCTTCTCGATAATCATACCGATGATGTTCAGGAGATTATCTCCGAGGTTGACCTGCAGAAGCTTATCGAAGAGAATAAATCTCTCAAAGAACAGCTTACTGCTAACCGTGAAGAAAAACAGCAGACCTATGTTCCGAAGCCTTTAGACCTTTCTGAATACGAAACAAGAAAGCTTTATATTGATACGATGCTCACCGATGCAGGCTGGATTCAGGGTAAGAACTGGATTAATGAGGTTGAGCTTCCCGGTATGCCTAATAAGAGTGAGGTAGGTTTTGCTGATTACGTACTTTATGACGATACGCATAAGCCTCTTGCTGTTATTGAAGCAAAGCGTACCTGTAAGGATGTTACTGTCGGCAGACAGCAGGCAAAGCTTTATGCCGATTTACTCGAAGCAAAATACGGCAGAAGACCTGTTATCTTCCTCACAAACGGCTTTGATACTAAAATCATTGACGGTCAGTACCCCGAAAGAAGAGTAGCGGCTATCTATTCCAAGCGTGACCTTGAAAAGCTCTTCAACCTCCGCCGTATGAGGACAAGCCTTAAAAATATTATGATAAACAGAGATATTGCGGGCAGATACTATCAGGAGGGTGCTATCAGAGCCGTCTGCAAGGCTCTTGACGAAAAGAACCGCCGTAAGGCTCTGCTTGTTATGGCTACAGGCTCAGGCAAGACAAGAACGGTTATAGCTCTGTCTGATGTTCTTTTACAGCACGGCTGGGTCAAGAATATACTTTTCCTCGCTGACAGAACCTCTCTCGTTACACAGGCCAAGAGAAGCTTTTATAATATGCTTCCCGACCTTTCCGTTGCAAATCTCTGCGAGGACAAGGGTAACTATAACGCTCACTGTATCTTCTCAACCTATCAGACTATGATGCATTGTATTGATGAGGCAAAGGACGATGAGGGTAAGCTTTTCACCTGTGGTCATTTTGATCTGATTATCTGCGACGAGGCTCACAGATCTATCTACAACAAATACAAAGATATATTTAACTATTTTGATGCTCCTCTTGTGGGCCTCACAGCCACACCAAAGGACGAAATCGATAAGAATACATATGAGATTTTCGAGCTTGAAAACGGCGTACCGACCTACGGCTATGAGCTTGCTCAGGCTGTTAAGGACGGATATCTTGTTGACTTTATGTCTGTAGAAACGAAACTGAAATTCATCGAAGAGGGTATAGTATATGATGAGCTTCCTGACGAGGAAAAGCAGGTTTACGAAGACACCTTCACCGACGAAAACGGTGACTTGCCCGACAGAATAAATTCATCGGCACTTAACGAATGGATTTTCAACAAAGATACAATAGTTGAGGTTCTGAATGTGCTTATGACTTATGGAATCCGAATCGATTACGGGCAGAAAATCGGCAAGACTATTATCTTCGCCAAAAATCACCGTCACGCCGAAAAAATATTTGAAGTGTTCAATGAACAGTATTCGCATCTTAACGGTTATGCTAAGGTTATTGACAATCACATCAATTATGCTCAGAGTGCAATTGACGAATTTTCTGATCCGAAAAAGCTTCCGCAGATTGCTATTTCTGTTGATATGCTTGATACGGGTATAGATGTGCCCGAAGTAGTTAATCTTGTATTTTTCAAAAAGGTTATGAGTAAGGCGAAGTTCTGGCAGATGATAGGCAGAGGTACAAGGCTTAGCCCGGGACTTCTTGACGGTGCAGATAAAGAGAAGTTTTATATTTTCGATTTCTGCGGCAACTTTGATTTCTTCAGAATGGGTGGCGGTAATGCTACGCCTAATCAGCTGCCCTTACAGGGTGCGATATTTAATCTGAAATTTCAGATGGCATTCAAGCTTCAGGATATTGACTATCAGACACCTGAGCTTATTGAGTTCAGAAAAAGCCTTGTTGAAGATATGGTTTTAAAAGTCAGAGAACTTAATAAAGATAACTTTGCAGTCCGTCAGCATCTGCGATATGTTGAGCTTTATGCTAATGCTGAAAATTATAATCAGATTACTTTTGAAAATACTCTCCAGGTTGCTGAAGAGCTTGCACCCTTGATTATTGCCGACGGTGACGATGCGAAAGCAGTACGCTTTGATGCACTTATGTACGGTATCGAGCTTGCATATCTTATCGGCAAAAAATACACAAGAGCAAGAGGCGACCTTATTAAGCGTGTCCGTGGTGTTGCAAAGGT
>JAZUOC010000240.1:0-16058 GCA_045604465.1 Acutalibacteraceae bacterium
GGATTCAGCAGGAAGCCTTTTCATTGTGTCCTGTTTTTAGCCCATCACATCTTGCATAATAGGCTCATAAGTGATATATTGAAACAAACGGAGGTAATAAGTATGGAATCCATGCAACGGAAAAAGCTTATAATTATAAACATTCTTGATATACTCAAGAAGTACACAGACGAGGACCACAGGCTCAATCAGAAGGAAATTTCGGAAATACTCAAGACCGAATACGATATGATGGTTGACCGCAAGGCAGTAAAGCGTAACCTTATGAACCTTATTGAATTCGGTTTTGAGATTGAATACAGCGAAGCCATAAGAATGGTTAAAAATCAAAAAACCGGTGAAATGGAAGAAAGCTATATTCTTTCTGACTTTTATCTTGTACGTGATTTTACGGATTCCGAGCTTCGTCTGCTGATTGACAGTCTGCTTTTTTCAAAGCACATCCCCTATTCGCAATGCAAAGAGCTGATTGAGAAAATTGAGGGCTTGTCCAACAGATATTTCAAAAACAAAGTAAAGCACATCCGAAATCTGCCCGAAAACCTGCCGCAGAACAAAGAGCTGTTTTACACTATTGAAGTGCTTGACGAGGCAATCAGCAAAGGCAGACAGGTCAGCTTTAAGTATAACCGATACGGTACGGACAAAAAACTTCATCCGCGTCAGTCAAGCAGCGGTGAAGACAGAGTTTACATAATTAACCCGTATCAGATGGTTGCGACTAACGGCAAATACTACCTTGTCTGCAACTACGACAAGTACGATAATATTGCCAACTACCGTGTTGATATGATTACGGATATCAAGCTGCTCGACTCCCCTGTCAAGCAGAAGAAAAACGTCAAGGGTCTTGAAGCAGGTCTCGACCTGCCCAAGCACATGGCAGAGCATATTTATATGTTCAGCGACGAGACCGTAAGAGTTAAGTTTGTTGCAAAGAAATACATCGTCGGTGAAATCATCGACTGGTTTGGCAAAGACGTAAAGTTTTCAGATGAAACGGAAGACGAAGTCACCGCAGAAGTCAGAGTCAGCGCAATGGCAATGAAATTCTGGGCATTGCAGTATGCTCCGCACATCACTGTAACCGAACCCAAAACATTGAGAAAAGAAATAGGCAACGAACTGCGAAACGCCGCAGAGAGATATAACATATAAAGGAGAATTATTGTGAAAATTACAAAAAACGGAATACCTTATATTGATATCAATGGCATTAACTGTTGGATAGCTTATTTAATGCCTTTTTCTTCAAATGACAGAAACTATAGTGTTATTAAAGAATACCAGGAAAAATGCATTCAAAAGAATATTTTTGGAATGGGTTGGATAAACTCATTCATTTCTAATAAAAATCCCGTTTATAGAAATGAATCTTATATTACAGCTTTAGAAATGTATAATCGTTACAATATGCTGTCCAAAGAAGAACAATCTGAATATGATAAAGCCGCTATCAATGCATATGAGAATTATCTAAAAATCCGACCTGGTGATTATGTTATAATGCGCCTTAAAAATTCCCATTACTATATTGGTAAGGTTTCTACAGAAGCATATTACCTTGAAAATGAAGATGATGATAACCGTTTATCGTGGCGTTGCCGAGTTGAAAAATGGGTTGAATATAAAACACAAGAAGAAATTGCATCTGAAATTGTCGGCAGATTTTCGCAGAAGCTTCATCCGACAATCGATATAATAAACAACCCTCGTCAAAAACTAACAGTTATAGCCGCATACGAAAACGGTATCGACTTAAAAGGAAACGCACTGGAGGAAAAAGAAAAGGTTCACAATATTCCTAAAATTAAAATCAACAAATATAATTTTGACAGTTGTTTTCACTATACTGAATTAGAAGATTTAGTATATGTCTATATAAAATCAATTCACGAGAAAGAAGGCTACAGATTATATCCTTCTTCATGCAAAGTTAACCACGCCAAATACGAATATACACTTTTTCATCCAGATAAAAAGCCTATAAGCTGTCAGGTGAAGAACAAAGCAAAAATCGATGCCACTGAATACGAAGAAGAGCAAGAACAATATGAAAAAATATATTTATACAGCGGTTTAGGGTTTGACGAAGAGATTATCCAGAAGTATAAAAATTCCAATATAATTATTATAAGCAGAGAAGAATTATCAAGCGTTTTAGATGAATACATAAAATTCAAAGGTCTTAATACTTTTTATACCCAAAGAGTAGAAAACATCTATGGAGAACTTGATTTGACAAATTTCGTAGAAGCTACCAAATGGTCCAAAAATTTTAAAAAGCGCATCAAACAATATAAAAATGATACACTAAATTTATATTTTTCAAATTATGATATTTTTTATTCAAAAGAATTCGATGCTTTGATTTTTAATTCAAGCGAAGAAAACATTGAAAGCAACAAATTATGTGTTGAATATTTAAAAAACAACTTGAAATACAAGGATTAATTTCTAACATCATTAAAGAGAAAAATTCGCAGAAAATTCACAGCGGTAACCAAGACGAATTAATGCTGAATCAAATAACAGCGCAGAAATGATATGCACTAAAAATGAACCATCTCTTCTGGTATTCTTACCTCAAGAGATGGTTATTATTTTGAAAGGTGATATCTATGATTTTAAACAACTACTTTAAAAAAATTACAGCAGCAGAAGCTATTGAATATTGCAACAAGAACAACATTCCATATAATCATATCACCGCTGAGGAGTTTCGTAACAAAGTTCTTGCACAACACGAATATGGTAATTCTTTGTGTTATACCGCAACTTCAGGAGCCGACGCAGTTTTGCCGTTTGATCTGGCGATTAAAAACATTTCAAAAGAAACTGACAGAAAATTCCTTGAAGTTCCTGTATCGGCTGAAAACCAAGAGCAGACATTTGATTATATACATATCTTTATTCATTGCTTCGATTCCCGGGCAGGCTATGGCTTTTCCGATTATAACTCTTCAAACAAAATCACGTTCTTTATATGTTATTAAATAATACTGTTGATATTATTGATAAACCAAAATATAACGGGGTAAATACGATGAAAAACAACACATTAGAAATTACGGTTGACGGCAAAGATTATCAGGTTGTGCAAATAATCGACAAGTATGATAAAGAAAGCACAGCGTATATCTGCCGAAAAGATGACAAATACGGTGTATTTAACCTGCATGAAGAAGAAATGATAATACCCTTTGAATATGACAACATAACATATATGTATGAAGGAGTTTATCTGCTGAGCAAAGAAGGCAAAATGGGATTGATTCACTTGGAATATTGCTATGACGATGCAAGAAATTGCTACTATAACAACAGAATAGCAATCCCGTGCGAATATGATTATATAAAAAAACTCAATTCATATGACCTTGCATATATCTTGCAGAAAAATACACTTGACGGAATCTCAGTGCAGGCATATCTGCCGTGGGTCACCCGAA
This sequence comes from Acutalibacteraceae bacterium, assembly GCA_045604465.1. GTDB lineage: Bacteria > Bacillota > Clostridia > Oscillospirales > Acutalibacteraceae > UBA6857. Next base: position 3,453 of record JAZUOC010000240.1, read on the forward strand.
CAACCGAAGAGTACACAAGTTACCATTACTTTGAAGATGATTATCTTGAGCTTATCCGTGACGACAAAAGAGTGCTGATTGATGCCACCACAGGTGACGTTGTTTCAAACGATAAAGGCTGTCGCACTTTCGCAGTATATAACACCGCAGACGGAGCAGTAATACACGAGCTAAAAGAACCCGACTCAAACCGTATACTGTTTATCAAAAACTCTGTCGATGATCCAGATATACCCAACCAAAGATATGTTATAGAATTCAAGGGAGAATTTCAAGTAACCTACAAAGAAGACAGTTGCCGCTACCCCATTGCATATCAGTTCAAGCTTGTTCATCCTGACGGCAGCACAACCATATTAACAACAGAAGATTTGAAATAGAATAGAAAATAGTAAATCAGCGTGCAAAGTTCATTACTCTGCACGCTGTATGTTTTATTAAACGAAGGTTTATTTTTTATACGGTACTCTTGCGGAGGGTACAAGTTTTGATGCGGGGTCGGTATGTACGGTCTGGTCGTCAAAGAAAATATTCGCATTAAACGACCTGAGGACTTCGCTTTTCTCAACACCGCCAAGGAAGAACACCTCGTCAATACGGACATTCCACGCACGCAAGGTACGGATAACTCTTTCGTGTGCGGGTGCGTTTCTTGCGGTAACAAGGGCTGTGCGAATCGGGCTTTCATCTTTCGGAAATTGCTGCTGAATTAGAGACAATGTTTTAAGCAGCTTTGCAAACGGTCCTTCAGGTAACGGATTCTGTGCGTTTTTCTGTTCATGCTCGGCAAACGCCTCAAGACCCTCTGCCTGAAAGATTCTTTCTGATTCATCCGAGAAAATAACTGCATCACCGTCAAACGCTATACGAATTTGCGGTATTTCATCATCAGGATTTATCGGCAACTGGGAATTATCACAAATGATACCGGATGCAATGTTAGCATTAATCGCTTCCTGAACATCGCTTTCGTTTGCAGAAAGAAACAAGTCTGTTTTGAACGCACCGAGATAAGGCGAAATTGATGCACCACCGACCAATGCTGCTCTGCTTATATCCAAACCGTAATGCTCAATAGAATTAAATATACGCAATGATGTATCGGCACTGTTTTTAGACATAATTATGATTTCTGTCAGATATCTGCCGTCGGCATTAAGCTGCTGCAATGCCTTGACAAGCGGAAACGCTGTGCCGGGTTTGAGCACATCATTCTCATTCTCTAACTGATATTTTGAATAAGCCTCCAAACCCTGCTCTTCAAATATTCTGTTTTCTTCCTCAAGGTCAAACAGCGCCCTTGACGATACACCGATAACCAATTTATCATCCAACGATAATGCCATAGCTATTTCCTCAATTATATTTACTGCGTTATATTCTGATTAAATAATATTATTTTTTCACAGAATTGTAAAGACTAATGACCAATTTCATTTTCTCACGCAGCGAATCATCATATTCAACAAATCTGAACTTATATTTTTTGGCATATACTTCGGCAGCTGAGCCGATGATACCGATAATTGTCATATTACTGTCAACTCCATCAAAGGCACTGATTGATATTGATTTGACAGTCGGAGGAATAAATATCATTTCGAGCTTTTTACAGTTTTTAAAAGTGTTGGGCATAATTGCTTCAACTGCTGACGGAATGGCAATATATCTCAAACCGGTAAACGCAAAAGCATCCGAACCGATTTTACGCAGTTTTGACGGTAATACAACAAACTCAAGACTACTGCAGCCACTAAATGCTTTTTTACCGATAACTCTTACTTTTTCTGTCAGTTCAACCGTTTCAAGGGCTTCGCAATTCATAAAGCTTTCGGAGGATACTTTGCCTGTGCCGAAGGTTATGGTTTTTATCTTTTTGTTGGCATGGAAAACGCTTTTCTCAAAAGCAATTCCGTCAAAAGATACCTTTTCGGCAGTTGTTTTGTCTGTGTTGACAAGATATTCAGGTTCAGGAACAAGTCTTTCGCAAGGATAATAAAAATTGATATCCTGCCTTGCCGTAGATGGAATTAATACAAAATCACCTTTTATTTCAGAGAACATACTACCTTTTCGGTAAACATTCAGACTGTGAATAAGCTTGACTTTTTTGCCGCAAAACTTTGTGGGAATTATTATATCTTTCTGTTCGCCGATAACACCCACAACGGCGATTTCAGGCAGTTCGGTTTTGATATCATTACCTCTTAATTCTTTAAATTCAGAACAATTATAAAGCAATTTACCGTCAGTTACCAGAACACGATTCAACGGACATAACATTTTTTACACCTCAATTCTTGCTATTTTGCCCCATGGAGGCTCGACCGTATTATTGTTGAGTAGCCACAAAACGGGTATGCCGTTTGCTTTTTCTTCGTCGGGAAAAGGCGCATACCCATCGGTCAGAATTATTATGCTTAGAGGCGGCTCATCACTCATTTTGGCATCAACATAATCAAAAATGACTTCAAAATCCGTTCCGCCGCCACCCTGCGGTCTGATAATCAGAAACTCATCAGCATCTGAAAATGGTTTTGGTTTTATTACGGCAGCATCAAAAAAGCCAAGCCAGCCTTCAAGCTTACCGTTAAACTGATCGATAGCACCTTTAATCTCAGAATAAGCGGCGGTTATCATTTCATCCGACATTGACCCCGATGTATCTATCATAAAAAGAATGTTTTTTTCGCTTTCATCTTTTTCATTGAAATCAGGTAAAAAGAAATCGGAATCGCCGAATCTTCTGTCGGGCGGATTGAATGAATAATCACAGATTTCCTCCTGAACAAACTCATTGAGAATCGTACGCCAGTCAGTCTGCGGCTTTTTGAGTTCATCAATCAATCTTTTCGCAAATGCAGGAATCAATCCCCTTTGGTCTGACGGGTCACGGATGCTTATTACCTCTGCAGCATCAACAACTCTTTTCTCCCATGCTTCGCGCAGAGAGTTATCATCGGCTGTATTCTTCCATCTGTCGTGGTCATCAAAAACGCCGTTTCCGCCTTTGTTACTGTCGGAATCTGATGATACTCCTTGACCTCTTCCGCCACCGCCGGCAGAATCTGCAGAAAAAGAAGCACCCTCATTTTTCTTCCGACCAGAATTGCCCTTATTACCATTTCCTTTGCTACCGGGCATATTTATAGATTTCTTACCTTTCATCGACGGCAGCATAGCATACACCTCTTCAGCAGTAAACCTTGACCCTTCCTTGCCATTTGGTGTCTTATGCATTAATTCACCGTATTTGCCCAGATGAATGTTTTTTCTGTTACCGCCCATTGATTCAAGAATAAGTGAATTCACGACTATATCACAAGCTATATTGAATTTTTCAGGTTCATAGTCACCGTAACGTGAACAATGTTGTAAAACGACATGAAGAATTTCGTGCATCATAACAACATCAATCTGCGAATCAGTAAGGTTTTCAAGAAAATTCGGACCAAAATATATTCTCACGCCGTCAGTTGCGGCTGTTTCACATTCCTCGTCAATAGTCAGTATCATATGCATCAGAAGAAGTCCGTAAAAACCGTTTGTGCAAAGCAGACGAAGCCTTGATTTCATAAGCCTAATTGAATATTCACGTATTTTTGATTCAGACAGTTCCATTGAGCAGCCTACCTTTCGTTTGAAGCCATCGTGCAAATTCCGGTATCTGCATCAATTTTGATTTGTATCCATCTTCAATATACATATAATCCCTGAGAAGTACAGCAGAAAAATCAGCAGGCAATTTCTCTGCATAGGCAATCGAATTTGTGATTTTTTGCATATCCTCCTTATGCATGGAAGCATAAATTGTCATTGAAGATATAAGTGCATAAAGCGCATCAGTTGTATTCGGTACGGCGGGCATTTTACCGTCAAATATATCATCAATTGACGGCAGATTTTTATAAACCTTACACCATGTCCTGAATTCAATTGCAGTACCTGTACCGACAAGACCAGCAACCATCGGATACATTTCCTCAATATTGTCATCAACCGTATTGAGCAGATTACTAACCATTTCCCATGAACGGGGCGTCGGGAATGCAAGATCATCCTTACCACCGTCAAAACCCATAAGCATATTCTGTTTAAAAGAAAGAAAACCGATGACTTTATGGTGTATGCCTTTACTTATCGCCCATTGTTTCCAAGATTTAAAGTTGCCTTCAATTTCAATATGACAAAGTCGGTTTGCGAGTGCTTTAGGCATTTTGAAGGCAACTGATTTATCAGTTACTCGGTTACCTGCAGCAATTACAATACAGTTATCCGGTAGCTTATGTTCACCTACTACCCTGTCAAGCGTTATCTGATATGCAGCAGCCTGAACAGATTGCGGCGCTGCAGAAATTTCATCAAGGAACAGAATATTTACAATTGATTCATCGGGATCCATCTGAAAAATCTGCGGTTTAAGCCAGATGGCAAGCGTCTTATCAGCATTGGAAGTGGGAATACCGCGCAAATCAATAGGATTAAATAGCAGTAAACGCACATCAGTAACAACAGACTTCTTTCCGGTTTTAGTTTCAATATTTTTTGCAAGCTGACGGACAAGCTGTGATTTACCGACACCGGGAGGACCCCAAAGCATTACCGAAGGAAGAGTCTTAATAGGCAAGCCCGCACTTAAAACGCTGCAATAGGATTTTGAAAGTATATTTATTGCATTGTGTACCGTAAGGTTCGGTACACTTGACATTTTAATATCATCCATTTTTTACACCTAACTTATTATCAATATTTTCAAGTTGTTTCTTCAATGATTCTATTTCACTGATATAACTTTCTTGTTTCTCAAGCTCGGATTTAATATCACGTTCTTTATTAATAAGCTTTTGGGCGACTTCCTCAAGATTGATTATATTGCTCTTTAAGCCCTCAAGATAGTTATCAATACGAATTATTGTACCGATTTCTGTATCACCGAGATTTACATAATGTCTGCCGTATTTTTTGAGAATTATATACGGTTTTTCCTTTAGCATATTGGCAGGCAACAAAACCCGAAATCCCTGATATTCCATAAGTTCTCTTTCAGCTGAATTCAAAGTATTATTACGGACTGCATCAAAGATATGCTTTCTGATAATTTGTCGTTCGGTTTTGTGATAAACACGCTTGTTTTCATCATAATACCGAGCATCTGCAATACATTCTTCTTTAAGCCTTCTGTAATCAGCAAGCTGTACAGGAATATTATTAAGCTCTCTTTCAAGGGCTTCTCTGTTTGAAACAATGCCTCTTTGAAGCGCCATATATTTCTCAAGATCATTTGCTGTTTCAACCCTCTTTCTGATTAACGGGTTTCCTACTGCAAGTGCCTTTACTTCTGCATAATCAAGCACAGTGCCGTCGATATCCGAACCGCTGCGCTGTGTTAAAGAGCCCGAAAGCAACTGACTGATAAATCTCTGCTTTGTTTCAAGCAACTGCCATGAATATGCGTCAAAGCTTCCTTCGGTTATGTACCGGAATATCTGAACCTTCGGATTCATATTGCCCTGACGAAGTATTCTGCCTTCCCGCTGAACCATATCAGCAGGACGCCACGGTACATCAATATGATGCAGGGCAATAAGCCTGTCTTGAATATTGACACCAAGACCGAGCTTAAATGTAGAGCCGAGAAGAATACGGATATCACCGTTTCTCATTTTCTTAAACAGCTCACTTCGTTTCTTTTCGGTCTGAGCATCGTGAACATAAGCAATCATTTCTCTTGGAATACCCATAGAAGTAAGGAGCCGTGTCAGCTCATCATAAACATTGAATGTTCCTTTAGGTGTTGAAACATCGCAGAAAATAAGCTGTGTACTTTTATTCAGGCATGTCCTCATATAAATATCAAATACATTTTCAGCACAACGATAAACCTTTGAATCATAATCAAACTGTGCATTCGGATCTGCAAGGCGCAAATCCAGAGCTGCTTTTCTGCCGTCAACAGTGATTTTGAGCATATTGTCTATAGTTCTTGGTACAAGATGATTTCTCACCTCATCGACTCTGTCCGATATTTGATCAAGATACATCTTAAAGTGCAACGTTTTCGGAATAAGAGCATCATTATATCCATCAGTAACAGGAATGCCGTCAGTACCCTCCATTGAATGAAAGTCTGCAATTGAAGCGAAAAGATTGGTAAGCTCCGGCAGATTGTGAAATTTTGAAAGTCTTGTGGCCATTCTGTATTCACTGGTATCAACATCAATTTCAAAGCTATCTTCCTTTTCAGCAAACATACCTACCCAGCTGTCAAAACTCTGTAAATCGAGCAATGCAAGCTCGCCGCTCTGAAGGTATTGTTGCATAACGAAGGCATCTGTTACTGAATTAGTTATCGGAGTGCCTGTTGCAAAAACAACTCCCCTGCCATTATTCTGTTTCTGAACACAGCGTACCTTTTCGAGCATTTCGCTGCATTTTTTTGAACCGCCTGTTGACATGCCCAGAATGCTTGAAATTTTTGTTTCAATTGGCAGATTTTTATAGTTATGTGCTTCATCAACAAACATTGTGTTTATACCGAGCTCATCAAAATAGACTTCGTCATCGATTTCGTATAATGACCATTTCAGCTCTTCGCAGGCTTCTTTCAGTTTCCTGCGTTTTTCCTCAAGCTTTAACGTATTTTTCAAACCGTTATTCAGAGTTTTAGTAACAGTCTCCAATACTTCTTCCATCTGTTGATAATGATATTCACGAGAAAGCTTTATAAGGTCAAAGCAGCTGTAAGACATTATTACAGCATCAAAATCGTCATCACGAATTTTCATCAGCAAAGAATCACGCTTTTCGGGTTTAAAATTTTTAGGCTCAACACAAAGAATGTTTGCCTGAGGATACATTTTAAGAAAAATATCCGACCACTGACCGACAAGGTTATTGGGCACAACATAAAGATTCTTCTGTGAGATACCCATTCTTCGCAGCTCCATTCCCGCAGCAATCATAATATATGTTTTACCGGCACCAACCTCGTGAGCAAGAAGTGTATTTGGAGTAAACAAAATTCTTGCAACTGCGTTTTTCTGATACGGATAAAGCGAAACTTCATCGGACATTGACGGAAAAGTCAAAAAAGAACCGTCAAAATTTCTTTTCTTCACGCAACCGAATTTATCCTCGTATATATTTTCAAGTCTTTTCTTACGTTCTTCATCTTTCCATACCCAATTCTGAAACTCTTTGATAAGTTTCTTTTGTTTTTCGAGGGCAAGTGCAGTTTCAGCATTATTGATAATTCTTTTTTCGCCAGTCTTTGATGCGGGGTTTCTGACAGTATCGCAAACCTTGATTTGTCTTAAATTCAATGTTCGTTCAATAATGTGCAAAGCATTTATTCTGCTTGTACCGTAGGTTGATGTTGTAATTGTAAAAGTATTACCTCTGCTTTTAGAATCAATTTCCCATGTGCCTGTAATTTCATCGTGTTTCACCGAAGAACAACGTTGATAATCAGGCAATTTTGAAAAAAACATCTCATTAATAAAATCATCAATAACATCGGGCGGAATCCACGGCGAACCGAGTGTAATATAAATATCTTCGCAAGCTACACTTTTAGGCAAAACGCGTTCAATCGCTGCTATATTGTCATCAAAATAACCGTTATATTTATTTGTTGCACTTTTTGCAGCGTTCCACTTTCTTTTGAGATTTCCCGTAAGATATTCGTCTGCAGTTTCCCAACCTTTGTAGAAGCATTCATTCCACGTTTCGGGATTCTGATATATAGAGCCCTTGAGTGTTTCAATAACCGTTTTACAGCTTTCTCCCGTAACAGAAGAAATATACTCAATATCAACCTTGCCAAGCGTATTAAGAGAAATAACAAGTGCATCCGGTATACTTTCTGTATGTACTCCTGCTGTACGATCATCACCTGAAAACGAGTTTTCCCAATCAAGCGGTAGATCCATACACGTAACTTCAGCAACGTGCTTATCGTGCTTTTCCTTTTCAATACGTTCCTTTTCAAGCCGTCGTTCTTCACGTTCTTTTTCAATCTTCAGCCTGCGTTCGTTTTCAATTATCCTTTGTGTTTCTTTGAGTGATTCCATTGCGACATTATAGTCTTCAACACTAAGCATATTTCCGAGTTCATTAAGATTTTTAAAAAACTCATTGAGAACATCGATCGCTTTTTCGTTTTTTCTTCTTGCCATTACAATTCTGCCTCCAATATACATCATCCACAAGCATATTTCTTTGTTTCCTGTTCTGAATGAATAATACTAAAAGCTGTGACCCGAAAATGTACCATCGAACACCAATATTACTTTGTAAATATTTACTAAGAAAAAGAACCCTGATATCAGAGCTCAAAAACTCACTATATAGACAACACCCGACCTGAAATGTTCAAGTCGGGTGTTTAACAATATGGTTATTTAATTACAAACGAGAAAACGGAATTGAATATTTTGCGGATGAACAGGAAGACCTTTGAAATGAATATGCCGAAGTATGAATCTTCTGCAGGCTCATCGGGTTCAACCGTTTCGTTTGTTTCAGGTGTTGTTGTCCCCTGCTGAGTTTCATCTGTATCGGGCTCAATGTCAGGACCGGCTGACTGGTCGATGATTGACATATACTCGATATATGCTGCCTGAGTTGAGAGTTCAGACTGTGATGCATTCTGGTCAATGTCGTTCTTTTTAAGACCTGCACCCATAAGCAAATCAACGTCAGCTTCGTTGATTTCGCCGTCGTGGTTACTGTCGGCTGCTTTCCACATATAATCGGGAAGGTCAGCCTGCTTGAGCATACCCTTAACGATGAGGTTGGCAAGGAATGCATCCTCACCGTCATACCAGCCGTCGCCGTTGAGGTCGCCGTAGATAAGAATTGTATACTCAGCAACGGTTGTATCACCTTTCTTGAGTGTAGCCTTTGTGCCTGTACCAAAGCCGCCGAACTGACCGGGTGTGTAAGTCCATTCATAGCCGTCAGCAATAATATTTGTATATATGTCAAGAGAATTAACGCCTGCATCAAGTCCGTAAACAATATTGTTTGCATAATCAACTACCATGCCGTTTGTCGTTTCAAAGCCAGTCGCAGGGATTGTTTCAACAACACCTGTTTCTTCCCCACAGCCTGTACAAACTTGCTTTTTGCTGCCGCTTTCGGTCACGGTAGGTGCCTTTACAAGTATATATCTATAAATATGATTTGTTATAGGTATTGCTTCAGTATAAATTTTGCCACAATTACAAGTATAAGTATATTGACCAGTTTCAAAACAAGTGGGTTGCTTAAAAACTTTCTTATTGAAATTGGGTGAGGTACAGTCGTAATGGAAACGCACAGTGACATCATAAAGAGATTCATTATTTGTCCCAATTAAAACAGTGGCCCACTGTTCTCTTGTTGCGCTATAGCATACATCTTTAATACTGTTACAGTTTTTAAATGCATAATTGGCAATTGTCTGTATACTTTCAGGTAGCACAACAACATTTACACCATAGCATTCTATAAATGCCGATTTAGGTATTTCTATTATTCCTTTTCCTATTACTACAGAATTTAGCTTGTGACAATATCCAAAGGCGGCAGTTCCAATTTCTGTAACACTATCGGGAATTACTATTCTTTCGAGGGCGTTGCAATAATAGAAAGCGTAGTTCCCAATTTCTTTCACACTGCTCCCAAGAGTAACAGTTGATAATTGTTTGCAAAAGTAAAATGCATAAGAACCAATTGAAGACACGCTATTAGGGATTTTAACATTTGTCAATTCACAATATGCAAATGCATAATTCCCTATCTCTATCACACTATTACCTATTGTTATATTTTTAAGAGCTTTGCAACTATAACACAAATCATTTCCTAAAGCTAAAACACTATCGGGAATATTAAGTGTAGTGAGGGAATCGCAATAAGAAAAAGCATATTTACCAATTTCTAAAACCGAATTACCAATATTAACCTCACTTAAAAGACCACAATTATCGAATGCATAATCTCCAATTGATAAAACACTATTAGGAATGGTTATTTTTGTAATATAACTATTTCTAAATGTTCCACAAGGTATTTGAGTGATTGCATCCGGTATTACCACTTCTCCTGAGGAGATTTTTCCGTTTATAACTAAATTGTCGGCATAATACATCGGATTACTGTAAACATCATTAAAACTTATAGCACACCATTTGGACAAATCTTTAATGTAAACATTCTCAAGAGAACTACAAGCATAAAACGCATAATTTTCTATTTCTATTACACTATCTCCTATTGTGACATTCTTAAGTCCATCCGATGAAAATGCGTATTTTCCAATTGTAGTTACACCATCTCCAATTATTACTTCTGAAATACCACTACCATAAAACGCATCTTCACCAATGCTTATTACGCTATCTGGAATAATTACACTCTCCAAGGTGTCACAATCCGCAAATGCCTCATCTTCAATAGTTTTAACACTGTTACCAATAGTTAATTTTGCAAGAGAAGAACATTTATGAAATGCACAGACTCCAATTGAAACAACGTTGTCAGGAATTAATATTTCAGAAAGAGATGTACATTCTTTAAAAGCTCGGTTTCCAATCTCAGTTACACAATCACCTATTATTACATCAGATACTGCTGTACAGTATATAAATGCTTCTTCTCCTATAGTTGTTACTTCTTTTCCAATAACGACATTTTTTATTTCGTTTCTATAATCACGCCAAGGTACGGTTTTACCAATAACCAAGTCCTGATAATTATGCATTGCGCCAGATCCTGATATGGTTAAGGTTTTCGTTGTTAGATCATAAGTCCAGATGAGATTATCGCCACATTCGCCACTATTAGTAGCAGCCTCAACTTTACATTCTAATAAGCCCAATAAATCAAGCCCGACAAAACCATTCATCGGTGCGGCACAAAGCAACATCGTCACCACAAGAAATACAGATATAGCCTTTTTAAAAGTTCGTTTCATATCAAAAGTCCTCCATAAAACAATATGGAAAATAATTGCAAATACACATGTTAAAGTATATACCTTTTATTCAAAGTATTCAACTATCATTTAATTAAATTTTTAAAGCTAAAATGAGCCCTGAAATCAATCAGAGCTCGTTAGTTCGGATTCTATTCTTATGTCAGACACATCATCAATCGCTATTTTAGTCTTGACAATCGTTATTGTTCTGTAAATCGGGTCTATGTTTGAGACAAGACCTGTTAGTGTTTCATAGCAATCCTCTTTGTAATAAGTGAGAGTTAGCAGCATACCTTTCTGAATTTTACTGAGCTTATCTGAAAGGATTTCTGCTTCATCTTCGGAGAGCTCTTTTCTCGGCTCAATTATCTTTTCACGCTGCTTAATAACCTCATAATACCCGGTAAGGGCTGCAAACGGCATAAACTGTCTTGCTCTGTCTGCTTTCTTAATCGCCACCGTTATGCCCTCCTACCATCTTGTTTCTGCTGCGTGCCGTTGCTTTTTCTGTATAGCTTATACCTTTGAGAATAATATTCTTGCCGTACTTCTTCTTTATATCGACCACAGCTTCACGAAGCTTTTTCTCTTTCTCCTGTGCTTCAACATCATCGAAAAGGGATATTGAAGCCATATAGTCATCCTGCAAGTTGTTAAGCCCTATTATTATTCTGCGTATAGGTACAGTCGGGTTAGTTGTTTCCTTATACAAATCCGCAAAATAACCCATTATCTTCTTGAAAGAGTTTGTAAATTCTCCGATTTTCCTTGTACCGCCGGTTGAACGGTTGGTGTCTTTTGAGTAAGACAAAAAGCTATTTTCGGCAAAAATCAGACAAAAGAAAAAGAGCAAAAAATTTCGGCAAGTGCGAAAATATTGTTCGTATAAGGCACGAGTTTTCAACCCACTTTTGGGCGGTTTTGGCTCCAAGGCACGAGTTAGCACTTTTCTTCACCTGAAAAATGCCTTGAAAAAAGTTCGGCTTCTTGACGGCATGAGTCAAAAAATTTCGGCATAATTGTGGCAAAAGTGTGGTAAATTTCCTCAAAAAAGCTTTTTGGGGCAGGTTTGGGGTCAAGAATAGTTCGCTTTTGGAATAATAAAGCACTTCATGGAGGCTATTATGAGCAAGATTTTCAAAAGAAAAAAGCCTCACAAACGGCTCTGTAGGCCATTTACGAGACTTTTTTGGCAGTACGTCTCTCTTTAGAACCGGAGTTCGACGAATTGGAATTTATCAGATACGATTACTCGTTCAGAATTAATCGGCGGCGCTTATGCACAGAACCATATCGGTTGCCTGCGGCCTGTCGCCAATGTAATATGTACCAAACCGAGTGGCAGTGAATTCATATTCCTCGGAGTATTCGCCATTGATAGGGTTGAACCATTGATATGTATAACTTCCGTACGGAACGAGGTTTCCGACTGTGCCTGTTTTTATTCCGCCGTAATACTTGGTGTTTGCATTCTGAGCAACGGATTCATCGGTAAACGAATAGAAATATATAACGATTTCGCTGTTATCCTCATTACCAGCATAAGCATAATAAACATTGTTTGCAGGCACAAAATATGATTTATTGCCAAACCTCGGAATAAGATTATACCACTTTGTGCTTTCGAGGAAATCACGCATATA
>JAZUOC010000241.1:0-12680 GCA_045604465.1 Acutalibacteraceae bacterium
CCGCAGCCGATACATTTATCGTAGTCCACGGTAGCACAGAAATTATCTATACTTACTGCCTCTACGGGACAAGCCTTTACGCACTTCATACAGCCGATACAGCCTGCTTTACACTGCTTACGTGTCTGAGCACCCTTGTCGTGATTACGGCAGAGAACAGCCGCCTTCGTAGTGTCGAGGGGGAACAGGTCGATAAGATTTCTCGGACAGGCCGAAATACACTTCTTACATGCACGGCACTTGTCGGGGTTAATTCTTGCCACACCGTCACAGATAAAGATAGCATCGTAGGGACACACCTCAGCGCAGTCACCGAAGCCGATACAGCCGTAAACACAGTTTTTGGGACCGCCGAAAAGCTGTGTCGCCATCTTACAGGATTTGACACCGCTGTATTCCAGCTTATCCTCTACGTTGGTTCTGTTGCCCTGACACATAACAGCGGCAACCATAGGTGTAATCTTACCTACGGAAAGGCCCATTATTTCGCCTATCTGCTTTGCCGTGTCGTTACCGCCGGGAGTACAGAGATTACACTCGCTTGTCTCACCCTTTGAAAGTGCGGCGGCATAACCGTCACAGCCTGTAAAGCCGCAGGCACCGCAGTTGGCACCGGGGAGACATTCTCTGATTTTTTCTGCCTTTTCGTCTACGGGTACGGCGAAAACCACGGAAGCAACAGCGAGACCGAGACCTGCGATAAGTCCGATAGCCGCAACAATCACAACTGCAATAATAATCTGACTCATTCTATTACCTCCTTAAGCAAAGATGTTTTCGACGATTCCCGTAAAGCCGAGGAAGGAAACGGAAACGAGTGATGCCGCTACCAAGGTAATAGGAAGGCCCTGCATAAACTTAGGTACATCACAGCTTTCCAGTCTCTCTCTGACACCTGCGAACATTACCATAGCCAGCATAAAGCCGAGGCCTGCACCTAAGGAGCTGAACATAGACTGTGCGAAATTATAGCCCTCATCCACATTAAGGATAACTACACCGAGAACGGCACAGTTAGTGGTGATAAGAGGAAGATAAATGCCGAGAGCATTATAAAGAGCAGGAATATACTTCTTAAGAATAATTTCGACCAGCTGGACGAGTGCAGCGATAACGAGAATGAATACGATCGTCTGCAGATATTCCAGATCGTTTTTAACGAGAAGGAACTTGTTGATAGGATAGGTAACAGCGGTGGCAAGAGCCATAACGAAGATAACCGCCGCACTCATACCTACTGCCGTGTTAAGCTTTTTGGAAACACCGAGGAAGGGACAGATACCGAGGAACTTGGCTAAAACGAAGTTCTGGGTAAGAATAGCCGTTAAAAGAATGGAAAAAAGCTCTTTAGTCATCAGTTTGCACCCTCCTTATCTGCGTTCTTTAATGCACAGCTCTGTGCCATGGGACAAGCCTCACAGCCGCGGAGCTCTGCTCTGGGCTTACCCTTCTTTTCGGCCAGACGGTTGACTGCCGCCATAAGAATACCGTAAACGAAGAAGCCGCCCGGGGGAAGAATGAATATAAGCATAGGATTGCTTTCGAGGAAGGGAACGCCTGTACCGAGGAAGGTACCTGCACCGAAGATTTCACGGACTGCGCCCATAAGGAAGAGAGCTGCCGTAAAGCCTACACCCATTCCGAGACCGTCAACAGCCGAAGCTAAAACCGGATTTTTACCTGCGAAGGCCTCAGCTCTGCCGAGGATAATACAGTTTACAACGATAAGAGGAAGATACACACCGAGCTGCTCGTCCAGTGAAGGCAGGAAAGCCTTTACAGCCATCTGAACGATGGTAACGAAGGAAGCGATAACTACGATATAGGCAGGAATTCTTACCTTATCGGGAATAACCTTACGGAGTGCGGAAATAACGATGTTCGAGCATACGAGAACTATCGATGCGGCAAGTCCCATGCCGATGGCACTTTCTACGGATGTAGTGGTAGCCAAAGTGGGACAGGTGCCGAGAACGAGTCTTAAAACAGGGTTTTCGGCTATAATGCCCTTAGAAAATTCTTTAGTAAGCTTAGCCATTAGTGCCACCTCCTGTCATAACCTGTGCAAAGGTTTCCGTAATAGTATTTACTGCACTAACCACTGCCTTTGAGGTAATGGTAGCGGCTGTTATAGCCTGGATATTCTGACCGTCGTTTGAAACCTTGTCTACGGTAAGAGTACCGCTTTTACCCGCGAAGCGTCCCTTGAAATCGTCCTTTACGGCATTTGCGCCGAGACCGGGAGTTTCGCTGTGAGAAAGGATTTCTATGCCGAGGATGGTTCCCTCCTTGTCGAGACCGACCATAACGGAAACAGTTCCGCCGTAGCCCTTGGCACCTGAGGTGAAGACATAACCGATCTCGTTTCCGATTTTATCGTAGCCTGTACAGTAGGTAACACCGTTTTCCGCTGCAGTAACCTCACTGTAGGTGGTTCCGCCGGGAAGAACCACATTACGGCTGGCATTTTCTGTCTCTACTGCATTGAGAGCTATCTTTTCAGCAGTAATGCTGTTCGTAAAGGCTAAAAGAGTAGTAGCCACGAGGCAGATAACCAAAAGTGCCACCGTAGGAATAAGAACTACTTTAGCATTTAAGTTTTTCATTATGCATTGCCCCCTTTCTTTTCCTTAACGAAGCCGAAGGGCTTTGACAGCGTAAGGTTTTCGATATGGGGAACGAGGATATTCATAAGAATAATAGAGAAGGATACACCTTCGGGAAGTGAACCGAAAATACGGATGACGGATGTTATGAGACCGCAGCCGATACCGAAGATAACCTTGCCCTTTTTATTAAGAGGAGAGGTAGAGTAGTCTGTAGCCATAAAGAATGCACCGAGCATAAGACCGCCGCCTAAAAGCTGATAAGCGGTGAACTCTAAGCTGAACTTGCCTGCGATAAGCATGAACACAGCTACAGTACCGATGAAGCAGATAGGAATGATGGGAGAAATTACCTTTCTGATAATGAGGTAAAGTCCGCCTGCGATAAGCGCCAGTGAGCATACCTCACCCATCGAGCCGCCGTGTGCACCGAAGAGCATTCCCGTAAGCGAGGGAAGAGCATCGGCTACTGCGGAAACATCTCCGCCCTCTACACCGGCTAAAACTGCCATAGGTGTAGCAGCGGTAACTGCGTCGGGACTCCAGCTTCCTGCGAAGGGTGCCACCCAGTGAGCCATAGCCGTAGGGAAGGACACCATAAGAATGATTCTCGCTGTCATGGCAGGGTTTACGAAGTTCTGACCGATACCGCCGAACATCTGCTTGACCACTACGATAGCGATAATGCTGCCGAGAGCGCCCATCCATAAGGGAAGAGACGAGGGAAGATTAAGTGCGAGGATAAGACCCGTTACGATGGCACTCAGGTCTCCGAGAGTATTGTTTCTTTTCATTACCTTTCTGGAAATATATTCAGCGATAACTGCGCTGATAACACAGACAAAGGTAAGCAGGAGTGCTCTTAAGCCGAAATAGTAGGCACTCATAATCAGTGCAGGGATAAGAGCTATGATTACATCAAGCATAATGCCCGTGGTAGTCTCTCTCGAGCGCACGTGAGGAGACGGGCTTACGGTAAGTTTTTTACTCATTATTTTTTACCTCCTTCTCTTACGACCTGCTTGGCAAGTCTCATATACTGAACAAGAGGTCTGCCCGAAGGACAGGCATAGGCACAGGAGCCGCACTCCATGCACACCATAACACCGATGTCATTCAGCTTTTCCGCATCCTTTATACGGGCATATCTTTCGATGAGAGTGGGCATAAGACTCATGGGACACACATCCACACATCTGCCGCAGCGGATACACTCTCTTTCGGTTTTGATAAGATCCTTTCTGTCAGCGAAGGCCAAGATAGCATTATTCTGCTTACAGATGGGAGCATTGGTATCACAGATGGCGATACCCATCATAGGACCGCCCGAGAGAATCTTTCTCGGCTCTGATTTGAAGCCGCCGCAGTAGTCGATGATGTCCTGAATGTTAGTACCGATGGGTACACGGAGGTTTTTAGGTTCTTTGATAGCCGAACCGTCTACTGTAATGGAGCGGGAAACGAGAGGCTTGCCTGTCTCCACATATCTTGCGATAAAGGCAAGAGAGGCCACATTGATTACCACACAGCCTACATCTGAGGGAAGCTTTCCGGGAGGTACCTTTCTGCCCGTAGCGGAGAGCACCATCATCTTTTCGGCACCCTGGGGATATCTTGACTTAAGAGTCATCAGCTTAATGGTGTCGTCAGCATCGTTATCGCTGTCAGCGAATTCCTTGAGGTCCTTGAAGGCCTGAGGCTTGTTATCCTCGATAGCGATAATAATCTGCTTGAAGCCGCATATATCTCTGAGAAGCTCTACACCTTTTATGATATATTTGGTATTGTCGATACATTCGCGGTAGTCTACTGTTATATAAGGCTCACATTCAGCTGCATTGATGATGAGTGTGTCTACCTTACTGTCATCGGGAAGATTGAATTTGACGTGTGTGGGGAAGCCGGCACCGCCGAGACCTACCACGCCCGATGCTCTTACAGCCTCACACAGCTCCTTTTTATTGGTTACGACGGGAGGCTTTATTCCCTCATAAAGTCTCATTTCTCCGTCACTTTCGATGGTAATGCCCTTAGTAATGATACCGTTGGCGAGCTTAATATCGCCCACAGCCGTTACCTTACCCGAAATCGTAGCGTGAATGGGAGCAGAGATAAACTTATCGCTGTCACCTATCACCTGTCCTACTGCCACCTCGTCGCCGACCTTTACCACAGGAGTACAGGGTACACCTATGTGCTGCTGCATGGAAATAACTACCTTTTCTGGAACAGGAAGTCTCTCCACGGGCATATCAGCCGTGTTTTTGTTGTGTGCAACAGCCACACCGCCGCGTCCGCGCTTTACGGCAGTAAGAACTCCGTCAGGCCTTTTGCTCATTTTCATTTCTCCTTTACATTAAAATTCTGATTGATTATCACTTTTATTTTCGGTAAAGTTATCTCTGAGACCGTTCCCGTAACGAAGCCTGTAACGAGACCGAACAGAAGAAGATACTTACCGTAGGACAGTAAAGAAGCCGTACCCGTAATAAAGCAGGCACCCGCAAGCTGTCCCATATTATGCACCGCTGCCGAAAGGACACCGATACCGATATATGAAAGGTTTTTTCCCTCTTTTTTAATCATAAGACACATTACGGCCGTGCTTAAGACACCTCCGCAAAGACTCATGACCGCCGCAGTACCGCCACGGGTAATCAGAGCAAAAATACCTTTTATAAGCGTAATATATATAGCTCCCGAAAAGCCGTAAAAGGATGCAGTAAACATAGTAACGATGTTCGAAAGCCCCGGCTTTGCACCGACAGGGAGAAAGGGTATGTCGGGCAGAAGCATATTTTCCATAAAGGAAAGCACTAAAGCCAGTGCAGAAAGAAGTGAAAGTAAAGTAAGCTTTTTAGTTTTCATTCATTTTTCCTCAGTACGATATTCCGTCCACAGCTTTTCCGCCTGTAATTTCCACAGTGATACCCTTCGGAACACAGGCCATAACGTCACCGCTGTGTGTCATCATACCTCGTTTAACGCACAGACCGTCAGGACAGTCCGAAGAAAGAAAACAGGCTCCGTCCTTTGTGATGCTGATTTCACAGCCGTCAAGGCTGACCCTCTCCTCTTTTTCCACAGCGGAAAGCTCCACGGTTTTATAAAGCTCACCGTCAAGATAAACCCTTACCTGCTGTTTATCTCCCACAGAAAGAAAAGAAATCAGAAACCAGACGAGAGAAACCGCAAGTACGGAAAAAATTATGAGTATGTCACCCTTTTTAAGTCCCTTACTGCTTTTCAAAATCGATTTCTCCCACAGTAGTAATGTTCATTTCCTTATCGACGAAGATAGCCGATGCACTGTATTTTTCTATTAGCTCTTTGCCTTTTTCCTCGCCGACGATAAAGCAGGCAGTAGAAAGTGCATCACTTAAAATACCGCTTTCAGCCACTACGGTAACGCTGACAAGTCCCGATTCGGCAGGCATACCTGTACGGGCATCAAAAATGTGATGATAGCGTTTTCCGTCTCTTTCGAAATATCTTTCATAATCTCCCGAGGTGGACACAAAGCCCTCATCGAGTCTGACTATACCCAAAAATTCATTTTCAGAACGGGGATCTCTGATAGCTATGCTCCATTTGTCGCCTTTTTTATTATAATCTCCGTAGGCTAAGATGCTTCCTCCCACGGATACTATAGCTCCCTCTGCCTCCTGTGAGGAAAGATAAGCCGCTATAAGGTCACAGGCAAAGCCTTTACCCACCGCACCGAGATCAATTTCGCCTCCGTCATAATAAACAGTACCGTTTTCGATGCTGATCTTTCTGTAATCCACATTTGAGAGAACAGCTTCGATTTCTTCCACGGAAGGAATCTTTTCATCCTCCTTACCGATACTCCATAAATCGGAAAGCTCGCCCACGGTTATGTCAAAGGCTCCGTCAACATCTTCACTTACCGCTCTTACACTGTTAATAATTTCATTAACAGCCTTATCGTCAGTCTGTCCGTAGGTATTCAGCTGATAAACGGCGCTGCTTTCATTAAAGCGTGAAATAGTTTCATCCAGTCCCGTTACTATATTGAACACGGGAGCGATAAGTGTACTGCTGTTTTCACCGTAAATTTTTTCGGTAATCACCGTATCCATAGAGATGAAGCTCTTCTCCGTAAAATCATAGCGTTTCTCTCTTCCGTAGAGAAAAAAAGCAACGCAAAGGATAACTGCAATAACCGTAACCGTTATCAGAATTTTCAGCACTTTACCTTTGCTCTTCATGGAAATCACCGTAATTCATTAAAAATAGACAATAAAAACCGATAATACTTTTTTATCTTATTCATTTTATACCATCTCGACTTATTTTTCAAGTCTTTACAAATAAATCTTGCAGGAAAGTTATTACTTTGGTATAATACCTTATAATAATATGCTGAAAGGGAACGAGAAAAATGGACTTTAATCTTAATTTACCTATCAATGTAGTAAGCGGTAAGGACTGTGTGAAAAAAAACACCTCACTTTTGTCCGCCTTCGGAAAGAAATGCATTATTGTCACCGGCGGTTCGAGCGCCCTGAAAAGCGGTGCTCTCGAGGACATTCTCTATGCGCTCAGAGAAGAAAATATCGAAAGCGTTATTTATAACGGCATAGGCCCTAACCCCCGTCTCGACCACTGCTTCGAGGCAGCTGAAAAGGCGAGAGAATTCGGTGCGGAGTTCGTTATCGGCATCGGCGGCGGTTCACCCCTGGATGCGGCGAAGGCCGTAGCAGTTTATGCCGCTAACCCGTCTTTTACTCTTTATGACATCTACTCCTCCGGAAAAAGAAATAAGGCACTTCCTATCGTTCTTATCGGCACCACCTCGGGAACAGGCAGTGAAGTGGGCAAGGTAAGCGTTCTGACGGATCCTGCCACAGGGAGAAAAAAGAGCCTCGCTCCTACGGACTGCTTCCCCTGTCTTACCTTCGCAGATCCTGCCTACACCCATTCTATGCCCTATAGCATCACCGTTTCTACTGCTCTCGATGCTCTGGCTCACGCTCTCGAAGGATATATGTCGGTAAAATGCACCGATATCCCATCTCTCTTCGGTGAAAAAGCCATAGACCTTATCTGGCAGGGTCTCGTCTATCTTCACACAGCTAAGGAAAATCCCGACGAAGAAATGAGAGAAAAGCTTTACTACGGCTCTCTTTATGCAGGTATTACCCTCGCCTACTGCGGCACTGCCTTTCCTCACCCCTTAGGCTACATTCTTACGGAGAATTATGACCTTCCCCACGGTAAGGCCTGCACTGCCTTTATGGACGAATTCATCGACCGCAGCGAAAAATACGAAAAAGAAAAAACCGATAAGGTGCTTTCTATAATGAAAACAGACAAGGAAGCCTTTAAAAGCATCGTCCGTGAGCTGACAGCTTTGCCCGAAATAAGGATGAGCGAGGAGGAAATCCTTTCTTACTGCAGCCGTTATGATACCGTGCCTAATAATTTCATCTTCTCACCCGGCGGATTTACGAAAGAGGATGCCATAGAGATTTTCAGAAATAAATTCATATAACGTAGTTTTAATAATGATTCAAAGCTTTAGGCTGACTGTTGACTAATCTTTATGTTAAGAGTATAATGCAAACTGACTTTTTCAGGAGGTATACTGCTATGAAAAAAATAATCGCACTGATTCTCACTCTTATTATGCTCACTGCACTTGCTGCACCTGTAGCTTTTGCAACTGATGTAAGAACAAATACACCTGTGGTTTTCATCCGCGGCGCTTCAAGAAATGTTTACGCAAACGATACCATCAATGATGATGAGCTTATCTGGCCCCTCAATGTTGACATCGGCGCACATCTTAAACAGGTGCTTATGCCCTGTCTCAGAGAGCTTGCCGCCGGTTTAGTGACAGATGATTTCTCGAGATACGGTGAAGAGCTCTATAACGCCTTTGCTCCTCTTTACAAGAACGCTGTCCTCGATAAAAACGGTGAAGTCTCCGATGGCTCGGGCGACGGCAGAACCATTTACGATTTCGGTTATCCCTCCGTAAGCGGAAGCTACGGTCTTATGGACTGCGACTTCGGCTTTGACCCCAGAATTTCTCCCTTGGTTATCGCTGACGACCTCAGAGATTATATCGACCTTGTGGTAAAGCATTCCGGCGGAAAAAAGGTGGCTCTCGTGGGCAGATGCTTCGGCGGTAATGTTATTTCTGCTTATCTGGAAAAATATAAGGAACACGCTGTCGCAAACGTAGAAAGCGTTATTATGTACATTTCCTCTACCGTCGGCATCGACACCATAGGTGCACTCTTCGCAGGCGAAATTTCTCTCGATCCCGATAATCTCGATAATTTCATAGAATACATATCCAACGATATGGGTGCAATAGAGGATAAAAACACACAGTCTCTTATCGATGCTACAGTAGACCTTCTCAATTATGCAAAGGTGCTCGGCCTCGGAACCGATGCCTTACAGTACATCGCAGACAAGCTCAGAGAAGAGGGAACCGTTCAGCGTATGCTCCTTGCCTCCTATGCCACCTTCCCCTCCTATTGGTCAATGGTGCCCGATGAATATTATCAGAGAGCAGTTGACTTTACATTTGACGGTGTGGAGGATGAATACGCAGGTCTCATTTCCAAGCTTAACGAATATCACGATAAGGTTCAGCTGAACTACGAAAGCACGATGGCAGAGCTCGAAGAAAAAGGCATAGAATTCTCTGTAGTCGCAAAATACGATGTTCCCGTAGTTCCTGTTTACGACGGTGCGGAATCCCTCGGCGACTTCGTGGCTGAAACAGCAGACATCTCCTTCGGCGCTACCTGTGCAGATCACGGCACCGCCCTTCCGAAGTCATATACCGATTCCCTTACTGACAGCCGTTTCCTTTCACCCGACAAAAAGATAGATGCTTCCACCTGCCTCTACCCGGAACAGACCTGGTTCCTTAAAAACCTTTTTCACACGGATTTCCCAGAAGCAGGCAACCGTCTTCTCGGCGCTATCATAGACTCAAAGGGAGCTCTTACAGTTTTTGATAATGAGAAATATCCCCAGTATCTCGACTACGACTTCGAAAAAGATGAGCTTGTACCCGTAAGCGGTCTCGATCCCGAAAAGCCCGAAAAAGGAAGCAACGAAGAAAGATTCACGGTCTTCACCCGATTTATGACAGCTATACTTAATTTCCTTACGAGACTTTTCAAGGGCGAGCTTTCTTTAGGCGGTCTTTTCAATAAATAAGCTCAGCAGGAAAGCAAACCGTTGTATCACTTTTTCAGCCGATGCAACGGTTTCTTTTTTAGTACAGGCACCCGAGGCATTGACTTTTACACAGAGTTGCAGTATAATTACAGATTGAAGTAAAGTTTATCTTCGCGAATATATTTTTTCTTTAATGAAAGGAGAAACAGTCCATTATGGATGACCCCGGAAGTATTATCTTAACAGCAGCACAGGAATTCACCGCACAAGGCTATGAAACAGCTCTTGTAACCGATGCAAGCGGCTTGATTTTTAAAATCATTATGCTTTTTGCTCTCATTCTCGTAAATGCTTTTTTTGCCATGAGCGAAATCGCTATTATCTCTCTTAACGATAATATGATAGATAAGCTCGCAGAAGAGGGCGATAAAAAAGCAAAGCAGATTCAAAAGCTCACAGAAAACCCCAGTAACTTCCTTTCTACCATTCAGATAGGCGTAACTCTGGCAGGCTTCCTTACCTCAGCGAGTGCATCTACTACCTTCGCACAGCTTCTTACCGATGCTGTCATCACCGCTGTACCCTCATTACCTTACGGTGTAGTCAACGGTATTTCCGTCGTTCTGATTACAATAATAATGTCTTATTTCTCTCTCGTTCTCGGAGAGCTCGCACCTAAAAGAATGGCTATGCAGAAGCCGGAAAAAATCGCCTATGCCGTAGCACCGGTTCTTTTGATAGTAAAGAAATTCACTAAGCCCTTCGTCAGATTCCTCTCCTTCTCGACAAATGCCGTCGTAAAGCTTTTAGGCTTCGACCCCAATGCCGACGAGGAAGTAGTTACCGAAGAGGAAATCCGTATGATGGTCGATGTAGGCGGCGAAAAGGGTGTCATAGAAGACCTCCAGAAGGAAATGATAAATAACATCTTTGAATTCGACGACATCGATGTTACGGATATAATGACTCACAGAACGGATATGATCGCTGTCGAGGATACAGATTCTCTGGAAGAAGTAGTAAAGCTTTCCATGGAGCACGGCTATTCACGAATCCCTGTGTATCACGAGGACCAGGATAATATTATCGGTATCGTTTATATAAAAGACCTTCTCAAATTCATTTCCGCTTCTCTCCCCGAAAATGAAGGCCCCTCAGACATTATGCGTGAAGCATATTATGTTCCCTCAAGTAAAAACTGCGGTGACCTTTTCGAGGAAATGACTGAAAAAAGAGTTCAGATGGCTGTCGTAGTAGACGAATACGGCGGTACGGCAGGTATCGTTACGGTGGAAGACCTTGTCGAAGCGATTATGGGTAACATCCGCGACGAATACGATGACGAGGAAGAGGAAATCGTAGAAGAAAGCGAAAACCTTTTCACCATCGACGGTACAGCCTTTATCGAAGAAGTAAATGAGCTTTTAGGCGATGTAATCCCCGAAGGTGAATATGACACTCTCGGCGGCTTCATCATCAGCCGTCTCGGCTATCTTCCCAAAGACGGTGATATGGATGAAATAGTCTTTGAGAACATTAAATTCACTATCCTCAATGTAGAAGAAAGAAGAATAGGCAAGGTAAAAGCTGAGATTTTACCTGAAGAAGTAAATGAATAAATTAAAGTTTACGCCTGCCGTGTCAATCACGGCAGGTTAAGTTTTTCTCTTTACTTTTACATAGCGGAGGGAGGCGGGGAGCCAGGCGACCGTAAACGGTCACCTGCGGCGCCGCAGGCGCCACAGGTCCCTGTCCACAGGGGCTTGGCTCCCCGCCTCCCTCCGCTTCATAAATTTAAAAAAATCCTTCTCCCCTATTGACAAGCATATATTCCCGTGCTATAATACATTTAACACTTAAGTGAAATGTTAAATGAAAGGAGTCTTTCCTTATGGGACTGCAAAACACACTAAAAGCTCTGTCAGACCCGACAAGACGAGAAATACTTAATCTTCTGAAAAAAAGAAAAATGTCCGCAGGTGACATCGTCGAAAAATTTCCCGTGTCCGGTGCGGCAATCTCCAGACACCTTTCGGTGCTTAAGGAGGCCGACCTGATAAGGGATGAAAGAGACGGGAAATTCATATACTATGAGCTGAATGCTTCCGTTTTAGAAGAAATTATGCTATGGATAACTGATCTGAAAGGAGACGGTGAAAATGCTTAAAAAATATAAGGGCACTATTATTATCACTTCCGTTATTACACTTCTTCCCATTATAGCCGGTATTATTTTATGGGACAGATTACCCGCTGAAATCGCCACACATTTCGGCACTGACAATACACCTGACAGCTACAGCAGTAAGGCCTTCGCCGTTTTCGGTCTGCCCCTCGTAATGCTGGGAATACACCTGACGGGAATTCTTGCCTCTAACCTCGATCCAAAAAATAAAAACTTTTCAGAAAAAATTATGAGAATTATTCTGTGGCTTATCCCCGTGCTTTCACTTGTGCTGATGAGTATGACCTACGCTTATGCTCTGGGAAGTAAAATCCGCATCGGCTTCGTCGTAATAATGTTTATGGGTATATTGTTTATCCTTCTCGGAAACTATATGCCGAAAACCAAGCATAATTATACCGTCGGCTTTAAAATTCCCTGGACTCTTAATGACGAAGAAAACTGGAATAAAACCCACCGTTTAGCAGGCAAGACTATGGTTCTCTGCGGTGCGGTAATCTGCGCCACGGCAATATTGGAAAATCCGTTTATTTTCTTTACGGCAGTACTGATAATGCTTCTCGTTCCTTTAGCTTATTCCTACAAGCTTTACAAAGATAAGAACAATAAATAAAAATCAAGGGGCTGTTGCACGAAAGTGTGACAGCCCTCACTTCATAACCCAAACCGAATATGGAAATGTTAAATTGTGGAAAAATGCAAGTTTTGCAAAAACAAAC
>JAZUOC010000242.1:0-12911 GCA_045604465.1 Acutalibacteraceae bacterium
GTATAAGCATATCAGTTAATGTGCTTTGTTTCATTGTGAAAATGTAACAGAAGCCGAAGGTTTCAATATCACTTTCACTGTAGTGAAAATTTCACTCTGCCGCAGGCAGAATATCGCTGAAAGCACATGTTGCCATTTTGACCTGTAAACACAAAAATCGACAATCTTCTTTGGAAGGTTGTCGATTTTTACTTATTACTTCTTCACTGTTCACTTTTCACTAATCCTTCGGTCGATTTTTGGCGAAGTAATAGGTAAGAAGGAATAAGAACCTCACGAAACAAAACGAAATCAAAGATTTCTTTGTTTCGGAGAACCTTGTTACTCGCAAACTCGTAATAGTGAATAAGTTAGGGCGTGACACCCGCACCTGATTGTAATTTCAGATTATATGTGTTATAATCAGTTCGTATAAATTAGAAGAGGTGCTATTATGAATTTAGATACAAGCAAATTAAAATGGACAAGAATGCCATCGGATTACACAATTTCAGCCGACAAAATTGAAATCGTAACTACCCCTCATACGGATTTATGGCAGAGAACATATTATCATTTCAGAAATGATAATGCTCCTGTTCTGCAGCTGGAAACGGATGAACAGTTCTTTTCATTTACGGTAAAAACTGAGTTCGAAAGTAAGCACAGATTCGACCAGTGCGGAATTGTAATGTATCTTGACAGCGAAAACTGGCTCAAGGGATCAATTGAATATGAGAACGAAAGGTTTCAGCATCTTGGCTCTGTTGTAACAAATAAAGGCTATTCCGACTGGGCAACTACTGAAATTGATGCAGGTATCAAGTCAATGTGGTACAGATTGAGTCGCCGTGAAGATGATTATTGCATTGAATGCTCCGAGGACGGCGTTACTTTCAAGCAGATGAGAGTTTGCCACATGTGGAAGGGCGCAGGGATGATTACCTTTGGTATTTATGCGTGCAGCCCCGAGAATTCAACTTTTAAAGCCACCTTCACGAATATGGAAATCACTGACTGTAAATGGCTTGCTCATAACGGTCAGCAACCGGACGCGGAATAATAAAGTCCGGTTTCTCCGAACGGTATCGGATTTATCCGTAATTCATTCGTTTATCTCAGCAAGACAAAGCTTTTCACCGTATATGTGCAAGCTATCTTTTGGTAATAGAACAGCTCCCGTCCATTTTTGAACGGGAGCCTTAGTTTTTTTGATCAGATTAATCTTATGCACAGATCTGTGCGAAATAGTAAGCTGCCTCTGCCTTAGTCAAGGAAGCACCTATATTGAAATTATTTGCTGTGAGAAGCTTATATGTAAGTGTGAAGGCCTTGAAGAAGGATACGAAGCCTCTCTTTGCGGAAACGCCTAAAAGACCTAATGCGAAGGAAAGGATATTAGCTTTACCGCTGTCTGTGCTGCTGCTTTCCTTGCCGTTAGCGGCGTTGATTGCATTTGTGAGCTCACCCTTGGTGAAAGCATCATCGGGACCGAACTCTGTTTCTGACTTGGGAGCAAGAATACCGTTAAGGAGACAGAATTCGATTTCGCTGTAGTATTTGTGACCGGGTGTAACATCGTCATACTTGCCGAAAACATCTGCATCGGGGAGTGACTCGATAATCTTGTTAGCTACGAATACGTGACCGTCAGCGTCGTAGTGGCTGTCAACATAGGACGCACCGTCGATGTCTACGAAGGTGTAACCGAACTTCTTTTCGCCTTCGATCATGGGAGCGTTACCTACACCCATAATAAAGTCAATAATCATTGAAACTGCACCGGCGATTTCAGCAGGCTGCTCCTGAGCAGTAATCTTTTCACCCTCTACACCGTTATAATCGTAGTGCTTACCCTTGATGCTGTTGTCACTCATACCGACTACCATGAGAGTAACATCGGGATTAAGGTCATAAATGTCCTGAATCATAATGTCCCAGTTGGTGTAGAAATTACGGAGACCGTATTCGAGAGCCTGGGGAAGTCTCTGTAAAAGTGCGGGAAGAGCACCTGCGATGTGAGCGATTTCTACAGCCTTTTCGACAGTGGCAAGATCAAAATTACCGTCCTTGAAAAGCTCTGCGAGATCGTTGATGTATTTGTCACCGGCATGCTGCTCTTCGAGAATGTCAGTGATTACCCAACCGAGATATGCACCCCAGTCGTTACCGCCGATACCGAGAGTGATAAGATCAGCTTCTGCGATAGACTTTTTGAACTTTTCTCTGAAGTGCTCGGAGCCGGGAAGAAGATTTACATTATGGCAGTCACATACCTCATCCTCGTAAACATAAAGATGGCTGGTGTGGAAGAGATATTCGTCAGTACATTCAGCTGCGAAATCGTCTTCGAGCATATAACGCATTTCGATGGTTCTGTAGCCGGGTGCAGCGAGAGGAACCATTTTTCCGCCGTTGTCTTCGTCGATGATAGCCTTTGTGATGATGTCGGCATAGGCACCGGGAACTCTGTAATAAACGGAATCCTTATTGGCTTCGTTGTAGTTTGCGTCATTGTCTGACATTTCGTCACGGTAGCCGCTGGCTGCGCTGTCACCGAGGAGTACATAATTTTTGTACTGACCGAAGTGAGCGTCTACTGCTTCCTGATTAAGCTCTGCTGCGAAGCATACGAATGAACCGGAAAGCATAAGAAGAGCGAGGACTACTGCGAGAGTTTTTCTGATAATTTTTCTCATTTTTATTTACCTCCGTGTGAAAATAATTAAGACTTATTAAAGCCATTAGAATAATATCACAACTGTTCTTTTAAGTCAAGAGAAGCAGATAACAGTACAGGATATTTTTTTATGATGACAGAGAAAAACCTTTATTTAAAGGAAAAAAGGCTTTATTAGTCTCGGCTTTGCTTCGTTTACTGCATCATATTTTTACAAATTGTAGTATTGTTGCACGATTTTGACAGAAAAATTATATTTTTTTGTTTTTCTTAAAAGGCAATATATTAACAGACTGTTAATGGTATAATAGCAGTATAAAAAGGAAAAGAGGTAATGTATTATGAAAAAGTTCATTTCTGTTATTATTGCACTATTGATGCTTTTCGCTCTTATGACACCTGCTGCTTCTGCGGTTACGGAGGAAAGGCTTCCTATCGTTTACATAAGAGGTAACGGTGAGACCATCTACGGTCCTGACGGAAAGCCTGTAGGTGCCCGACTGGAGGATATTCTGGGCGGAGATGAGGGCGGCATAGCCGGTGTGGATAAGGACACTATAGTGGATGCGGCGGTAAACATCCTTCTTCCTCTGCTTACGGAAGGTCTTATTTTCGACAAGTGGGACACCTACGGCAGGGCGCTTTATGATGAAATCTCTCCGCTTTTCAAAAATGCGGCCCTTGACTCGGAGGGTAATTCTCCCGAGGGTGTAGGTGTATCGCAAAAAAGGCTCGAGGAGTCGGGGGCAAAGTCCAAAACAAACACCAGATATTATAACCTTTATGATTATGAGTTCTGCTTTGACTGGAGACTTTCTCCTTATGACCATGTAGACAGATTGGATCAATATATTCAGAACATAAAAGCTGCCACAGGTAAAAGTCAGGTATGTATTTATGTAAGATGCTTCGGCGGCTCTCTCGCTATGGCATACTTAGAAAAATACGGCAGTAAAAAGGATGTAGCCAGAGTTATGTTCACCGATGTCCTTTCTAACGGTACGGCCGTAGTCAGTGATGCCTTCAGCGGAAAGGTGGAGTTCGAGGCTGCTTATGTGCAGAGGTATCTCGGTCAGCTCGAGCAGTGTGATGCTCTGAATGTAGGTCAAGGCTTTACGCTTACGGGTCTTGCGAACGAAATCGTTTTCAAAACTCTCGATCTGTTTACTCAGACCGGTACGGCAGATATGCTTCTTGACGGCGTGGAGGACCTTTATGAAAAGCTTTATAAAGCCCTTCTTCCCTCTCTTTGCTTCGCTACGGGTATAGCTACACAGGTGAATTATTGGACATGCGTTTATGAGAAGGACTTTGATGCTGCTCTTGATGTTATGTTCGGCAGCAAGGAGGCACAGGAGGCTTATCCCGGTGTCATCAGAAAAATCAAAGAGTACAGGGAAAAGGTTACCTCTAAGCTTCCTGAGCTTTATAAGACCTTCAGCGAGGATTACGGTATCCGTATCGGCGTTTCCGCTAAATACGGCTATATGAATGTTCCCTTTATCGAAAGTGTACACGATATGACCGACTCTCTCGTTTCGGTAAAGGATGCCGCCTTCGGTGTCACCTGTGCAGATATAAATACCGTGCTTTCAGATAAAGCTATCGCAGGTGTGGACGAAAAGTATATTTCTGCGGACAAAAAGATAAACACCTCTACTTGTCTTTTCCCGGAGACTACATGGGTAATAAAGAATGCACACCACGACTGCTGGGAGCTCAGTGATACGATAGGTCTTCTTTTCCTCAGAAGCAAGGATATGACAGTCGATTCCTATGTGCAGTATCCTGCTTTTATGAGATTCTATGAGGAGACGAGAACCTTTGAGCCTCTCACTACGGAAAACTGTGAGGATTATGAATGGTATTCCTTGGCAGAGGAGAAGCCTACCACAGAATCAATTCTTGTTTCTATGATGCGTTGGTTCAAAATGATTTTCGAGCTTCTTACCAAGCTTTTCAAGGGTGAGCTTGATTTAGGCTCTCTTCTCGGTAAGCAAGCATAATATTAAATAAAAGCGAAGGGACTGCCGCAGTAAGCGCAGACCGGAAAGCAAAATAAGAAAAGGGAGGGAAGCTCTTTGTGCAGAGCTTTCCTCCCTTATAGTTTTATTTCGTAAAGGTGAAAAACCGAACTTTCGTAATCGGTTTAATCAGATTACCTCTATGGTATAACCGTACTCGTAGGTAGTACCCTTATGCATAATATACGGCTCTCTCAGACAGGCATTACCCGGTGTGTCACCGCCGATACCTCTCTGCATAAGGTCGATACAAACAGTAGTGAAGTCCTTATGCTCCAGTGAGTGAATGTGGGTAGCCTCATCGAGATCGTTTATAGTGTAATGGTGGCAGTTGATGGCGAAGGGTGTTTCACCCTTCTTTGTAAAGCGCAGACCTGCACCTTCCTTGTTTTTGACCTCCATCATTCTTACATCGGTTCTGTGTCCGTTTTCCTGAGGACGCATATAGTGATGCTCCATATCGGTTACGCTCATCTCGTGAATGGCGATTCTGGCGCCTGTCTTACGGTCAATATGGTTTTCCTGGGGACCTCTGCCGTACCATTTTACCTGATCGTATTCTCTGTCCATTGTGAGGAGTGTACCGAAACGAATCATATCCATTCCTGCAGTACCCTTATGGATTACATCGATTTTACCGTCGGGATAAACGGTGTAGGTAAGCGTGACATCCTTGAGACCGAGAGCGGAAACCTTGGTTTCGATGTAAGCTGTGTGGCTGTAACGGTGAACCGTAGCAGCCTTGGTCTTAAGAGTGTCTGTAGATTTCTTCCACATAAACAGGGGGTGGAAGGGGATGAGAGGCGGAACGAAATTAAAGAAGTCTATATCGTTATCGGTGAGAGCTCTGTAGTAGTTGGGACGAAGCTCTCCGCGCAGATATTCCTTGCCGTTCTTTTTCAGTGAGGTAAGAAGACCGTTTACGAAGGTGTATTCGAAATCCTTACCGCTGACGGTAAAGTTCTTTTCGGTACCCTTTATGTCTACCTTTTCCTCGTATTTTATTTCCGGCTTTTCATCGGCAGATTTAAGAAGGAACTGATCGAAGCCGTGCTCGTAGCCTGCCTTTGCGAATCGGCAGTCCTCGCGTCTTACATAGGAGAAGGTGATAAAGACTTCTCCTGCGGGCATCTGTGCAAGAGCGTAATCCACGCTGAATTCCATCTCTGAAAGACCTTCCAGCTTTTCGAAGAGATCGCGGGGAAGCATTCTTTCGGAAATAGCCTTGCCGTCTTCAGCTATTACATATTTGATGTCGAACTTCGAAAGATCGGAGAAAAGCTGCTTGTTTTTGAGAAGGAATTTACCTTCTTTAAGGTTGACAGCCTTTACTTCGATTTCGCAGTAAACCTTTCTTACCTCATGAATACTGGGATGCACCTTTCTGTCAGCGGCTATGATGCCGTTGGCATTGAAGTAAATGTTACTGCCGGTGATAGCGCAGGTGTTATAGGGAGGCTTTATCCACAGATCCTTTTCATTGTAGTCCGTACCGTAAAGCCACATATCCTCGCCGTCTTCGTTTTTCTTATGGATAGCCTGGTCTACGAAGTCCCAGATGTAACCGCCGCAGAGGTTGTCGTACTTTTCGAAGGCATCCATATATTCACGGAAGTTACCCAGACTGTTTTCCATAGCGTGAGCATATTCGCAGAAGACTACAGGCTTGGTGTAAAGCTCCTTGGCGATGGGCTTACTGTCAGCTGCGAGAGCATTGGCGATGTTATCAAACCAGGTGATGGTGAGAGGCTCTCTGTTACCTAATTTTTCTACCTGATCCTCTGTGGGATACATACGGCTGATAACATCACTCTTGGTGAAATCGAAGTCACCTTCATAGTGGAACTGTCTGGTGTTATCGAGCTTTAATGCAGCCTGCTTCATACGAAGGAAGTTGCTGCCGTCGCCGGCCTCGTTACCGAGAGACCACATAAATACGCAGGCGTGGTTTCTGTCACGCAGAACCATTCTTTCCATTCTGTCCACTACGGCATCCGTCCACATGGGATTATCACCGGGAACATTCTTTCTTCTTACACCGTGAGTTTCCAGGTCACATTCGTCCATAACATAGAAGCCGTATTCGTCGCAAAGGTCATAGAATCGGGGATCGTTGGGATAATGGCTTGTACGGATGGAGTTGATATTACTTCTTTTCATAATATCGAGATCCTGGATGTATCTTTCATCGGGCACTGCCCAGCCTGTATCGGGATCGAAGTCGTGACGGTTGACACCTCTGATGAGGAGAGGCTTACCGTTTACGAGGATTTTTTCGCCCTTGATTTCTACCTGCTTGAAGCCGATTCTGATTGCCTTGTACGTAACGGCTCCGTCACAGGAGATTTTGAGAAGGAGGGTATAGAGAACGGGATTTTCACTTGACCAGAGAACAGGCTTTTCGATGAACTGTCTGAAGGAGAGAGTGTTTTCGCCGTTTTTGGTAATTATCTCTGTTTTACCTATGAGGGTGGGCATACCTGCAGTGAGGAGAGCACTTTCGAACTCTACGGTTTTTCCGCCCTCGCTGTAATCCTTGATAAGCACGTCGAGGTTTACGTAAGCATCTGTGTAATCGTTTACGAGCTCGGTGCGTACAAAGAAGTCACGCAGAGCGACCTTCGGCTCACTGTAGATATATACCTCGCGGTAAATACCGGAAAGGAACCACATATCCTGGTCCTCGAGATAGGTGCCGTCAGTATAGCGGTAAACCTCGGCGGCCACCTTGTTTTCACCGGGAGTCACATAGTCGGTGATGTCAAACTCGTGAGGTGTGTTTGAGCCCTGTGAGTAGCCTACATATTTTCCGTTTACGTAGACAGAGAGACCTGCTTTGACAGCTCCGAAATGAAGGAAAACCTGTCTGCCGTTCCATGAATCGGGAACAGTGAAGGAGGTTCTGTGTACGGCGATTTCCTGTCCTGCTACATCGATGGAGGGGATTTTGCTCTTTTCGATGCTGATACAGTTAGGGAAGGAGTTGGCATAGTACCAGGGCTTGGTGTAATCCTTCTGCAGCTGCCACACACCGGGAACGGTAATATCCTCCCATTTGCTGTCATCGTAATCGGCTGCCTTGAATTCCTCGGGAAGCTCACCTACGCCCTTGCTCCAATAAAACTTCCATGTACCGTTAAGTGATACCTTGAAAGGAGAGGCTTCTCTTTTTGCGGCACTGTCTGCTTTGTCATAGCATAAAGCGAGCACGTGACCGTCTTCCTTGTTTTCTTTGATAATCTGCGGGTTTTCCCATTTGTACTTCATTTTTTCACCCTTCTTTCATTGTTGCGGTCTGTCTGATAGCCGCATACTACTTCTATTTTACTAAATTGACTTGCGATTTGTCAAGGTTAATATGTTATATTAAAAATATTTAATGAAGATATTACGAAAAGATGCGGGAAAAACTCCTTACAGATGACTTTCCTGTGAATTTTTTCTTTTACTGTTGACGGCACTTTAAAAAAATGATATTATAATAATGAATGATAATAAAAATTTCTGCATAGGAGGTAAATATTATGAAAGCCAAAAAACTTATTGCATTATTATTTTGTCTTCTGACAGCTTTTACTCTTTCAGCTGTTTCGGCATCGGCTGAGGAGATCGGCCCCTGCGAGCACGATGAAAGCTACTGGGTGTGGAATATTAAGGAGCAGACCTGTACTACGGAAGGTGAGAACAGACGTGTGTGCACCTATGAGGGCTGCGGAAAGACCGTAGAGCTTCAGATAATCCCTAAGCATAACTATGAGCCCATTTTTACCAATGAGAATGCTACCTGTATTTCTGAGGGCTCCGTTACCTATTTCTGCTCATGGTGTAATACCTTTGAAACCAAGACAGTACCGAAGGATCCCGACGGCCACAGATACAGCGAATGGGAAGTAAAGAAAGAGGCTACCTGTTCAGCTGAAGGCGTAAAAGAAAGAAAATGTCTGCGTGAAGGCTGTGAAAATCCCATAGATATCGCTGCTATTCCCGTGGATAAAAGTAAGCATATCGCCGATGAGGGCAGCTGGACTACCGTTAAGGAATCCACCTGCTATGCGGAGGGCTCGGAAAAGGCTACCTGTAAGGTGTGTAAGGATGAGTTTACGAGAAGTATTCCCATTCATTTCGACTATGCTGATAATACCACTGATTATCAGCTCGTAAAAAAGGTAGAGGCTAAATGTAATGCTGTGGGTTATTCACAGTATCAGTGCCTTATATGCTATAATATCATAACTGTCGACAGAGGTATTGATCCGAAAAATCACGACTTTTCCGATGAGAGTCTCTGGGAGTATCCCGAGGATGCGAACTGTCAGAGCACAGATGCCGTAATAATCAAGCACTGTAAAAATCAGAAGAGTCACATTCTTAAAGAGAGCTATACTCCCGATCACGATTTCGAGGGAGAGGTAACCGCTTCAGAGCCTTACTGTGAAAAGGTAAACGGTGAGACAGTTCTTCACGAGGGACAGAAAACCACTAAGTGTCTTTACTGTGACGAAACGAAGACAGAGGTAATTCCGGCTGCTCACAGCTTCGGTGCATGGACAAATATTGAGGGAACATGTGAATACGGCGGATATGCCTCGAGAACCTGTGCCTGCGGAGAAAAATCAGAAAACAGAGTAGCTTTTGCAGCGGGCACACATCTTAATTATGAGGTTCTCAGAGAGAGAGAGTCCACCTGTGAATATAAGGGCTGGACAGAAATACACTGTGATGTATGTAATCAGACCTTAAAGCTTTACAGCTCCGCTTTAGGTCACAGTCCGAGCGGCTGGCAGATAACCCGTGAGGCTACCTGTCAGAATTCCGGTCTCAGGGAAATTCTCTGCCTTACCTGTAATAAGTCTCTTGATTCAGAGGTGCTTCCTCAGAAGGATCACTCTAACATCGTCGTAAAGAGCGGAGTTGCTCCTACCTGTAAAGAAAACGGTCTGACGGATTATCTTTACTGTAATATGTGTCTTACGAGCTTCGAGCAGGAGGTAATTCCCGCACTCGGACATAATTACGTGGTACAGAATACTCCCGAAGAGGGTGCAGTAAGAATATGTGACAGATGCTACGAATATGAAATCATCGGCAGCGACGGAAGTGAAGTAAGCTGTAAATGCCTCTGTCATAACTCTAACGGTCTGGCAAAAATCGTATGGAAAATCGTAATCGCCATCTGTAAGACATTTAAAATTATGCAGGTTTGCGACTGCGGTATGGAACATTTCTGATACGCGCAGACAGGTAATACATAATAAATATACAATGAGTGGTGCCTTTCGGGCACCACTTTTTATGTAAAAAAATGAATTTACCATTTTTTCCCTAAACTATTGAAAAGTGTCATAAAAATAGGTATAATATCAAAGAATAGTAGTATGGAGTACAAGGAGTAAAATTAGGCTACGAATCAAATTTATTTTCGAAAGGAAGATTTATTATGCTTCAGAACGCACCCACTAACAACAAGAGTGTACTTGAATGGCTTGAAGACAAGCTCGCACTCGTAAATCCCGACAAGGTAGTTTGGATTGACGGCTCCGATGAACAGATTGAAGCTCTCCGCGCAGAGGCTTGTTCTACAGGCGAAATGATCAAACTCAACCAGGAACTTCTTCCCGATTGCTATCTTCACAGAACAGCAGTAAATGACGTTGCCCGTGTAGAAGGCAGAACCTTCATCTGTGCTGAGACCAAAGAAGAAGCAGGCCCCACAAACAACTGGATGGATCCCAAAGAAGCCTATGAAATGCTTTACGGTATCGCTAAGGACAGCTATAAGGGCAGAACAGCCTACATTATTCCTTATTCAATGGGTCCCGTAGGCTCAGAATTCTCAAAAGCCGGTATCGAGCTCACCGACTCTATCTATGTTGTACTTAACATGTGCATTATGACAAGAGTAGGCTTCAACGTGCTCGAGGCTCTCGGTGACAGCAATGACTGGGTTCGCGGTCTCCACTGCCGCTGTGACATCGACGAAGAGAAGAGATATATCTGTCAGTTCCCCCAGGATAACACCATCATCTCCGTAAACTCAGGCTATGGCGGAAACGTTCTCCTCGGTAAAAAGTGCTTCGCACTCCGTATCGCTTCCAACCAGGGCAGAAAAGAAGGCTGGATGGCTGAGCATATGCTTATCCTCGGCATCGAAAAGCCCGACGGCGAAGTTAAATATATCTGTGCTGCATTCCCCTCAGCTTGCGGTAAAACAAACCTTGCTATGCTTATTCCTCCCGAAGGCTATAAGAATAAGGGCTACAAGGTATGGT
Source organism: Acutalibacteraceae bacterium (assembly GCA_045604465.1). Taxonomy (GTDB): domain Bacteria; phylum Bacillota; class Clostridia; order Oscillospirales; family Acutalibacteraceae; genus UBA6857. Next base: position 10,953 of record JAZUOC010000242.1, read on the forward strand.
GTGTAGGTGACGATATTGCCTGGATCCGTAAGGGTGCAGACGGCAGACTTTATGCTATCAACCCCGAAAACGGTTTCTTCGGTGTTGCTCCCGGCACAAACATGAAGTCCAACCCCAACGCTCTTCTTTCTACAAAGAAAGGCACAATCTTCACAAACGTTGCTCATAATCTTGATGACAATACAGTATGGTGGGAAGGCCTCGATAAGAATCCTCCCGAAAATGCTATGGAATGGACAGGTAAGCCCTGGAACGGCAAGGTTGACGAAATCAAGGGTGCTCACCCCAACAGCCGCTTCACAGCTCCTGCGAAGAACTGCCCCTGCATCAGCAGTGAGTTCGAAAATCCCAACGGTGTTCCCGTTTCAGCTATCGTATTCGGTGGCCGCCGTGCTAAGCTTGCTCCCCTCGTATATCAGTCAAGAGACTGGAATCACGGTGTATTCGTTGGTTCAATTATGGCTTCCGAAACTACAGCAGCAGCTTCAGGTGCAGTAGGTGTCGTTCGCCGTGACCCCATGGCTATGCTTCCCTTCTGCGGTTATGATATGGCTGATTACTGGCAACACTGGATCGACATCGGTGAAACACTCGATGCTGATAAGGCTCCCAAAATCTTTAACGTTAACTGGTTCCGTAAGGATGACGAAGGCAACTTTATGTGGCCCGGCTTCGGTGATAATCTTCGTGTTCTCGACTGGATCATCGACAGATGTGAAGGCAAGGTAGGTGCTGAAGAAACAGCTATCGGTTATCTTCCCAAGGCTGAAGACATCAACCTCGAAGGTCTCGAAGACGAAATCACTGTAGAAGGTCTCAAGTCAATCCTTGACGTAGACAAGGCTCTCTGGGCTGAGGATGCTAAGGGCATCGAAGAATTCTACAGCAAATTCGGCGACAAGCTTCCCAAGGAGCTTCGTGCAGAGCTTGAAACACTCAAGAAAAATACAGCTGAATAATTTTAAAAGTATAAGCTTAAAGGCAATCCTTCCGGGGGTTGCCTTTTTTTATCGGGCATCAGAACGGTCATTTTCCCATGTGAAGTAAAAAAAGAAGAGGCTGTTTTCACAACCTCTGATGCTTTATATTCCGCTTATGCTTTCCTTCATTCTGAAGCTATAACCGTGGTCTTCCATTTTTCTGATGTTCTTGAGGATATAACCGGCACCCTTTGCCGCACAGTGCTCCGGATCAGCAGCTCTTTTCACCTTAATGCCGAGCCTTTCGGAAAGCTCCTTATCGAGACCGGGAAGTCTGGCTGCACCGCCTGTGAGAAGAATTCCTTCATGGCAGATGTCCGAGTAAAGCTCGGGGGGAGACTGCTCCATAACATCCACTATAGTCTCGAAGATAAGATTCACCTGATCCTTGAGTGCCTCACAGACCTCTGTAGAAGAAATATTGAATATTTCAGGCATACCCGTCACATAGTTTTTACCGGTGGCCTCCATTTCTATTTCCTCACTTCTCCTGTAAGCACAGCCGACAGTGTGCTTGATTTTTTTAGCGGTAATGAGACCGATATTTATGTTCTTTTCTTTTTTTACATACTGCTGTACAGCTTCATCCATAGTGTCACCGGCTGTTTTTATGGAAGCGGCATAAGCGACAGTACCCATAGTTATTATGGCTATGTCAGTGGTTCCCGCACCCAGATCAATAACCATCGTTCCGTGAGGATGGTCGATGGAGAGACCTGCACCCAGGGCTGAAACTATGGGCTCATCTATAACGCTTACCTTACCTGCACCTGCGGCACAGGCGGCTTCTACTACGGTTTTACGTTCGAGAGCAGTAATACAGCTGGGAGCGCTTATTATTACATTCGGTCGGAAAATACTTTTTTTACAGAGCCTTCCGATGTAGTGTGAGAGAATTTCCGTCATAACAGAGAAGTCGGAGATTACTCCGCCGATTATAGGCCTTTTAACGGTGAGTGCCTCGGGAGTCTTTTCTGTC
>JAZUOC010000243.1:0-6221 GCA_045604465.1 Acutalibacteraceae bacterium
TAAGTTGATTTTATGGGAGGACATACAGAGAAGAGCACACCTGAAAGAGTGAAAAGACCACTGGGGTTACAGCTCTTTTTACCCTTTTCGATAGCGGCGACCATTTTCTTGGCTACTACACGGGGACTCTGCACAGGGAAGGGCTTTTCGAATTCTACTTCGTTTGCCGCTTTGAAGAAGCCAGTGTCAGTGGCGATGGGATAAAGGCAGGTGAGCTTAATGTTTTTCGGAATTTCGAAGCGGATTCCCTGCTGCCATCCTTCGAGAGCGAATTTAGAGGCCGAATAGGTGGCAAATCCCGGCATCGCCATTTTACCGATAGCGGAAACGGTCATAGCGTAGTGACCTTCCCTACCATTCAGATGTTCACGGTATTTCTGATATGTATAAATAGGGGAGAATACGTTGGTTTCGAACATTCTCTTCGTTCTGTCCCAGTCTACATAATCGAAAACCTCATAGTAGGGATAACCTGCATTTGCATAGAAAATGTCTATCTTGCCGAAAAGATCTTCTGCTTTTTCGAAGATGGAGTCTACTGCTTCTTTAGAGGAAACGTCACATTTAAAAGGAATAACGTTATCGCAGAAAAGATGCATCCTGTTTTCATTGATGTCTACGGCAAGGATTCTGTTTGATCTGTCGGCGGCGAGAAGCTTCAGCACTTCGTAACCTATACCGCTGTCTGCGCCTGTGAGTACGATGTTTTTTGAGCTTATCATATCTTTCTCCTTTAAAATATAATAAATTTTTATAATTCTATGATATATCAAGGTGCCAAAAAAGTCAACAAAAGGTTTACTTTTCTTTTTAAAGATGTTACTATATAAAGTAGAGAAAAAAGCCTATGAAAGGAAGAAAACAAATGAAATACGAAAAGCTTTTTACACCAATTAAAATAGGTAATGTGGAAATCAAAAACCGTATCGCGATGGCTCCTATGCTTATGGATTTCGGTCAGTTCGACGGAAGAACCACAGAAATGCTCATGGATTACTATGAGGAAAGAGCCAAGGGCGGTACAGGTCTTATCATAACTGAAATCACCCGTGTAAACGACAGAACGGGCGGTGCTGCTTTTGCACAGCTCGGTATGAGTCACGATTATCAGATCGAGGGTATGAGTGAGCTTGCGGAAAGAATACACCGCCACGGTGCCAAGCTTTTCGTTCAGCTTCATCATCCCGGCAGACAGAATATGGGACTTCTTATCGACACGCTTCCTCTGAGTATCGCCTGCGATAAGGCATTACCCTTTTTTAAGGATATGCTTTATAAGGTAGTTCCCGCAGGTAAGATGCTTATGGAAAAGCATCTTGTTCCCAGAGTAGTATCACCCTCAAAGTGTGAAAACAGCTATTTCTCTGACGGAAATAACAGAGGTCTCAGAAAAAGCGAAATCAAGGGTCTCATAAAGGATTTCGTTGCTGCAGCGGTAAGAGTACAGAAAGCAGGCTGTGACGGTGTTCAGCTCCATTCCTCTCACGGTTATCTTTTACAGCAGTTCCTTTCTCCAAATACCAACAGAAGAACCGATGAATACGGCGGCTGTCTCGAAAACAGAATGAGATTTATCCTCGAAATTATCGAAGGTATTAAAAAGGAATGTGGCGAAGATTTCCCGATTATTGTCCGTCTCACTGTAGACGAATGCTATGACAAGGTCGGTCAGAAGGGTAAGGGCTATACTCTCGAGGAGGGTGTAGAGATGGCTAAACGTCTCGAAAAAGCAGGTGTGGCTGCTATCGATGTTTCTTCTGCCTCCTATGATGCTTTTAATTACTGGCTCGAGCCTACCTCCTTCGAATGCGGATGGAGAAAGTATATGGCTGCAGCAGTTAAAAAGGCAGTTTCGATTCCTGTTATCGCTGCTAACCTTATCCGCAGTCCCGGACAGGCTGAGGCACAGCTTCAGGAGGGTACTCAGGATATGATTTCTCTGGGCAGACCGCATATTGCAGATCCGCATTGGGCAAACAAAGTATATGAGGGCAGAGAAGAGGATGTAAAGAGATGTATCTGCTGTCTCTACTGTATCGAAAGCATGCAGAATAACGCCTATATCGGTGATCACGGCTACTGTGCCGTTAATCCCTTCGTGGGAAGCGAAGGCTATAAATTACCCGAAAACGGAAACGGTAAGGAGATCGTCGTAGTAGGCTCGGGCCCTGCAGGTCTCACTGCCGCAGAGCTTCTGGCTAAGAGAAAATTCAAGGTTACCGTGTATGAAAAGGAAAACGTTCTCGGCGGACAGATTGATCTTGCCGTGAAGCCGCCCCATAAGGATAAGCTCTACTGGTGCATAGAGGACCTGGTAACAGCCTGCAAGAAAAACGGTGTAGAGATAAAAACAGGTGCAGAGTTCACTAAAGAGCTCTATGCAGAAATGAAGCCTTACGCAGTTATCTGCGCTACAGGCGGTTATGCTGTTAAGCCTTCATTTATCGAGGGTTATGACAGAGAAAATGTTTACACTACTACAGACATTCTCACCGGTAAGGTTAAATTAGCGGGAAAGAAAGTCGCTGTGGTAGGAAGCGGTATGACAGGTCTCGAAACTGCCGAATATCTTGTAGCAGAAGGGAACAAGGTTATCGTGGCAGAAATGGCTGACAGCATCGCACCGGGTGTGTGGATGCAGCATAAGGATGATATTATGCCCCGTCTTTATGAGGGAGGAACGAAATTCTATACCTCACTGAAGCTTACTGAGATTAAGGAAAGAAGTATCGTTTTAGAGGATAAAGAGGGCAGAAAGCAGGAGCTTGACTGTGACAGTGTAGTTCTTTCTCTCGGTGTAAAGAGTGACAGAGCTCTTTATGAGACACTTAAGGAAGAAGCAGGAAATGTTTATCTCATCGGTGACGGAGAGAAGACAGGCAGAATAGCTGATGCTACACGAAGCGCCTTCGAATGTGTCAAAGGAATTAACTGATTATGCCGAATGGAGGCAGTAATATATGAAAAATATTCTCGTAACAGGCGGAGCAGGCTTTATCGGCTCCAACTATGTGTATTATATGCTCGAAAAGCATCCCGATTACAGAGTCGTCTGCATAGATAAGCTTACCTATGCCGGTAATCTCGAAACCCTCGGAAAGGCTATGGAAAATAAAAATTTCCGCTTCGTAAAAGGAGACATTACCGACAGAAAGGCAGTGTACAGTCTTTTCGAGGAGGAAAGCTTTTCTGCTGTGGTAAACTTTGCCGCAGAAAGCCACGTTGACGGTTCTATAGAAGAGCCTGAAATTTTCCTTAAGACTAACATTTTAGGCACACAGGTGCTTCTGGATGCCTGTAGAAAATACGGTAATATCCGTTATCATCAGGTTTCCACGGATGAGGTTTACGGTGATTTACCCTTGGACAGACCCGATCTGTTCTTTACGGAAGAAACACCCATTCACACGTCCTCCCCCTATTCTGCAAGTAAGGCTTCGGCCGATTTGCTGGTTATGGCATATTACCGCACCTACGGTCTGCCTGTAACCGTAAGTCGCTGCAGTAATAACTACGGCCCCTATCATTTTCCCGAAAAGCTTATTCCTCTTATGATAATTAATGCTCTGGGCGGGAAGGAGCTTCCTGTTTACGGAGAGGGCCTCAATGTCAGAGACTGGCTTTATGTGATAGATCACTGTAAGGCTATCGATATGATAGTGGAAAAGGGAAGAATCGGTGAGGTTTATAATATCGGCGGTCATAATGAAAGAACGAACATCGACGTGGTAAAAACCATTATAAAGCTTCTCGGTAAGGACGAAAGCCTCATCAGATATGTCAAGGACAGACCCGGCCACGATTTAAGATATGCCATTGATCCTACCAAGATAAAAAATGAGCTTGGTTGGGAGCCTGAAACTACCTTTGAAGAGGGTATAGAGCTTACGGTTAAGTGGTATCTTGAAAACAAAGAATGGTGGGAGAACATCATAAACGGCGATTATATGGCATACTACGATAAAATGTACGGAGGAAGATAAAATGAATTTCGACATCAGAATAAAAAAGCTCCGTGAAAATGCTGTTATTCCTACCTACGGAAGTGACTTCGCCGCAGGTGCTGACCTTTATGCGGCCATTGATGAACCTTTGACTATAAATCCCGGTGAAACAAAGCTCATTCCTACAGGCCTTGCTTTCGAAATTCCTGAGGGCTACGCAGGCTTTGTTTATGCAAGAAGCGGACTTGCTTCAAAGAGAGGGCTTGCTCCGGCAAATAAGGTCGGAGTGATTGACAGCGACTATAGAGGTGAGGTAATGAATGCTATACACAATCACGGAAAAGAACCTCAGACCATTGAACCGGGAGAAAGAACAGCACAGATGGTAATCGCACCGTATATTACGGCAAGCTTCATTCTGTCCGACTCTCTTGACGATACAGACAGGGGAGAGGGCGGCTTCGGTTCTACGGGAAGGAAATAAAATGAGAGTAAAAACCGAACACGGAACAGGAAATGAATACATCCTGTATGCCCCTAATAAGAATTACGACTTTTCGGGAAGACATTGTGATATGTGTGCCGTAAGGTTTTATGCCGATTGCTTTGAGGTGTCGAAAAGCGGTATAAAGCATAAGGGCTGGCCGGAAAGAAAGGTATGGCTTGATGCCATGAACGGCAGAGAGCTTTCGGATGCTTACGCAGGAGGTGACTTCACCATTTATAATTATACGGATGTTCTTTATGCAAAAAGGAGCATAAGGTTTTTTATGATACCGCTGACGGTGGCTCTGGTTGCATTTATTTTCGGCTTGGTAGCAGAAGATATGTGGTGGCTGTCAGTCATCGATATGCCTTTTATCCCTTTTTGCGGATTCGGCTTTTGCATCAGAATAAAAATAAAAAACGGCAGAAGCATAAAAATACCCTACTGTTATTTCAGACATAAAGAGCTTGCAGAAACGATACTTAATCATTTCGATGAAAATTAAAATAATAAGAGGCTGCCTTTCGGTAGCCTCTTAAGTTTTACATTAATGCACCTATCCAGCTAAGGTTAAGGTATCCGTAGCCGTCGGGAACTCTGAAATAGGAGTCGGGTACGTCGCTCATAAATTTGGAAACGAAGATAGAATCGACGGTTCCGTTTGTGGAGATGCTGTCTCTTCTTACGAGCTGATCACCGTTGAAATAGTAGTTGACAGTGGAGCCGTCTACGGGACTTACATAGCTTTCGAGAATGAGCTGCTGACCGTTGATTTCAGCCAGAGAAACGGTAACATCACCGATTTCGCCTGTTCCGAAATCTGCCATCATTGCGCTCATATTGAAGTCTTCGCCTAAAAGATCCTCGGGAAGCTTACAGTATTTTTTCCAGTCGGTGAAAACTATGTACATTGTTTCGGTGGTTCCGTCGAAAATCATCTGACATTTCATACCCTCGATGGTGGTGTTGACATACATATTGCCGTTTTTGATTGCCATTGTTATGGGTGTATCACCGAGGTCGGGATCGTTGGTGGTGATTTCCATAAGATACATACCGCTTGCGAAAATCTTCTCACATTTTTCGATACGGTAAGGAACGAGAGCGTTCGGATCCTCCTGCTGTGCGGAGGAGGTGGGTGTATCAGAGGTGTCGGAGGAATTTCCTTCGGTGGGCTCGGTGAAAGTCGCCTGTGTGTTGGGAACAGTGGCTGTCGTGCCTACCTCACCCATATAATCACTCGGATTATTGGTCACAACCATCTGCTGTCCGGGATCTGAAGCAGTGGGAAGGTCTTCGAGCTTTACCTGCTCGTTTACCTGTCCTACGGTGACACCTATTTCGCTTCCGCTGTACTCTGCCGCATAACGGTTTCCTTCAGCGTCGGTTACGACGGCGTAGCTGGTGCCGTTTCCGTCCACGACCACGAGATGGCTTTTTCCTGATGAGTCAACCATGGTCGGCTGTGTGGTTACATTGATGTCAGGAGTGTCGTCGGGACCGGAGAAAAGCATAAAATATGCTGTACCGCCTACGACAGCGACAATTATCAGAAGCACCACAAATATTCTTGTTAGGATTTTTTTCATAAGGTAACTCCTTGGGGTGTTTTTTATATTTTAATAATACATTAAAATCTTGTGTTCGGCAAGAGATTATCTGTAAAACTTATATTAAGTCAACATATTAAGAAGAAGCTTAATTTTGAGATTTTTTTAACTATATTTGAATTATCCCAAAAGTGTATCGACTACAGGCATAAGAGGATCTGTGTCTGCAAGCTCGATGGC
>JAZUOC010000244.1:0-4944 GCA_045604465.1 Acutalibacteraceae bacterium
GGAATGATCCAAAGGTCAGTGTCCTTTTCGGCCTCAATGGTGATGTCAAACTGAATAGAGCGCATCATACAGGATGCGGAAAACAGACACATATCCCGATCAAACAGACGGTAAATGGTGATTTCCCGTCCTTCATCGGAGAAGATATAGGCGCGAAGCTGACCGGACTTTACCAGCAAGAGCCCTGTGCAGTCATCTCCGCCGTTGTGGATCACCGTTCCTTTTTTTACCGCGCGTGTTATCAGTGAACTGAGAATCTGTTTTTGGTGAACAGTATTTAATTTATTCCATATGGGGAAATAGTTTTGAAATTCCATATAATCCATCCTAACCTTATCTGCTTGTAAGTACGGAGCATATAAGGAATATGTTTTTAATTTATTATACACGATTTGCTCCGAAAATTCAATACGAATATGATTAATTGTAATTTAGTAATATTAATGCAAAATCTGCTAGTAATGTACCGGGAATTTATCAAGAAGAATTTCAAAAGAATATTCACGAATTGATTCTTGTTGTGTGTGATAAAGATCGCATTCCAAGGTGTAATTTTTGAACTTTCTTTAATTTCTTGTGATTTTAATCTACATAAGTACCACCTAAAGAAATCTGCTCGCCAACTTTTGATTGCATAAAAACAAAAAAAGTTTTGAACATTTCGCCACGAAACTAATGGTTTTCGCCATTGGCTTTGTTGTTTTATTCAAAACTCTGCTTTTTTCTTCTTTTTTTACTATTTTCAAAATCTCAACTCAAAAAATCATCCGAGACCTACTCTCCTCAGTAAGTCTCGGATTTTTCAGACTGTTTTTTTACAGCCTCTTGCTTCTTACATAATATTATGCTGATGTCTAATTGTACTCTTGACTGTCACTCATTTCAGGCAAGCCGTTTTCACCGACCTTAAATTTTAAAGAGGCATATCTGCCATCGTAATCGTAAAGCAAAAGCTTTTCTGGGTTTGTGGGAAGTGCAAAAATATTATCACCTCTGTAAAGCAACCCCATATTCAGCTCATCAAGCTTTTCAATTTTGCTGTTTTTGAGGTCGAAAATCAAAAGCTTCATCTGACGGTCTTCCTCTTTCGAGCCGTCTGCAAAAACATAAAGATAGCTGTTTCCGTCAGCGGTCTTTACATAATATGGGTGAATATTGTATGCCTTACATTCTGCCTCATAATCTGAGCTGCTTGTCTGAATCGAGAAGCCTTTATAAAAAGCACCTGTTTTATCATAATTGCCTGTAATTACCAATTCTTCGGCTTTGCCGCTGTTATTATAGGTGAACGAAAGTGCTGACGGGATACCTGCAATATATTCATCGGGTGAGGCAGTGTACTTTTTGTTGAAAAGTTCGGGATAATCCTTAAAGGTTATTGTCACGCTCTGAACACCGAAATTGGTGGGGGCAATACTACCGGGCCTGAACCAGAAGGTTACACCGTTATATTCCAGTGTCCAGCTGAGGCTTTCTTCTGAAGTGTTTTTGAAATATTCGCTGACTGCTGTTTCGCCTTTAGTATCCGCCTCACCTATACGGCTCATAATAATGCTTTCGGCAATAGATGGGACTTTTGAAAGGTCTGCAATAACATCTGAAGGTGTGAGTATATTACCGCTTTCGCTATCGAAATTATATCCTGCTATATAACGTATTCCGTCTGAGCTGTAGTCCTCGATAATGCTTACGGCTACGCTGTCGGCACGTCTTACGACAGTATCCATTTCTGAAACCTGAGTGCCAAAGCTGTCGGGGTCAGTCTCATATGCTTCCTTTGCTATAGCGGCGAAATTTTCACGCTCACTTTCCATAGCATTACTCCGCATAGCGGCGGTTTCTTTCAGCGCCTTTGCGATGACAGGATAAAGCTCAGCACAGTTTTCATCGACAGAGATGTTGGAATATATGCTTCTGACGAGCATATCGGGATAGCCCTCCTGCCAGTCATAATGAGAAATAAATTCTTTATCAAGTGAGAGAAGCTCGGTACTTTCTGCTGTTGCGGATTCATTCTGTACTGTTGTTTCTTCAGGAGCTTCATCCTTTGCTGTCGTTTCTGCTTCGGTAATATTCTGTGCGCTTGTATCTGAGACAGATTCATCGGGAATATCTGCTTTTCCGCATGAGGCAAGGCAGAACATAAGACACAGCACAAGAAGAAGTATTATGTGTCGGGTAAAAGCTTTCATTTCTTACCACCCTCTTTTGGTTTTGCAGTCCGTTGGGTATCTTTATAAAGGAAATTATCCGACTGTCCGGTGATAATGAAGCTGCCCTGCCTTGTGTACTCTGTGGCATTTTTCTGCATTCTTACAGATTTGTTTTTTGAGGCTATTGACCATATGACAAGAAAGCCGATTCCGTACCCTGCAATAAGTGAAGCTATGAGTCTCTGCGCCGAGAACATTTCTTCTGACTGATATTCTTCAGTGCTTTCACTGTAATACATTATCGGTTCGTCCGCAGAATAGCCGTCAGCCGAAGCACAGACAAAGAATGTGGCTGTAAAGCACATAATAAGCACGGTCAATAGTATACAGATTTTTTTCTTCATTTTCAGCACCTCCTTAAAGCAGCCCGACCAAAGACAGAAATACATAAGCGGCGACACTTATACCTGTACCGAGTAAAAAGCTTGCAATGCCTACAGCTTTTTTATCTATGGGGATATTGCCTACAAATTTGCCTGTCTGTCCGTTCATGGCAAAGGTGTATTTTTCATTGTTCCAGGTTGTATTGAGAATCCATACAGGGTAGAGGGCGTACTTGTAAAATCCGTTTGTGACAGTCATATTTACATTGTTGGTCTCAACACTGTCATAACCTGTAACGGTTTGTCTCAGAGCATCATCAAGGCTTTGCTTTACACGCTCATTTGCTCTCGGTATGCTTTCCTCAGCAGATACATCGTATTTGTCTGCAAGATAGCCTGCAAGATAAGCGGTGTTGAAATCCACAGCCTGAGAAATATCAAAGGGCTCAACGGATTCCATAAGGTCATCAGGCATCTTTTTTGAGCCGTCGACAGGTATATTGTCAAAGCTCAGACCGCCGCTTCTGTATGCGGAATAGTATGAGGTTTCCGTATAGTTGTAATCTGCATCTGACCATCTTCTGATTTTTTTTGCACGGAAATCTCCGCTGCCGGTTGCATCGCAGGTGAAAAGCCAGTGGGGGACATAAACACCCTTGACTTCTTCGAGACGGTTATCTGAAAGAAAAGCCTTGGGAACAAACTTTTTACTTGAGATGTGCTTTTTAAGAGCTTCCTTTGCCTGCTTTTTGTCGAGCTTGAAGGGTATTACCATATCAGGCCTGAGAGCGCCTGAAAACCGGCCCTTCATAACTACCTGATTACCGCAGTAGGGACAGGTGGTTGCGCCCGTTGTTGAGTCGGCAACAATTTCACCGCCGCAGGAGTTGCACATATATTCGTTGATGCCTGCTGCTTCCTCAGCACTCCACTGACCGCCTTGGGACGACCAGCTTATTTCATCACCGGGTACGTTTTCAGCAGGAATATCATTTATTTCAAACTCTGTGTCGCAGTATGGACATTTAAGCTTCTGAGCCCCTGCATCGAATTGGGTGGCACCGCCGCAGCAGGGACATTTCTGTTCAAGTAAGGTTGACAAGATTATTCATCTCCTTTTATGGTTTCCACAGTTTTTTCTGCTGATAACATCTGTCAACGGTTTCTAGGTGAGCCGCAGCAAGCACAGAAATTACCGCTGTTGTTGGTTGCGTTGCAGTTGGGGCATACCCAGCTCTGAGACACAGGCTGTTGCATAGGCTGCTGACCGTAAGTGCTCTGCTGAGGATATGCGCTTTGCTGACCGTAAGGAGCCTGCTGTGCATAAGCATTAGGCTGACCGTAATTGACCTGTTGTCCGTAAGGATTACCCTGAGCATAAGCAGCCTGCTGACCGTATGCGTTCTGCTGAGGATAACCGACCTGCTGACCGTAGGGAGCAGCCTGAGCATAAGCGTTCTGCTGACCGTAGGCGTTAGCAGGTGCATATCCCTGATTCATAGGCATACCGCCGTTCATGCCCATATTCATTGAGCCCATGGGTACACCGGGAGTAAGAGCGCTTGTAATCTGCTGAGCCATCTGCTGATAACGGTTATATTCCAAAGTGCCGATACCTTCAACCTCAGTGTCGTTGATTTTTACATTGATTTCATCAAAGTAGGGGTTGTTTACATTTATGTCCATATAGAAGTCATAGGTGAACTTATATCTCGGGGGATTATAGCTGACATCGTCACCGTTGGCATTCTGCATATAGATTTCTTCTCTGTCCTCTTCGGTTCTGAGAGTACAGCTCATAATGCTTGAAAGGGGGATTACATCGGGGTTTTCATCGCTCCAGCTGCCGGGGTTGCGGCGAGACACAACAAAGTTTCCTCTTGCCTGGTCAATATAAATTTTATAGTCTTCACCTAAAGTAATCATCGGGCTGAAGGCTGCAAGAGCCTGTTTGTTCTGTTCTCTGTAAGCAAGCTGTTGCTTTATTTCTTCAATAGTGGAGCTTTTTCTGTCACTGAAAAAGGGCGAAAGCTTTTTGGCACAGTCCTTACACATATTTCCGTCTTCAAGCTTTCTGTTACCGAGAAGTCCTATTTTATCTCCGCATATGTCACAAAATTTCTTGTCAAAAAGTCCCATAATATATTCTCCTTTTAATTTTTTGTCATTTATTTTACATCGTTGCTGTCAAAAATGTCTCGGGATTCGGGGCAGAATTTCGGGGGATTCTTCGGGTCGGCCGGCTGCCATCCGCATTTATCACACTGATAAAGAGGGGCACCCTCAGGTTTTTTGCTGCCGCATTCGGGACAGAACTTACCTTTATTCACTGCACCGCAGGAGCAGGTCCAACCGTTTTCAGCAGGTTTGGGTGATCCGCATTCGGTGCAGAATTTGCCGCTTACAAC
>JAZUOC010000245.1:0-13671 GCA_045604465.1 Acutalibacteraceae bacterium
TACTGTTTTTCATTTGCGTATCCTCCCGAAAAAAATTATAATACCTCACAATAATGTAATTAACTTTTATTTTATAACATACTAATAATAATGTCAATAAAAAATCGGCTACTTTACCAAGATTTTATTTAAATCCCGGGAGAAAAACTGAATGAAAACAAATCTTATTATGACACTGATACTCTTTCTGATGATGATATTTATTCCACTTATAACTCTTGCAGACCGCGACAGCAGCGAAAAAAATCTCCCGTTACCGGAAACTACATACTCCGCAGAGACGACTTCTGCAAAGGCAGACAAAAATACAACGGATCCGGAAACGGTTACTCTGACAGTATCAGCCACAGGTAAGGTGGAGGAAATGACTGTGGAGGATTATGTTTACGGGGCTGTCTGTGGGGAAATGCCCGCTTCCTTCCACAGTGAGGCACTTAAAGCACAGGCTGTAGCATCTTACACATATATGAAATGGCTGAAGGAAAACGCCGATAATTCTACCGGTATTTCCGACAATCCTTCAGTTCATCAAGCCTTCATAACAGATGATGAGCTTAAGGAAAAATGGGGCGAAAGCTACTCTATATACTCCGAAAAGGTAAGAGAAGCCGTGAATGATGTTCTGTACGAATATCTTGCTTATAACGGCGAAACAGCTATGACGGTTTATCACGGACTGTCTCCCGGAAAAACCGTGAGTGCCAAGGCTGTCTGGGGCAACGATGTACCCTATTTAACATCGGCTACTGCTCCCGGAGACACGCTTTCACCCGACATAACATCAGAATTAAAATTAAGTAATGACGAATTTCTGAAGCCCTTCGAAAAAGCAGGTACAGAAAACATCGACAGTATTTTCAAAGGTATAAAGAAAAATGATGAAGATTTTATAACTGAGATTACATACGGAGACGATAAGCTTTCTGCTACAGACCTCCGTTCAGCTTACAGTCTTAAAAGCCCCTACTTTACAGCCGAAAAAACAAAGGAGGGTATTACTCTGACTGTTTACGGTAAAGGTCACGGAGTGGGTATGAGTCAATACAGTGCAGATTATATGGCTCGTCAAGGAAGCAGCTATAAGGAAATTCTTGCTCATTTTTATAAGGGCACCGAACTTATTACAAAATAAAATTTTTATTTACAAAAACACAGTTTAGTAGTATAATGTCAAAAAACGACAAAGGAATGATAAGATGTTTGCAAAGGTAAACAGCATCGGTATGCTCGGCATGAACAGCTTCGGCGTGGGAGTCGAAGCCTCCATAGATAACGGTATGCCGCGTTTCGACATAGTAGGTCTCCCCGATGCAGCCGTAAGCGAATCCAGAGACAGAGTGCGTTCTGCGATGAAAAACAGTCATTTCTCTTTTCCTGGTTCGCGAATAACCGTCAACCTCACTCCTGCCGACATAAAAAAAGAGGGGCCTGTTTATGATTTACCTATTCTTATAGCCTTGCTTATGGCATCCGGCCAGCTTCGCTGCGATATTTCAGAAAGTGCCTTTATAGGTGAGCTTTCCCTTAACGGTAAAATCCGAAGAATTAACGGCACTCTCCCGATGGTGATAATGGCAAAGGAGCTCGGATATAAAGAAATTTTCGTTCCGAAAGAGAATGCAAATGAAGGCTGTGTGGTAAAAGGAATAGACGTATATTCTCCCGACAATATCAATGAGCTTTTCGAGCATCTCACAGGTAAAAACAAGCTTACTGTAGTAGATACGAATGCATTCAGAGAGGATAAATACGATTTCGCTTTTCTCCCGGATTTCGCCGATGTAAAAGGCCAATACCAGGTAAAAAGAGCTCTCGAGGTGGCAGCAGCCGGCGGACATAATGTTTTAATGATAGGCCCTCCGGGCTCGGGCAAAAGTATGCTTTCTCAGAGATTACCTTCTATTCTTCCGGATATGACCTTCGAGGAAAGCCTCGATGTCACGAAGATGTTTTCCGTAGCAGGTATTTTACCGCAGAATGTTTCACTCATTACCGCCCGCCCATTCCGTTCACCTCACCATTCCATCTCCACCGCAGGTCTTACGGGCGGCGGAAGAGTACCCAGACCCGGTGAAATAAGTCTGGCAAACCATGGAGTTCTTTTCCTCGATGAGCTTCCCGAGTTTTCACGGCTTTCCATGGAAGCTATGAGACAGCCGATAGAGGACGGAAAAATCACCATTTCGAGAGTTTCGGGTTCTCTTACATATCCCAGCCAGGTAATGCTCGTCTGTGCCATGAATCCCTGTCCCTGCGGCTACTACGGTCATCCTACCAAGGAATGTACCTGCAGCAAGGGTGCTCCCGCAAAGTACCTTTCAAGAGTCAGCGGTCCCCTTCTGGACAGACTCGATATTCACATTGAGGTGCCTCAGGTTGACTTCGAAAAGCTTTCGGGTGACGAAAGAAGCGAAAGCAGTGCCGACATAAAAAAGAGAGTAGACAAGGCGAGAAATATCCAGAACAAACGCTTCGAAAACACACCTGTAACCTGCAACGCAAAAATGACTCCCTCTATGACGAGAGAATTCTGCCGGATAGACACAGAGAGTAAAAACCTTCTCGAAAACTGTTTCGAAAAAATGGGGCTCTCAGCCAGAGCTTATGATAAGATTTTAAGAATCGCCCGAACCATAGCTGATCTCGACGGCAGTGAAAAAATCGAACTCGAGCATATAACAGAAGCAGTTCAGTACCGTTCCCTTGACAGAAAGTTCTGGGGAAGATAAATTCAAAGCATAACAAAAGACCTGTCCGCAATTAAACGGGCAGGTCAGATTTTTAGGCGTTTTTATTTCACAAGAAATACGCTGAAAGCGATAAGGAACTGTGCGAAATAATACGATGTATGGTTGAGAACGAAGTTTACAGGTGTATTCTTTGTGCCGAAATACATAGAAGAAAGAATGATGTCTGAAAGCAGGAAGAGAAGAGCTGCGACCTCAAACACAATATACTGTACAGAAAAATCGGACTGAATCATAGCCCAGAGAGCTGTACCTGCCATAGTGCCGATTACGAGACAGTAAACGGTAACAATAGCCTTAAATTTTCCGAAATTGCACTTGGTAGGCTTTTCGGTAATAAGAGTAAATGCTGCAACAACGATACCGACAATAGCAGGCACCAGGAAATCCTTCAAGCCAAAGCCCATGTGAAGGAAAATTGCACCTATGTAGAAGAAGTGACCGATACCGAAGGAAATGAAGCCTGCGTAAAGATAATTGTCATTGTGCTGTGGATAGACCCATTTCTGATCGAGATAAATGTCGCCGAGCATACCGAAGACACCACCGATTAAAATGAGCACACCGTACTTCCAGAAATCCTGGTTATAGAAAACAGATGTAGCAGCAGTGAAAAGGAAGAAAAGGCTTGTGATGTTTTTAATGAAAACACCGCCTACGCTTCTCTGCTTATTACATTTTATCAAAAACGCAATAAGAGAAACCATACCGAGTCCTAAAGATAAATAAGTCAACATAATTATATCCCCTCCGTTTATTTTTTTATTCAGCTATTTCTATGCCTCTCTCTTTTCTTAAAGCGGCAAGATCATCAAATACCTTCTGCTTCTTAGCGCCTGTCAGATCGTAGAAGAAGAGAGGAATCGCACAGAGAAGAAGGCTGATACCGGGAACAATGGTAACAAGAGAGAACATAGCGAAGTTCTGTGTGCTTGACATACTGTTTATAGCATCGACAACCTGCTGTCCCGAGCCTACATTAAGCTGGTTTACGTCGATGTTTACTACCATATACATTACGATAATCATAACAGTAGCAAACGCATTACCGATTTTATTTACAAAGGACTGACAGGCAGAGCCGAGACCGGTATCTCTGAAGCCTGTCTTCCACTCCATGAAGTCGAGACAGTCACAGACCATCGCGAAAGAAACATTATTGATAACACCGAGAGGAATGCTGGAAATAAGCATAAAAGGAATACAGAGAAGAAGATTCTTTGTAGTCCATCCGATAATAAGTGTAAAGCAGCTGGCAACGAAGCCGCCGATACAGGAAACAATCATAATCTGCTTGTATTCAAATTTCTTATAAAGCTTCGGCAGGAAGAGCATAGCGCCGAACATACCTACTGCTGCACACACCTGAATAACAAGAGCTACGGTAGAGATGTTTGAATTATACTGCTCTACTGTTTCGGGCTTTGTACCGATGTAGAAGCCTGAATAACGTGCGACATGAGGAGCAGCTGCCTGAAGCATATATCTGCCGAAGGAAAGCATACCTGAAACAACTACAAGAACAAGAGGCTTACAGGTGAAAATTCTTTTAATGGCTGAAGGCTCACCGGGTGCTCTCTTTGTAGCATTGGGAAGCTGAATTCTTTCCTTTACCTTAAAGGAGGACATAGCGAAAAGAGGCATACCGATAAGAGACATGGAAACAGCCATAATAGCATACTTAACGATACCTGCCTTTTCGACATCCATATCAGCCACTACAAAGCCTACAATAATGGGAAGAGCAACCGTAACCGCTGAACCGATACCGCCGACGGTTTTAGCGTAAGAAATAAGGTTACCTCTTTCCTTGGCATCGGGAGTCATTACATTCGGCATACTCCAGAAAGGAACGTCACTGGAGGTATAGACCATACCCCAGATTACGTAAACTGCTCCGGTAAACACATAAAGCCAAACAGTTTTATTGTTAGTGTCGAATCCGGGATTTACGAACATAAGAATCGTGAGAATAGCAATAGGAATGGCTGTAACCACAGGGTAAGGCTTCATCCTGCCTTTTTTAAAGGAAACTCTGTCCATAATCATACCCATCATCGGGTCATTGACAGCATCCCATACTCTCGCAAAGAGCATCAGAAGAATAACGAACATCGCATTGAGCTTAAGAACGCTCATATAGTAGTCGGTTATGTAACTCGACATACAGCTGTAGACAAGTCCTTGACCGAGTGCCGCTACGGCATAGGCAGTGACTTCTTTTTTCGGAACATATTTTTTGGTATCCATATATACCCTCCGTATGTATAATTTTTAATAATTATAACATATTAAGACAATTTTTTTAACTATAAAAAGAATTATCTTTCTTTATCAATGTAGAAAATTAATGTCTCTTTTTGTATCTTTTGCCCAAAGTTTTTAAAGTTGATTGAAATAAAGCTAAATATACTGTATCATATAAGAGATTAAACCGAAAGGGGTTAAAGTATGAGTAACACTACGGAGTATTTTGTAAAAACATTCGGCTGGAAGTCAGAGAGTAAAACCGACAAAAGCTTTACCTTCATCAAAAACAATGTCAGATTCTCTCTTCTTACACCCAGACTTCTGAGAGTCGAATACGACAAAAAAGGTATTTTTACCGATGAACCCACCCAATCTGTTATAAACAGAAACTTCGATAAACCCGCCTTCAACATCGTAGAAGACGGCGACAAGGTTATTATCATCACTACACGAACCATTTTCAAGTATGATACTGCCTTAAAAAAGATGACAGGCATCTCACTTAAGGGCGGTAAAAACCTCACCGAATATGAAAGCGGAAATCTTAAGGGTACATACCGTACACTTGATATGGCAAACGGTGAAAGAGAAATAGGTAACGGACTTATGTCCACTAACGGTGTGGCTGTTATCGATGACAGTAAGAGCCTGATTCTTAACGAAGACGGTACAATAAGCGAAAGAAAAAAGACAAAGGACGAATACTATTTTGCTTACGGTCACGACTACAGAGGATGTCTCAAGGACTTCTTCAAACTCTGCGGACAGGTGCCTCTCGTACCCCGTTACTGTCTGGGTAACTGGTGGAGCAGATATAAGGCATACACTCAGCAGGAGTATATCGACCTAATGGAGAAATTCATCGAAAAGGAAATTCCGCTCACCGTAGCTACCATAGATATGGACTGGCACTGGGTAAATGTCAAGGAGCGCTTCGGTAACATCGTCGGCAGTAAAAAATCCTTCATTCCCAACACCACTGACTTTATTTTCCAGGGTGACGGCTGGACAGGCTACAGCTGGAATACAGAGCTTTTCCCCGATTACAAAGGCTTCCTCAAGTGGCTTAAGGATAAAAACCTCAGAATTACCGTAAATCTTCATCCGGCTCAGGGCATCCGCTTCTTCGAGGATATGTATGAGGATGTAGCGAATGCTATGGGCGTGGACCCTGCCACTAAAAAGAGAATAGAATTTGATATTACCGATCCGAAATATGTAGATGCATATTTTAACCTCGTTCATAAGCCCTATGAAAATGACGGCGTGGATTTCTGGTGGATAGACTGGCAGCAGGGAAAAAATACGAAGCTTAAGAATCTCGATCCCCTCTGGGCTCTCAATCACTACCACACTCTCGCTAATGAAACAGGCGAAAAGAGACCTCTTATTCTTTCCCGTTTCGCAGAGGTAGGCTCTCACAGATACCCTCTCGGCTTCTCCGGTGATACACATATTTCCTGGGAAAGCCTCGATTTCCAGCCCTACTTCACAAACACAGCTGCAAATATCGGCTACACATGGTGGAGCCACGATATCGGCGGTCATATGATGGGCAGTAAGGACGATGAGTTATATACACGCTGGGTGCAGTACGGTCTTTATAATCCTATCATGAGACTCCATTCGACGAGTAATGAATTTATGGGCAAGGAGCCCTGGAAGCATAATTTCCAGGCTGAAACCATCGCAACGGAATGTCTTCGTCAGCGTCACGCTCTTATCCCCTATCTCTACTCCATGAACTACCGTACGCATAAGCACTGTATCGCTCTCTGTGAGCCTATGTATTACGAATATTCCGAAGTACCCGAAGCCTATAAGGTTAAAAATCAGTACTTCTTCGGCTCGGAGCTTCTCGTAGCACCTATTACGCAGAAGATTAATCCTAAGACCAATCTTGCATCGGTCAAGACATGGCTTCCCGAAGGCAGATGGACAGACATTTACACAGGTGCGATTTATAACGGCGGTCAGGAAATTACTATGTACCGCGGTATCGAAAGTATTCCCGTTTTGGCAAAAGAAGGTGCCATTATTCCCCTTTCCGCAAACGACAGAGACAATTCAAGCGAAAATCCGAAGGATATGATTCTCAGAATTTTCAGAGGTAATAACACCTTCGAGCTTTATGAGGATGACGGTATCAGCAACGAATTCAAAAACGGTAACTTTGCAATTACCAAATACACCGTAAGTGAAACTGATAAGACTCTTAAATTTAATATTTGTCCTGCTGAAGGAAACTGCTCAACGGTTCCTTCGAGAAGAAATTACACACTTATCTTTGAGGATGTAAAGGATGCCTGTAACATCAGCATAAAGGTCAACGGAAAAGAAGTAAAAGCTGAAATTAAAAAAGCAAAGGGCAGAACAGAAATTACACTTAAGGGAATATCACCTAAAGCTTCTGCTGAAATCATCCTTGAAAACATCACGGCAAGAACAAACCGTGACAAGAAGGAAATGGTAATCGACCTCGTTACCAAATACCAGCTTTCAGTAAGCCTTAAGAGAATGAAGTATAATTCCTTCCTCAAGAATGTAAACGGTGAAATCCCTGTTAAGGAAGAATGCTTCAGAGGTCCCATCGAGGAAGTACAGAAAATGGCATAAAGCAAAAGAGAACCGATAAAAATGTCGGTTCTCTTTTTTAATATGAACAGATCGGTTGAACGCCTGTTTTTCTCATTTCTTACTGCACTCGAAGCATACCCAACCGCCTTCGGTATGTCTTGCCTCGATTTTAAAGTCGTACTTATCGAAAGCATCGATAACATCCTGCTCTCTTGTGTCAATTATACCGGATGTAATGAAAACGGCTCCGTCCTTCATAAAGGAAGCTACGTCCTTACAGAAAAGAATGATTACATCAGCCACAATATTAGCCACTACTACATCGAACTTTCCGCTTACCTTATCAGTAAGATTTCCCTGAAGAATATTATACTGCGGCGGGTAAAAATTATTTGCTTCACCGTTTTCGAGAGCGGTTTTAACTGCCAGAGCATCAATATCAACGCCTGTAACCTCTTTAGCTCCTAACAGAAGTGCAGCTATGGAAAGAATACCGCTTCCGCATCCGATGTCAAGAACAGTAGTGTCTTCCTTTATATGCTTTTCCAGAGTTTCAAGACAGAGACGTGTGGTTTCGTGTGTACCTGTACCGAATGCGAGACCCGGCTCGATGTTAAGCACCCTTCTGTCTCCTGCATCAAATTCATCCTCCCAGGTAGGTCTGATAAGGAGCTTTTCACCGACAGGAATGGGGTGGAAATACTGCTTCCAGTTGTTCTCCCAATCCTCGTTTTTACATTCATTGAGAATGATTTCATTTTCAATACCCTCAGCCGTAAAACGCTCGCGAAGGAACGCAACCGCTTCAGACGGATTTTCCTCGGGAGAAATATAAATATGTACTATCGCCTTCGTTCTGTCTTTTTTAAGAAGATCTTCATCTATAAGATCAATATGTGCTATTTCCCAAGCCTCCGCTTCAAGGTCGCGGTAATCCTCAATATAGATACCGTAAGGAACCACCATTGAAGCGATATCACCTGCTTTTTCAATGTCATCAGCATTTACGCTGATTTTTACTTCGGTCCAGTCACTCATATCAATTCTCCTTTTTAAGTATTATGAAATCAAGAGCAGAAAGCTTTACACTCTGTCCCTGCATTCCGTCACCGAAAATTACCCTTGAATTATACCACTGCTGCGGCAGATAATAATCAATTTCGTGTTCGTTTCTGTTTACAATTACCAATATACTGTCTTTTACGTCTCTTCTCTCATAAGCCAGACATCCGAGCATCTCAGACACGGTGGTATATTCACCCTCTTTAAGGCAGGAACAGTCTTTTCTTACCTGACCTAAGGAACGGTAAAACTCAATAAGCTCTGTGTTTTCTCTGCCCCATGGATAGCAATAACGGTTAAAGGGGTCCTTGTAGCCCTCCATACCCGCTTCGTCGCCGTAATAAAGAGAAGGCACACCGGGAAGTGTATACTGAATAACGGCAGCCAATTTCAGAAGCTTAACACCGAGTACGTACTGTTCGGGCGAAAGATGGGTTTTGCTCTGCCAGAATCTGTCTCTGTACTCACAGCTGTCTCCCACAAGCTGTGTTATGGCTCTCATAGTGTCATGTGTGCCGATGTGATTCATAAGCACATCAACAACACATTTAGGATAATTTTCAAGTATAGATAAAATCTTATCTGAAAAGCCTTCGACCTTACCTGTTCTGATAAAGGAAATAATCGCATCGGCAAAGGGATAATTCATAACGGAATCAAGCTGCTTTCCGCCGAAATAGCGTCTTCTCAGACCGTAGCTGAATTTATTTGAAGCGTCTTCCCACACTTCACCCAGGACAAGAGCCTCAGAATTTTCTTCCTTAACGGCTTTTCTGAACCTGTCGAGAAAAACATCGGGAAGCTCATCAGCTACGTCAAGTCGCCAGCCTCTGACACCTGTACGAAGCCATCTTCTGGCTATACCGTTTTCACCTGTAATGAAATCAAGAAAGCCTTCCGATTCCTCGATAACCTCGGGAAGAATACTGATCCCCCACCAGGAATGGTAATTATTGGGATGCTTAATAAACTTATACCAACTGTAATAAGGAGATTCTTCAGACTGATAAGCGCCTACGGAATCATATCTCCCGTACTTATTAAAATAGATACTGTCATCACCCGTATGACTGAATACACCGTCTAAAATAACGGATATACCTTTTTCCTTTGCTTTCGCACAAAGAGAAATAAGATCTTTTTCCGTTCCGAGAAGAGGGTCAATTCGGCTGTAATCAGAGGTATCGTAACGGTGATTACTCTGCGCCTCGAAAATCGGATTAAGATAAAGACAGGTTACACCGAGCGAAGCTATGTAATCTAACTTTTCTTCTATACCCTTCAGATCCCCCTGAAAGTAGTCGTTATTGAGAACCTTTCCTTCACGTGTAGGTTTCCACTCAGGCTCACCGAAAACATCAGTGCGAAGCTTTCTGTCTGCAGGTACGCCTTCCTTTTTCCTACCCGAGAAGTAAAATCTGTCGGGAAAAATCTGATAGAAAAGACCGCCCTTAAGCCAGTCGGGGGTAGAGAAATCCTTCCCGTAAACCGAAAGCTGCCAATCCTCATCACCGGCAGATACCTTTCCGAGGCAGTTACCGCTGTGTTTTATGAAACTTCTGCCCCATGAAGTATCATATTCAAAATGATAAAAATAAATATCGGGCTCCTTTGCAGTATAACCGAGTGCCCACCACTCTTCATTCTCTCCTTCCATGGAAAGCCATTTCATAGGGAGATATTCGTAATCGCCCTTGTCACTTTTTATAACGAGATCAACACGGCTTACTCCGAAGGAACGAGGCATAATAACCTTAAAAACTATGGTTTCGCCCTGCTTCAAGGCTCCGAATTTACTTTTATGAAGAGTATTTCGTGAATTAAAAGGGATAAAATCCATATAGCACATCCTTTAGACGGTTTATAAGTTCTAACTTTACAAATCAAACATATAAATTTATTAAAGAAATAATGATTGGTGGATATAAATATGTTTGTTCTTTCCGTAAAATCCGATAAAGCAATAAAAAGCGCGGTATGTTTTCTGCTCGTCTGCATCCTTTCCGTAGGCGGAATCATTTATGTGGTGAAAGACAATGCCTTGCCGGCGAGTAACACAGGAGATTTTTCAATGCGTGCCGAAACCCACGAAGAAAGGATGACCTTCTTTTCACAGTTCGGATGGGAAATCGATGAAAATCCCGCACAGGTAAAGGAGGTTATCATTCCCGAGGAATTCGATGAAACCTACAAAACGTATAACGATATTCAGCGCAGTCAGAATCTCGATTTAGAAAAATACAAGGGTGCAAGAGTAAAAATGTGGAGCTACAACATTCTGAATTATCCGGGATATGAAAACACAGACGGAATAATACGCGGAAATATTTTAGTATATGAAGGAACAGTCATCGGCGGTGACATATGTTCTAACGAATCAGGCGGCTTTATGCACACCTTTTACGCAGACGACATCAACCTGACCGTTACAGAAGATACTCCTTGATTTCATTGATTAAGCTGATTTCTACAGTGGCTTTCATATAAAGACCGTCCTCACGGTACTCTTCATATTCAACCACACCTTCTTTTCTGATTCTTGCCGCTACAGCACCTGCAGAAAAAGGCAGAAGAAATTCAGCCTTTCTTCTCGTGGGCGGAAGTTCTTTAAGAATAGCATTAAGAAGCTCATCGAAGCCTTTGCCTTCAAGAGCGGAAATCATAACAGTCTTGCCGAAGGTGGGCATCGAGTAAATGTCGCCCACAAGGTCACATTTATTCATTACAGAAATAACAGGCTTTCCGGCACATCCGAGCTCCTCTAAAAGATTTTTAGTAACCTCGAGATGCTCTGCACTGTGTTCATCAGAGGCATCGCAGACATTGAGAATAACTGTAGCGGTTGCCGCTTCTTCGAGTGTGGATTTAAAAGCCTCGACTAATTTATGGGGCAGACGGCGGATAAGACCTACCGTATCAACGAGCATTACTTGTCTGCCGTCGGGAAGTGTTAAACCACGTGATGTAGGGTCAAGAGTAGCAAAAAGCTTGTTTTCTGCGAGAACGCCTGCATCAGTAAGTGCATTCATAAGAGTAGACTTCCCTGCATTAGTGTAGCCGACAATAGCTACTGTCTGCACACCGTCCTTTTCTCTTCTTTTACGCATCTGGTTACGACGCTTTTCGAGATGCTCCAGCTCTTCCTGTAATTTCTGAATTCTTCTTCTGATATGTCTTTTATCACTTTCAAGCTTCGTTTCACCGGGACCTCTCGTACCGATACCGCCGCCGAGTCTCGAAAGAGAAGTACCCTGCCCTGCAAGTCGTGGCAGCTGATATTTAAGCTGTGCAAGCTCTACCTGTAATTTACCTTCACTCGTTCTCGCTCTCATAGCAAAAATGTCGAGAATAAGCATAGTGCGGTCGATAACTCTTACATTAGTAAGCTTTTCAAGGTTCCTCTGCTGTGAGGGTGAAAGCTCGCTGTCAAAAATAAGAAGATCAACATCATTGGTCTGACAGAAAGCGATAATCTCGGCAAGCTTGCCTACACCTACAAAGGTAGCCTTTTCAGGGGCTTCCTTTTTCTGTATAACCTTACCGACAACCTCTGCTCCGGCGGTATATGTCAGCTCTTCAAGCTCGTCAATGGAGGCCTCTGCATCAAATTCACCTGTATCAACACTGATTAAAAGAGCCTTTTCCTGTTCGGTTTTGTTTTCATACATAGGCATAATATACCACCTTATAAATAATTATAATACTATAAGCTTCTTTTCACATTCAGTAAGATTTCTGCAGCCATCAGAAGTTACGAGTGCCATATCCTCTATTCTTACGCCAAACTCACCGGGAAGATAAATACCGGGTTCGACAGTTACGATATGACCTTCCTCAAGTATGTGCTTGCTCGAGGGATTGAGTGTGGGAAGCTCGTGAACCTCGACACCCACACCGTGACCGAGACCGTGACCGAAATATTCACCGTAGCCTGCATCGGATATAATCTTTCTCGATACAGCGTCAACATCTTTACAGCTGACACCTGATTTAATGGCATCAATACCTGCCATCTGCGCTTTAAGAACGGTTTCATAGACCTCTATCTGCTTCGAAGAAACCTCACCTACTGCTACAGTTCTGGTCATATCCGAATGATAAAACTCTGTAGTAGCACCGTAGTCCATAGTAATAAAGTCCCCTTTTTCGATTTTTTTATCCGTGGGAACTCCGTGAGGAAGTGAGCTGTTTTTACCGCTGACACAGATAGTCTCAAAGGAAAGTCCGTCAGCACCGTTTTTAAGCATAAAATATTCAAGCTCAAGTGCAACCTCTTTTTCTGTTTTATCTGTCGAAATAAAGCCTAAAATATAGTCAAAGGCTCTTTCAGCTATACGCTGTGCCTTTACTATCTTGGCTACCTCTGTTTCGTTTTTTCTGATTCTGATGTCATCGACAGCACTGTCCAAACTTCCGTCACAGGTAACATTAACTGTCGGGACAAGCTCTCTGATTTTCTGATACCTCGAAACAGTAACTCTTTCATTCTCAAGCTCAAGCTCTTTAATCTCTAAGCTTTCAATAAGAGGCATAAGCTCCGACTCCATGGACTTGATCTGCAGAATTTCATCACAGGATGTTATCTTATTCTGTGCAGCCTCGATGTAACGGGAGTCAGTGAGAAAGAAAGCTTTATCCCCTGTTACCAAAAGATAGCCGTTCGATGAATGAAAGGAAGTGAAATAACAGATATTTTCCTCACTCATAATAAGTGCGGCTCTGCCTTTATCTTTAAGATATTCTTTAAGTTTGTTAATCATAGTATTACCAGCCTTTATTAATGAGATAATGAAAAAATCACCCGAAGTTAAGCCCTCGGGTGATTTTTGCAATTCAATTACTTAAATTTACGCTTACGAGCAGCTTCAGACTTCTTTTTTCTTGCTACTGAAGGCTTTTCATAGTGTTCTCTTTTACGAACTTCCTGAATGATACCATCACGTGAAGTCTGTCTCTTAAAACGTCTGAGAGCGCTGTCGAGTGACTCGTTCTCTTTAACTTTTACCTGACTCATTTATATTTCCCTCCCTTACCT
>JAZUOC010000246.1:0-3007 GCA_045604465.1 Acutalibacteraceae bacterium
TAATATGAAGAAAACAGTATTCCTTACAGGTGCCACAGGTACTATGGGTTTTGCAGGTTTTAAAGAGCTTTACGACAGAAAGCATATGTATGATATAGTTCTGCTGGTATATGAGGGAGAAAAGAAAGAGAAGCTAGAGAAACTCGAACCCTATATCGATGACCCATCTGTAAGGGTAGTTTACGGTGATCTTGTGAATTATGATGATGTTCTTAAGTGTGTGGAAGGCTGTGACATAGTTCTTCATGTGGGCGGAATGGTTTCACCTGCCGCAGATTACTTCCCGAAAAAGACACTGAAGGTTAATGTCACGGCTATGGAAAATATAGTAAAAGCCGTTAAGGCACAGGAAAACGCTGACAGTATAAAGGTCGTTTACATAGGCACTGTGGCGCAGACAGGGGACAGAAACATTCCCACTCACTGGGGCAGAACAGGCGACCCTATACAGATAAGCGTTTATGACCACTATGCCTTGAGCAAGACTATAGCCGAAAGAATACTCGCTGAATCAGGACTTAAATACTGGGTTTCTCTCAGACAGACAGGAATCCTTTATCCGGATATACTTAAAAATATGGATCCGATTATGTTTCACATTCCCATTAACGGCGTTCTCGAATGGGTGACGGTGGAGGACAGCGGAAGACTCTGCGCCAAGGTATGCAACGACAAGGTTCCTGAGGATTTTTGGAGAAGATTTTATAACATAAGCTCAGGACCCGATTACCGCATAACCAACTATGAATTCGAGGTAATGCTCCTTAATGCCATCGGTATGGCAGGTGAGGATATACCCAAAAAGCTTTTTCAGCCCAACTGGTTCATTCTGCAGAATTTTCACGGTCAGTGGTATACGGATGCCGATGTGCTGGAGGATTATCTCCATTTCCGTCTGAATGTGCCTGTTAAGGAATATTTCAAAAGACTTTCGGCTAAGGCACCGTCCTTCTACAAGCTTTCGGCTATAGCTCCGCCAGAGCTTCTGAAGAAGAATATGATGGAGCCTTTGGCGAATACTCCGCTTTACGGCACACAGGCGTGGACGGCAAACGGCATCAAGGACAGAATCACCGCCTTTTACGGCTCTCTGGAGAAATATAAGGCAATACCCGAAAAATGGGATGATTTCGAAATAATAATTCCGGATAAAGAGGATATGAAATATCTTGACCACGGCTATGACGAAAGCAAGGATTTCCACTCTCTTAAAATCAGAGATATGAAAAGGGCGGCGGCCTTCAGAGGCGGTAAATGTACGAGCCTCAGGATGGGCGAGAATATGTATGAGCCTCTGGAATGGAAATGTGCTCACGGTCACAAGTTCACTATGTCTCCTAATCTTGTTTTAAGGGGAGGACACTGGTGCCCCGAATGTATGCCTATGCCCTGGAGGTATGATGAGATAGCGAAAAAGAATCCTTTTTTCGCACAGGTATGGTATTCTCATCACAGTGAGGATGAAAATAATGTATACACCGAGGATATTTATTATGCCTATAAAAAAGATTAAAAAATAGCGGAAAAACTTTTATAAAATCGTTGACAAAGCTTGACACTTGTGCTATACTCATTCATACCGCATATTACGGGCGGCGTATTTCTGTGCGCCATAAAGATTTAATCTGCCCCAAAGTAGCGAGTCCATAATAAAGGAAGGAAAGAAACTATGTACGCAATTATCGAAACAGGCGGCAAGCAGTATAAGGTAGAAGCAGGCGATACCCTCTTCATCGAAAAGCTTGACGTAGAAGCAGACTCCGAGGTTACCTTTGACAAGGTTATCGCAGTTGGCAGCGATGACGGCATCAAGGTTGGTGCTCCCTACGTTGACGGTGCTACCGTAACAGCAAAGGCAATCAAAAACGGTAAGGGTAAGAAGATTGTTGTCTTCACTTACAAGTGCAAGAAGAATGCAAAGCGTAAGATGGGCCACAGACAGCCTTACACTAAGGTTGAAATCGCAGCTATCAACGCTTAATTATGATTAAGGCTACCTTCTTTAAGAACAAAGGCTTTATCTCAGGCTTTACCGTTAAGGGACACAGCGGCTACGCTGAGGAGGGAAGCGATGTGATCTGTGCATCCGTTTCCTCGTCGGTTTATATGGCGGCTAACACTCTTACTGAAATTGTCGGTGCAAAGGCTGACATCACTGTCGAAGACGGTTATCTTCGGCTGACGGTAAGGGAAACGAACGATAAAACCGAAATAGTTCTTCAGGGCCTTGAACTTCACATCAGCACTCTGGCACAGGATTATGACGAATACATTCTGTGCGAAGAAAAAACTCTTTAAAATACTACGGAGGTGTAACAAATGCTTAAGATAAACATTCAATTATTCGCTCACAAAAAAGGTATGGGTTCTACCCGTAACGGCCGTGATTCTGAATCAAAGAGACTTGGTGTTAAGCGTGCAGACGGTCAGTTCGTTCTCGCAGGTAACATCCTTGTTAAGCAGCGCGGCACACACATCCACCCCGGCAACAACGTAGGCAAGGGTAAGGATGACACTCTCTTCGCTCTTATCGACGGTAAGGTTAAGTTCGAAAGAATGGGCAAGGACCGTAAAAAGGTAAGCGTTTACGCTGTAGAGCAGTAATAAGCATTTATAATTGCAGACATAGCACGTCAGAAATGGCGTGCTTTTTTTTGTTTTTGTTCTACAGCTTCGAAGACCTACTTTTGTTTCGCATCGTCGCCTCGCTTCATCTCGCATCGGGAGTGCTTCAGTGACGATGCGGCTCGAGCGACAGCAGAACCCTTATGTGTAATAAAACTAAAATTATAAGGCTCTGTACCAAATAATGACTGATTTTGAACGCAGAGTGCAGAACGGTGGTCGCGGATTTATCACTGTGAATAAATTTAAGTTATTTCCGCAGAGAAAAGTGCAAATTAAAGGTAAAGAGTCAATTATAATTAATTTTATAAATTTGGCGGAATATCGCTTTATAACAGATAAAATCTCACACGGATATAATCGGAGCAAAGCGACCCGACGT
>JAZUOC010000247.1:0-2062 GCA_045604465.1 Acutalibacteraceae bacterium
GAACCATTTCAACAACTCTGTAGAAATCAGCACCCATAATATCCATCTTATTAACATAGATCATTCTGGGAACCTTATAGTCATCAGCCTGTCTCCAAACTGTCTCTGACTGGGGCTCAACACCGCCCTTAGCACACATAACAGTAACAGAACCATCCAGAACCTTTAGTGAACGCTGAACCTCAACCGTGAAGTCAACGTGTCCGGGAGTATCGATAATGTTAATTCTGTGTCTGATTCCTTTTTTGTAGCCTTCTTTTTTCTCCCAGAAGCATGTTGTAGCAGCTGAAGTAATAGTAATACCACGCTCCTGCTCCTGAGCCATCCAGTCCATAGTACCTGCACCGTCATGAGTCTCGCCCATCTTGTGGATACGGCCTGTATAGTAAAGAATTCTCTCAGTAGTTGTTGTTTTACCGGCATCTATGTGGGCCATGATACCGATATTTCTTGTATTTTCAAGTGAAACTTCTCTTTTAGCCATAAAATTATTTTCCTCCTTTCACAAAGGATCGTGTGTATATTACCAACGATAGTGTGCGAATGCCTTGTTAGCCTCAGCCATCTTATGAGTGTCTTCTCTTTTCTTAACTGAGTTTCCTGCACCGTTGATAGCGTCCATGATTTCGTTTGCAAGTCTTTCCTTCATGGTCTTTTCGTTTCTCTCTCTTGAGTAGCGTGTAAGCCATCTCAGACCCAAAGTCTGGCGTCTCTCGGGACGAACCTCCATGGGAACCTGATATGTGGCACCACCTACACGTCTTGCCTTAACTTCCAAAACGGGCATAATATTTTCCATAGCCTCTTTGAAAGCTTCAAGAGCGTCCTTGCCGGTTTTCTCGTTAACGATAGCGAAAGCATCATAAACGATTTTCTGAGCAACGCCCTTCTTACCATCAAGCATAATGTTGTTGATAAGCTTAGTAACGATTACGTCGTTATAAATAGGATCAGGCAAAACTTCTCTTTTTGCTGTAAAACCTCTTCTTGGCACTTTACTTCCCTCCTTCATAGTATGTGCGATTTTGTCGCATTTTCATGAATATCACAGGTACTCTGAACTTATTCTTTCAAAATTCCGTATCAGTGCAATCGATTATATGTTAAAATAACTCGTATATGCACTTTGTGATATAATCTCAGCCTTGGGCAAAATTATTTTTTAGCTGCCTTGGGCTTCTTTGCACCGTACTTACTTCTTGACTGTAAGCGGCCGTTTACACCCTGTGTATCGAGTGTACCTCTGATGATGTGGTATCTTGTACCCGGAAGATCACGTACACGACCTCCTCTGATAAGAACAACACTGTGCTCCTGAAGATTGTGTCCGATACCCGGAATGTAAGCTGTTACCTCTATACCGTTTGTAAGACGAACTCTGGCAATCTTTCTAAGTGCTGAGTTAGGCTTCTTGGGTGTAGCAGTTCTTACAGCAGTACATACACCACGCTTCTGGGGTGATGACTTATCCGTAGTCTTCTTCTTCAAAGAATTCAGGCTCTTGTTTAGTGCAGGGGCCGTTGACTTTTTCTTTGATGTTTTTCTTCCGCTCTTAACCAACTGATTAAATGTAGGCATTATCGAGTTACTCCTTTCTTAATTTTGTTTAATTGTGGCTGCGCATGATGCTTTTACTTCTATTTTACACATTTCACCTAATTCTTTTCTTGTGTTAATATAGAAAAGAGGAAGTCCGCTTTTTTGTGAAAGCTCGACGATGGGTGAAATAATTTTAGTGTCGGAATCGGACGCAATAAATATCTGAGAAACTTTATCAGCAATAATGGCATTTTTAACCTGTTTAGCACCGATTATAAAATCACCTTTTGCATAAGAAACAGACATCTTTGTTCTCCTTCCAATAAAAGTGTCCGCATAAGACGGCAACCTATAACATTCTATACTACTTTACTAAAATTGTCAAGCCTTTTTTTATTAAATAATATTCCCATAAATGCCGATTTTATGGGGTTTTTGAATGATTTTATTTGTGTATTATTACCTAATAACAATTCTTGACACAATCGCTTGTATTTTATAAATTAATGACCACATAATATAG
>JAZUOC010000248.1:0-4578 GCA_045604465.1 Acutalibacteraceae bacterium
AGGCATCTGTCTGCAGCACCCTCAGGAGCATACTCCTTGCGGAAATATTTCACATCACCTACAGAGCTTACTGACACACAGGGTGAGTCGATAAACCAAGAGATAAGATCTATATCGTGACAGCATTTGGCTAAAATGGACGGAGTAGAGGTGAATTCGTCTCTCCAGTTACCTCTTACAAAGCTGTGTGCGAAGTGGAAATAACCGACATTTTCCGTGTGATTTACGGAAACTATATCGCCTATCTTGCCGCTTTCGATAATCTCCTTAATTTTACTGTAATAGTTAGAATAACGCAGCACGTGGCAGATTATCAGAATTACGCCGTTCGCCTCAGCCATATCACGCAGAAGCCTGTATTCATTCTTTACACCGCTCACAGGCTTTTCGAGCAGAATATACTTGTAGCCTGTTTCGATGGCAGATCTGGTTATTTCAAAGTGGCTCGCATCCTGTGTACTGATTATAAGTGCATCGGAAATAACGCCCCTGGCGAAAAAAGCTTCCGTGGAGCTGAACTGCATTTCCTTCGGGATTTTATACTGAGGAGATATATCGTCAAGAGCCTGCTGACTTATATCGCACAGAGCTACTATCTTCGCTTTTTTAGAATGAAAGGCCTTTATAAAGCCCATATACTCCGTTCCGCGGTTTCCGAGACCTATTACAGAAATCGTTTTCATATTATCTCATCCTTTTCAATATATTTTCCGTCAGACTATCTGATGCTCCGTGTCAGAACATCAAAGGTCATCCCGTCTCTGTAATGCTCATATTCTGTGTAATTGCGTTCCGTATCAACCAGAATCGCATGAACCTTGCATTTCCTGTCCTCTTCGGGCGGCAGAGTCATATAGTCGCCGTACTGCCTCGTCAATAAAGCATCATAATGAGCCGACACAGGCACCGACATATCTTCAAACTGAACAGTTACCGTTTCGGTTATCCATTTTCTCTCAAAGATGCCTTTACCGTATCTGATTGAACCGCCTAAAAATGAATGTACCGATTCCGAAGCTTTATTGCCCCGTAATGTAACTATATTATGAAATAATTTAAGAGGCAATACAGCCGATAACAGCATAACCGCCTTTTTTAAGGCTGAAGCAGTTTCATATCCCCTGCGTCGGAAGGACTTCGCCTGTACTATCTTCGATGCCAAAAACTGTATTTTTCTTATAAAGGAATTATCAGATGCATTATCTATGGGAAAAACATCGATATATATACCCTGATGTATCTGAGTATCCTTAGGGTGATACTTTTCGAGACACGTAGTGTTATTTTTCCGTAATTTAGAAAAGTGAACAGGCCAATGAGCAGAATACTCCTTCTGCATATAGTATGAAGCTCCCCACGCCTCAGCAGGAACCTTCATCAGTTTGTCGTAGTCCTCCCGCAATAAAGCAATATCAAGGTCATCATCCCAGGGAATGAAGCCCTTATGCCGAACTGCACCTAAGGCCGAGCCTGCAAAGAGCATATATTTAATATCATTTTCCTTGCACACACGGTCAAACTCTTTCAGAAGCTCAAGCAAAACCTCCTGATGTTCTTTCAATGTAGCCATCCTTCCACCTCAACTACTCAAACAATCTGTATATTTTTTCGTAAGATAACGCTCTGTCAAAGTATTCTTCTGCTATCCTGCGGGAATTCCTTCCCATAGTCAGTGCGGCTTCTTCGTTTTCCATCAGATACAGAATCGCTTCCGCTACCTGTGCGGAATTATCACAGTTTATACCGCAATTACCGTCGCTGACCAGCCTGCGATATTCCGATGTTTCCTGAGTGTTTATCACCGGAAGCCCTGAAGCAGCATAATCGCCGTGCTTATTGATTATGGAGGCAGCTGTTCCTTTTCTTATCGGATTAACCGTAGCATCACAGCACGACAGAAGGCCGCACATTTCTGAATAGGGAACCCTTCCGTAAAATACCGCATCCAACTGATTTTCCGCGGCATATTTTTCGAAATCGCTCTTTAAAGGGCCATCGCCCATAATGTGAAACGAAATATTATCATAGCCCTGTGTGCGTAACTGAAGCATAGCATCCAATACGCATTTAATGTCATAGCTGTGACCTAATGTACCGCAATAACCGATGATGAATTTACCGTCACTGCGCTGTACTCTGTTTTCCGAAGCATATCTGTCAAAAAGCTCCAGCTTTGTTCCGAGAAAAACAGGAACACATTCTGCATTTTTTCGGTTTACCTTCTTCGCACGTTCGCAGTATGATTCAGAAACACCGACTATTTTATCGGCACAGGAATATATATAATCCGCCCTGCGTTTCATGGGATAAAAAATAATATCGCTTATAACAGGAATGTTTAAGACCATCTTAAATGCTTCCGGCCATAAGTCCTGTACATCAATGATAAACTCTACCTTATTCTTTCGTGCGTACTCCGCAGCATAGTAAGCACAGTCCAAGGACGGCACCGCACAGTAGATGACATCAGGCTTTTTCCTTAAATCAAGATATTTCTTAACCTGCTTACCGAATGCCTTATGGCTCAAAAACCGCTTAAGGGAAACATTCTTCTGATATGAAGGCTCATCCAAAAGTGTTATTTTTGTTTTCAGATCATAATTACTGTCTGTTCTTTGTTTTTTCGAAATATGATCAAAGCCGGAGGTAACAATCTCAACATCGTTATTCCGGCTTAACTGTTCTGCTATATATACAAAACGGCTTGTTCCGTCTTTAACAAATTCAGTTATGAAATGAGCTATTATAACTATATCCATACTACACCTTATTTCTTTATTGCCGGAACACCGATATGCACTCCCGGTTCATTTATATCCTTTACCACAACTGCTCCTGCACCGACAATGCATTCAGAATATATATTTATGTTATTTTTGACCGTCGCACCTATCCCTATATGTGTGAGCTCACCGATACGGACAGTTCCTCCGAGAGCTGCATTAGGAGATATATGGGCATAATCTTCTATCACATTATCGTGCTCGATGACTGCAGCCGTGTTTATTATACAGTGCTCACCAACCGATGCACAGGCATTTATTACGGCATTCGCCATAACAGCCGTACCTTTACCTATTTTTGCATTGAATGCAATCTGAGCCGACGGATGAATAATTGACACCCAATTCAACTGATGCTCTTTTGCGATTGCTTTACGGACTGCATTACTTCCGATACCGATGATAAAATCTGTATCAGCATCATTAAAGCGATCGATTTCAGAGCCCGTTCCCACGACGGGAAAGCCCATAACATCGCCCGTCACACTGTCATCAATAAAGGAAATGTCCGTATATCCGTTTTTAAGTGCGTTATCTGCGATTACTTTTCCGTGACCGCCCGCACCGATAATAATCAGTTTATTCATATGTAACCGCCTCCGCTTCACTTCCCATAAATTCTTCCATCGTGACCGATGTAGCAGAAGTGATGCCTTCACGCTTAAAGACCTTACCTACTGTCTGAAACATAATCTTCCAATCGCCCAGAAAAGTAATATTATCTACATACTGAACATCATATTCGAACTTCTTTTCCCAGCTGATAGCATTTCTGCCATTCACCTGTGCAAGACCGGTAATACCCGGACGAACCTCAAGTCTGCGTGCCTGTCGCTCATTATATCTGCTGTTATAACGAAGGTAAAGGCTTCGCGGACCAACTAACCCCACCTCACAGCGAACTACATTCCAGAGAGAAGGAAGCTCATCGAGCGATGTGCTTCTCAGCAGTTTACCGAAATTTCCGAGACGCTGCTCGTCAGGCAAAAGCTCTCCGTTTTCGTCTCTGAGATCAGACATCGATCTGAACTTATACATATAGTAGGGTTTACCGTTTTTCCCTGCTCTTTCCTGTTTGAAGATTACAGGTGAACCGAGCTTAACGCGGACAAGAAAAGCAACAAAAAGCATAACGGGACTGAGGAGAATCAGTGCCGTCGCCGCTATAATTACATCCTGCGGAAGCTTTATGTATTTTTCGTAGAAACTCTTCTTTTTAGTCATAGGTACCTCAATCAAAACAACTTCTGATAATCTGAATAATGATATCCTGCTCCTGTGCAGTCATTTTAATATCACTCGGCAGACAGAGGCTTCTTCTGAATATATCAGCGGAAACATCTGTTCCCTTGCCGGAAATGTAGGCGTTGGTTCTTCCTCTGCCGTCACCGTCTCTCGTTACAAAGCCGTGCATTCTGTAAACAGGCTGCATATGCATAGGCTTCCAGCTCGGTCTGCCCTGCACATTATATTTCTCAAGAGTATCAAGAATTTCATCCGGACAGGTCTTGCCCGCTTCGGAAATGTAGCAGTATTCGTTATCGCTTCTCACCTGCTTACACATAGCAGTCTCATCGATAATCATACAGGAAAGCCAGAAGTTAGGTTCCATGGTTTCTGCATCATAAGGATTCATGGTTACGGGTAAATCCTTAAAGCCTTCCTTATATCTTTCATAAATCGCCCTTTTTCTCGCGACATGCTCCTCGAGATAAGGAAGCTGTCCCCTTACAACACCTGCTATGACATTACTCATACGGTAGTTATAGCCGATTTCCTCATGCTGATACCAGGG
>JAZUOC010000249.1:0-10329 GCA_045604465.1 Acutalibacteraceae bacterium
AATCCACACATTCGACAAGCCCTCCTTTAATTTGGACAATGAAGCTACAAAATTAAAGGAGGCTATTTTTATGTCAACCGCAAACCGAATCCAATACCGTCAAGTTGGTGATTATCTTATCCCCAACCTTACACTCCCACCCGAAGAAGCAAGTATCACCCTCGGTAAATGGGGTATGATGCACAAGAGCTATCTTGAAAAGCATAAGAAGGTGTTTTTTAGCTCCCTGCTTATTCAAGGCAAGCTGTATCAGCACTATGCAGAGGTTGAAGCTCAGGCTCGGGGTATGTTTGATACTCTTGTTGAGCAGATGAAAGAGACTGAAGGTGTTACCGAGCAACTGAAAGAAGAAAATCAAATGGAATGGGTTAGCCGTATGGGTAATATTGAACAAAGGGCAAGAGAAATTGTTTGTGCAGAGCTTATCTATACAAACTAATATCAACACAAAAAGCAACGGGATTTTTCTCGTTGCTTTTTGTGTACAATTGTTTCAAATCTTAAAAATTTATTACATCCATAGACTTTATCCGATAATTTTGTTAGTGTAAAGAAAAAAGACAAAAAATAATTTATAAAACCCAATACTTTGACTTTTTTCAGCGTTTATATAAGTGAACGGGTACAGGAGGTGAAAAAATGACAAATCACGAAACGGATTTACTGTTAAAACGAATAGGTACCGGTGATGTTAAAGCAATAACAGAACTGTACGATAAAATGCGTACTCCTATATATTTTTATATTCTTCAATTGCTCGGTAATGAAGTTGATGCCGAAGATGTTATGCAAGAAACTTTTGTTTCTGTAATCAAAAACAGCAGGAACTATAAATCAAAAGGTAAAGCAGCTGCGTGGATTTATACTATTGCTAAAAACAAAACATTGGACTTCTTACGAAAACAGCACCCCACTGTACCTATTGATTTTGTTGCTGAAGAACTTTTCTGCGACAGTCCTCCGGTAGATGAAGAACTTATTTATATTCAAATGCTTGAATGCCTGAGCGACAAAGAGCGTGATATTGTCATTCTCCATGTTATATGCGGATTCACTCTCACTGAAATTGCCCGTGAAAAGAATCTGCCGAAAGGGAGTGTTTTCTGGTCATATAATAACGCAATGAAAAAACTAAAAAAATATCTGAAGGAAGATGGTGAATTTGATGTACGGTAAAATTAAAAGAGAAATTAAAAGACAAGCAGAGAAAAAAACACCCGACAACTTAAATGAAATATTATCGGTGTCTGGGATAGATATGTCAGTATCGCAGCCCGGTATTAAAGTATCTTTTTGGAATTCATATGTACCGAGAAAAGTAGTTGCTGTAGCTGTTGCAGTTGTACTTCTTGTCGTATCAGCATTCGGAAGTGTAACATTTTTACCGTTTTGGTCAGATGATACTTCACACAAAAGCAATAACAGTTTTGGTCTTTTGTTGGTATCTGCAGCCGAAGACGGAGAGCCGTACACCGTTTCTGTTTCAGGCAATACAACAATGGAGTTACCTGTAAAGGGTATTTTACAGTTGTATGATGTTTCAACACTTACAGATGAGGAGCGAACCGGTTTCGCTGAAGAAACTTTCAGAACTATGTGTGAAGATCTGAAACTTTATTCGGAAGAAAACAGAAGTCGTAGAATTACAAGCAATTACAATGAAACTATTCTTCTGCGGTACGGATGCATAAATGATTTTTCAATAAACGGTATCGACTGCGATAGGTTGTCTGAAATAGAAATCACCCTTGACGGAATTGGTGATATTGAACTGGACCGTACTTCTTTAGGTGGCGAATCTGAATATGCAAGCAAACATTTTGTAATTCCTGCAAAACAGTATATTGAACTTTACGGCAACCGTAACGAGAATGAACAGGGCATGTGCATTTTCTGGAATTGGAGCAGTGAGCTGTTTGAGATGCTTAATGAAGATCCCAATATTCCCCTTTCTTCGATAAAAGATATTATAACCTTTACCGTAAAGTATAATGACGGAATAACCGACAGTTTTACGGTTGAAATATCTTTTGAAGACAGTGGAGAAATGAACGCTGTTTATTCAAAAACTAAATGAGATTAAAGCGCGGTTAAAATATAATATGAAAAAGTTAATAGCAGTTTTTATGGCTGTAGCGATACTGTTTTCGCTGACGGCTTGTGGTTTTGTTGTCAAAAATAGTGAAACAACAGAAATAACAAAAGAAAATCTCTTTGAAAGCGAAAGTACAACCCTGTCAGAAACAGAGAAAGTATTAAACAATAATTATTTCTACGGCAAGTCATTTGCAGGTGGTACAGGATATGTAAAACTTTCTGACGGCACGGAATGTTATGAATATACCGGTGGAAGAATGAAAATTGACTTTACTTTTGATAATGGCGGAGATGCAATGGAGTGCGGTGTTACTCTTGTTCTTGACGGTATATATCAGGCTTTTAAATTAATAAGTAAAGACAGAAAAGCAACCGATGAAGCATATATGCACACTATAAATGCAGGTGAAAGTGAAAGTGTAAGTTTTTCTCTTGAATTTACGCCCAATACCGGAAAAGCCGGAGATGAACTTAATATAGCTGTGGGAACAATGGTTATGCCGTCTTATGAGAACACATATAACGGAACAAAAGATAGCTACGGACTTTACATTTATCATGCTTATAATGCCAGCAGTGGTGTTGTTCTTAAAATGAAAACTGATGCACCTACACAGCAAATTGGAGCCACGCTTAAAACCGAACAAGCAGAGATAACAGAATTTTATAAATCAATGTTCTCCGAAACAGAGCTTGACCCCTTTAAAACTAACTATAAGTTTTTAATTTATACAGATAGGGAAACTCTCGAAAAAGGTGCAGAAGTGCTTCGTGCCTCTGACGATAAAACAGCGGAGATAACCCTTGAAGTTTTTGGAAAGTCTGACGAATACAGAGCCGCGCTTTTTGTTAATCATCAGCTTGTTCAACTTTCTGACGGGAGCATATATGTGGATTTTGCAGTTGAGTCAAAATCAGTTACGAGAATTACTTTACCGGTGGATATTTCAGCTCTCGGTGAAAACAATCATGCTTATGTGGTTTTATTCAGTAAAAATGACGGTGAACTGCCTATGACTGACAACACCTATATTTATGCGGATAAAACTAATACACATTTCTTTATTGTCGAAAAAAATAGCAAAGAGGTGAACTGAAATGAATTTCAAGAAAGCATTAACTCTTTCTATCGCACTTGTTTTCGGTGTGCTATCCTTTGCTATATTTATAATTCTAAATATTGATATTTCACCGGACAGCGAAGAAACTTTGATTTATACTACCGAAGAAAAGCATACTCTAAAAACCGTTGTTCTTGACGAATCAAGTGTAGAGCTTACAGAAATACTCGATAACAAAACAATACTTTACATTGGAAAAGTCAGCAAAAGTATTATCTGCTGTGTTACTGCAGACTTTGATGAAAACAATGAATATATAAAAAACTGTGCTGTTTTTTATGATACAAGCAAGAAAAAACTTGTGGAACGGTGCACACTTCCGGACAAAGTAAAATATTACCATACTGCAAGCGGTCATTTCTTTGCAGCAGAAAATACACTTTCGGAAAACGCTGTGGTTTATGATTATTCTTTTGATGGTACTCTCCAAAATTCATTTGTTTTTAACACGGGCTTTTCAGCTGATAAGTATTTTGAAGAGTATATGAAAGCTTATTATCCTGATTTTGCAACAGATACAGCTGATTTATCCGATGAAATGAGAAATAAAGAGTATACGCAAATTAAAGAAAGTGCATTTTCAGGCAGTGAACTTTTAAATACATTCTTTTGCTGGAATTCCGACGGAGAAAGCCTTTTTTACAACGAGATTTACGGAACAGAAAATACCCCTTATAAAGTAAATCTCAAAAATAGTGAAAAAGAAAGATTTGTATATGATGATACAATGCTTCGACACTTTGTTGGTTGTTCTGAAGATTCATATCTTACCTATTATACCGAGGACGGCAGTACGGTTGTTGAACTTTGCTCTTTAAACGGAACTGTTCAGAAAAAGTGGTCTTACGGTTCATATAAAAGATGTACCTCAAACGGCAATTATGCAGTTATTTATAATTACAATGATAATCAGGAAGTAAGCCCCTCAGTAACAGTTTTGAATCTGCAAACAGGAAAAGATGCAGATGTTACTCTTAAAACTAAAACGGAAAGCTATTGGGCAAAGGTCAGCGAAGACGGAAAGGTTCTTTTGACATTTGATAAAATCGGCACATTCAGGCTATACGATGTAAAAACGGGACATCTTTTAAGTGAATTTGAGGTTGCTTATGCTGTAAATGTCACAGAAAATATTGTCTGCATCGATACCGAAAACTCATTCGTTTATATTGCCATTCAAAATGGAAGCGAATTCGGCATAGCCGCAATAAATTATTGAGGTGTAATATGGCTATTGAAATATGTAATGTAAAAAAGAGCTTTGGCAAAAAAGAGATACTTCACGGTATAAATCTCAATTTTGATAAGGGCATCTATGGATTACTTGGTCCCAACGGAGCAGGAAAAACTACATTGATGAGTATTATGGTGGGACTTCTTGATGCGAGTGAGGGAGAAATAAAGTATAACTGTAAAAACACAACTGATAAGGACAGCGTCTTTCTTTCAAAGCTCGGTTTTTTACCGCAGTACCCCGGATATTATAAAAACTATACTGCTTATGAATTTCTTGAGTATATGTCTGCACTAAAAGGCATTAAAGGTAACAACAAAAAGCGGATAAATGAACTTTTGGAGTTTGTAAATCTTACTGAGCACAGAGATAGAAAGGTCGGTACATTTTCAGGCGGTATGCTTCGCCGTGTAGGTCTTGCACAAACACTTTTGGGAGAGCCTGAGGTAATAATACTTGATGAACCTACTGCAGGACTCGATCCCATTGAAAGAATACGCCTTAGAAATCTCTTATCTGAAATCGCCCAAAATCGTACTGTAATTGTAGCAACACACATTGTGTCTGACATTGAATACATAGCAAACGAGGTCGTTTTGCTTTTCGGCGGTCAGGTGGTATCTTCAGGTTCTCCCGAAAAACTTACAAGTGATATTTCAGAAAAGGTATGGCGAGTAGAGGCTAAAACAAACGAAATGGAAGACTATGTAAAAAAATATAAGATAAGCAATATTTTCAGTGAGAAAGATAAATATGTTCTGCGTGTTGTAAGCGATGAAAAACCTTGCGCAGAAGCAATACAGCTTTATCCTAATTTAGAGGATGTATTTCTCTATCACTCCATAGGCAGGTGACACTATGGGAAAACTGATTTTATTTGAATTAAAAAAACTTATTCATCAAAGATATTTATTGTTTTTTATAGTGCTTTTGTTGTTTGTAAATGTGGTTAATATATATTTTAACTATGATTTGCTTGTAACACCAAAAGAAACTATGCTTACTGAAGATGCTGTTGCAGAAACAGATGTAATTAAACTGCAAATGGACAAAGATTATATGGGAAATATCACAGCAGAAAAACTTGAAAAGCTGAAAAATCATAGTAGTATCGCCTTAGAAATATCTGAGGGTAAGACACAG
The DNA here is from genome assembly GCA_045604465.1 of Acutalibacteraceae bacterium. Lineage (GTDB taxonomy): Bacteria > Bacillota > Clostridia > Oscillospirales > Acutalibacteraceae > UBA6857. The sequence goes on from JAZUOC010000249.1 coordinate 5,596, forward strand.
GAAAGCATAAATCTTTATTTCCCACTGGCTTATACAGATATGGTCTATTCAAAAGAAATAATTGATGAAATGCAAAGACTGTATACATACTCCGACAGTATAATAAACCCATTACTTAATAAGAACAGCGAAATAATAATACAAGCAGAAACCCATGGCGATACATATAGCATAAGAACTGCCGACTTAATAGAGAAGACTTATGGTCAAAGGGATATATCGGAATATTACAGAATAAACGAATTTGAATATCTTCTGACTTATCATCTTTCAGCATTGTTTGTCTTACTTCTTAGTGTTTACTGCGCATCCAATCTTTTTGCAGGAGAAAAAGAAACACAGATGCTTTCTCTTGTAAAGTGTTCGCCAAACGGAAAAAAGAATTTGTTTTGGGCAAAGCTGCTTTCATTGGCTGCATTTTGCGTTGTTGTCGGTGCGATATTCTTCATCACAGATTTACTGGCATTCTGGGTTTGCCGCAGACCGAGCGGATTTCTTTTGCCCATATATGCTATTGAAAGCTTCGCGTATTCACCGCTTAATATAAACATCGTTTCATTCTTTATGTTGATTTCTTTTTTGAAAATATTTGGAGCTTTTATTGTGGGAGTTATTGCTATTTTGTTTTCTGTGTTCTTTTCAAAATCTTATCAGGCCTTTGTAGCAGGTTTTTTAAGCGTTATTGCATTAATGGGTATAAACCTTTTTACAGACGGATTTTTCGGTATAATAAGATATTTCAATCCGGTCACCATGTTTATAAGCGTTAGGCTGTTTGAAACTCTGTGGATTGAAAATATACTCAATTATCCTGTATATATGTATGTTCTCTCTTTGATCGGTACTTTAATTTTCGGCGGAGTTTTTCTGTTACTTTCTTGCCACCTTTACCAAAGGAGGAGAAATAATGCTTAAACAGGAACTAAAAAAGATTTTTTTAAAGCGGTATTTTCTTTTATTTGTTATAGGGGTACTTGTTATAGAATTTGCTATGTGCATAGCTCAAAGCGAAGATTATTTCAACTCTGATTATGATAAAGAGGCTTATGAAAAATATGTTGCCGCATACAGTGGTGAGCTGACACAAGCAAAAGCAGAGCTTATGGCACTTAATTTTGAGTATATAAATAATCCGGATGAGTGGAAAAGTAAATGCAATGAGCTTCTTAGAAAAGGCAAAATAACTAATGAAGAATATCACCTTATTGAAGAACTGTTCCAAGAAAGTAAACTCGGAAGTCTCGGTGTCTCTGTATTTCAGGAAGATTACGAATACTTTTCTTCAAAGACCGGCAGGGAGATCATACACGCAAAGGCTTGGTCATTTATTTTCGGCTCAGAAAAGATAGACTTTTTCTTGGTACTGCTCTGTATAGTTTTTGCTGTAAGTGCTTACGTTTCTGAAAATGAAACCAACATAACCTTGATGAAAAACACTGCACCAAAAGGCGGTAAAAATTTATATAGGAAAGACTTATTGTTGGGTGTTTCTTTTATAACACTATTTTCATTTGTGATAGATGCAATGCGTTTGTGTGTGGGTATTGCTCAGTTTTCTGTTAACGATTTCACATCATCTCTTGAAAGCCTGTCACTTTTTGAAAACACAAGCTACAATATTTCACTGATGGAAGGTTATATTCTTACAGTAACAATAAAAGCTGTAGGTTACGGTGCATTTGTGGCATTATGCTTTGTTTTAGGCAATGTGTTTGATAGTGCTGTAACGGTCGTTATGGGCGGTGTACTTTCCATATTGCTACCTCAATATGTGTTTAAAGCCCCGAAAATTTACTATTTCTCACCGATTTCGCTGATGCTTTCCAATGGATTTTTGTTCGGTGATTCTGTGCTCTCAGGTGAAGACTACGGCGGCACTGTTGTGCTGTCAGTAAGTAGTGGACAATGGGCACTGCCAATTTCACTGATAACGGCAACACTGATATTTTCGGTAGCCTTTTTCTATGTAAAAAAACGAGGTGAGAGATGATGAAGAAAAAGGTAGTCATACTAATTCTAATAGCAGCAACAGTTTTCGCGTCAAGCTTTGGTATACTTGCCTTTGCTAATAATGGCGTTAAAATCAACGAAGATACCGTGTTTAATTATCTGACTTCAACTGACATGCTTTCTATAGGAGACACATTTATTACTCTAGGTGATGAATCAAAAACTATAAATCTGATAGAAACAAATGAAAATGGTACACAGATTTACAAAGTTCAGAAAAATGCAGTTGATGAAATTCAGAACGAGCATAGCCGCATATATAGCCTTATTTCAGCGGATGATAATTCATTTTATTATTATATAAATTCTTTTTCAAATGCCTATGGTGTTTCAAATGGTACAAGGATTTACAGATACTTTATTAAAACAGGTAGGAACGAAATTGTGTATAGAGATGTAAGCCTTACTAATTTTGATGCCTTTCTCGGCCTTGATGAAATACTGAACTTTTATGCACCTACAAGCAATGTTTCAGGTGGTTTGTCAGGTTACTGTGTAAACGGTGAACACATATTAACACAAAGCAATATAGTTGAGTTGCTGCTTAACAATACCAAAGTACAGGATGTTGACTTGAATATTGATAGCCGTGCAATCAGATACTGCATTTCAAACCGAAAAGTTTTCTTTACTGATGCGGATGATAATTTGTGGGTTTATGATAGTAAAACAAAGAAAACATACAATTTACCCTTTTGTGGTATATCCGCCTTCTTTGTAACACAAAGCAATCTGTTTGTTATTCCGTCGCTCGGTGATAATATTTCCGTTTGCGACCTTGATGGTAATTTTATTAAAGAGATAGAAATATATGGAGCGAAATTTTCTGCACTGAACAGTCTTCAGATAGAGAATAACAGAGCATATTTCAAAGATGAAAACAACATAGTTTGGGTGATAGATGAAAATTTGAAAGTTGTAGATGCAAGTCTGATTGAACCTGAAGCAGAGTGGACGGTAAAAAAAGGCGTAGTTTACATTTGGAATAACGGTGAATTAAAACCACAAACTAATATTTAACTATGATAAAAGCCACCTTGACCCGGTGGCTTTTGTTGTTATAGTGCATAATCCATAGGTAGTCTTCATTGTGCAATTCGACAAAGTTCGATATTTTTTTGAAAAATGGTGTTACTTTTTCCGTTTAACGGCATTTTATCTATATAAGACAAATTTTATTTTAAGGAAAAGTAACTATGGAAGTAAAAGAAATCGGACAACCAAAAACCAAAGAGGAAATAACGGAGCTACTGTCAGATAACGATCTGGCGTGCATCCCAATTACATATTACGGCTGCGACGGCTTGTTTGTACCCGTAAACGACAACGGAAACTGCGACTTCTCACCCGGCATCCCCGTGACCACCTGCAGTAAGGACATTTGCATTGTCTATCCCCACGAGATTGTGTACATAGCCATTGAGGGCAGGAAGTCCGTGATGTACCTGACGGACAGAAAGCTCGAAACCTACCACCCAATAGAGCATTGGAAAATCGTCCTCGACGAAAACTCCTTCGCCCAACCCCACTACAGCTACATAGTCAACCTGCATTATGTTGCGGAAGTCACAAAGGATTTTGTTAAGGTAAGATATGGGGATAAGGAAGAGCTGGTTTATACTTCGTCAAGGAAGATAGGTGCGTTTAGGAAAGCTGTGGTGGAGTTCGAAAAATAAGCGTTTTTGTTGAAAAATGAAGCGTTTTTGCAGAACAGATTGAATTGTTCTTTGTTTTGCGATAGTTTTAGCGTATATGTATCTATATATAATTACAGTTTATTTCTATAGTTATATTTATTAAGTACTTGCTTCTTTCTCTTGGTTGTTACCTCAGTGTATATCTCTGTTGTTGCAACACTGCTGTGTCCGAGAATTTCCTGAACTGAACGCAAGTCAGCACCGTTCGCAAGGAGATTTGTAGCAAATGTATGCCGCAAGTAGTGCGGTGTCGATTTTTCGTTAATTCCGCAAGCTCTTTTCGTAGAATTATAGATGTATTCAATACCGTGAATACTTAGTTGTTCACCAAAACGGTTTACAAATATTTTATCTGTATTTGTTGGTCTGCTTTTGCGGATTTTCAGCCATTTCGTAAGATTATTCCAAGTGTCATTACAAGATATGTAAATTAGTCGCTGTTTTCGCCCCTTGCCGTGAATGAGAATTGTCCGTTCGGAGTAAATTACATCACTAAGAGAGATGCTTGAAGCCTCTGCGATTCTAATGCCTGTACTGATTAAAACATCAATTAAAGCAAGGTTACGGTAATTCTTCCAAGAATCAAAAACAGTTGTTTCTCTTTCGGTACAGTTACTTAAATATGTGAGTAGCTTTGATGTTTCTTTAACTGCCAATGTTTTTGGAAGTCTTCGTTCTTTTTTATATCGGAAATGGTGATTCTGATAGTAATTTATATCAGTATAACCTTGCTCATAAAGAAAGCTGAAGAACATTTTCAACGTAATTAACTTTCGGCAAATTGTGTTGTCTTTGAGCCCTCGCTCTTTAGATAACACTTGCACATATTTCAGGATAACTGCGTCGACAAGCTGATTGTCTTGCAGAAACACCTGAAAATCTTTTAAATCCGAACGGTAAGCTGTTAACGTTTTATCGGATAAATTTTTTGTAGATTGGATGACTTGTATAAATTCATCACTTGCTGTTTTTATACTTTTCATTTGATCACTCCTCGAAATTTTGAAAATGTGTTCGCAAAATCATT